>CAZHLE010000047.1:0-17887 GCA_964533065.1 uncultured Woeseiaceae bacterium | reverse complement strand
GCATCGGCATGCCCACCGCGGACATCGAGCAGCAATTCCGCCGCGCAGTGTTTAACGTCGTCGCCCGCAATCACGACGATCACGTCAAGAATATCGCCTACCTGATGAACAAGTCCGGCGAATGGCGGCTGTCGCCCGCGTTCGATGTTGCTTATTCCTATAACCCGGCAGGGGCCTGGACCAGCCGACATCAGATGAGCATCAACAGCAAGCGCGACGGGTTCATTGCCGAGGACTTACTGGCCCTAGGCAAGTCTGCGGCGATCAAACCGGCGCGGGCGAGGGACATCATCGACGATGTCTCGCGCGCGGTAGCAAACTGGAAGCAGTTTGCCGAGGCGGCCGGCGTGGACGGGCATACGGCCAGCCGAATTGCGGTCGCGCACCGAGTGCCAACAAGTGCTAACGACCGGAGGTCGGCGCCAAAGCAGCAAGTGTGAGTGCGACGGGACTACCCGGAGCCATCCGGATTGGCCACCTTTGGGGCCATAAGCATGGCGTACCAGTCCCGGAATGGCCCCATCGTGTTTTGCCAGAAACTCCGGTACTCGCCCTGGGTCGCGGGACCAAGGCCCCAGGGCGTGTATTCGTCCTTCGCCGGAATGTAGAGCGTGCGAAACATTCGGTCCCAGATGCTGGTGAACACCGCAAAGTTCTTATCGATGTGCTGCTCCAGGTAGCTGTGGTGCACGTGGTGCATTACCGGGCTGTGCAGCCACCGCGACAGCCAGCGTGGATAATGAAACGCGACGTGGTAGTGGCGGAACGAACCGTTGAAGCCGAACAACAGCGCGAAAAAGCCGATGTTAAACAAGGTCGCCGGTGTGATGTTGTCAACGAACAACCATGAATAGACACCCGCTGCGAAGCCAAGACTAAGTGCTGCGCCGGCCGCGTATATCGGCGCTTCGAGGAAATGTTCACGGTAACGTGTCAGGGGCGTCAGGACTTCAGCCGAATGATGCACTTTATGGATTACCCAGAGTGCCGGTACTTTGTGCTCGGTGTAATGGATCAGGAAAAAGACGAAGTCGTAGCAGAGTAATGTGAAGAGGCTGTACGACAACATCCACGCAAAGCTGGATGTCAGAGCAGGCCCATTGCCCAGGGTGGCACTCAGAACGGCCGCGATGGCCTGCTCGGTGGCAGGCGCTATCGCAACGATAAATGCGGCGGTCCACAAAGGCGTGAGCAGGCGGTCCAGCACGTACAGCCAGATATCGACGCGCGCAGAAACGTGTGTATATATCCCGCGCGGCAACAAAAATTCGACGAGGCCTGCGGAGCGCTCGCGCCCATCGGCGTCCTTGGAACCGTGCCCGCGTCGTATCAGCCAGATCGCAGTGGCGATAACAACGGTCAACAACAGGAACGGCCAGGTCAGGTCGCGCGGCAGGTTGTCGGCGACAACATCGCGAATAATCGTGGCGATTTCCGTGATCGGGCCGGTAGTCATGTTGCTCATTGCATCGGGCCCGGTGCACGCAGGTATCTCGCCAAATGAGTAACAATATGCCGGGCATCGTCCTCGGTGCCGTGTATGAAACTCGACTTGCGCTTGCGCAAAAACGGCAGGCCTAGTGCGTAGAGGCCGGGCGTGCCAACCACTCCTTCGTCGTGAATCAGTCTGCCCTTGCGATCCAGTACCGGCAGCTGCAGCCAGGAATAATCCGGACGATAGCCGGTGGCCCAGAGGATCGCGGTAATGCCTTCCTTCCGCAGGTCCAGAGTCAGCGGCGGTGATGCCTCGACGCGCGTCGCGGCGAAACGCTCCGGCGGTTCGAAACTTGCCGCATGGTTCGATGCCGCCGCCCACTCGTCAATCGTGTCCAGCAGCCGCTCCATTTTCAGGTCGGCCAATGCACACACGTTGCGCAGCGACCCCGAAAACAGCACCACGCCGTCGCGTATGGCCATGAGCCGGCCGATGAGCCGCACGCCGGCATCGCTCATTGCATTCAGGTCGAGAATCGGGCGCGCACGCGAACCGACCAGCTGTGGTGAGGGCAGGTTGCGCGCGCGGTTGATGTCATCGACATCGGCGAGACCCTCGTCGAGAATCCCGGCGGCGTGCATCCACCACTGGATGTCGCGGCCGCGATAAACGCGCGGCAATCGCACATGCTCGCCGACGGCGAGCACGACCTCGCGCCCGGAACGTTGAATCTCGTCCGCGAGTTGCAAACCCGTCGCCGAGGCGCCGACAACGAGCACCCTGCCCGCCGGCAATTGCGCCGGGTTACGGTACTGATGCGTCGTTACCGACAAGAGCTTTTCGGGCATCTCGGCTGCAAGTGCGGGGACGGCAGGCACGTTGCAGGCGCCGCTGGCGAGCACGACGCTGCGGCACTTCCAAATGCCGTCCCCGGTCACGAGCTCAAAACCGCTGCAATTCGGCCGTACCGAGGTCACCTCGACGCCGGTTTGGACTGGTGCATTGATTGCATCCGCGTACGTATCGATAAAGCGGATGAGCTCGGGCATTGCCATGTAGCCGTCAGGATCATCACCCTCGTAGGCAAAACTCGGCAGGCGGCTCTGCCAGTTTGGTGTCAGCAAGGTCAGCGAGTCCCAGCGCTCGCTGCGCCACGAGTGCGCTACCTGGCCGCGCTCGAGGACGACATGATCAATTGATCGTTCGGCAAGGCAGTAACTGACCGACAGGCCGGCATGGCCGGCGCCGATGACAACAACATCCGCGCTCTTCACGACATTCGGTCGCTGCGGGGTCAGGTTTTCTTGACGTTCACGGTGACGTTGGTCGGGTTCGTAACGATATCGAACACAGCCGAGCGTTTCTGCGACTGTGCGACCAGCGCCTCGATGTCTTTCTGTGTCGCGTCGGCATCGATCTCATAGCTTACGGCGATATTGTCGAAGCCGTTGCGCACATCGGAGTCGATACCGAGTATGCCCTGGATGTCCATCGGCGCCTCGAGCGTTGCCTTGACCGAATTCAACTGGATGCTCCGATTCTGCGCGACGGCCGCGATACCGGCCGTCAGGCAACCGGCGAGTCCCACCAGCACAAATTCGACTGGTGTCGCACCTTTGTCTTCGGAGGCGAAAATCTGCGGATGATCCGAGTCGAAGGAAAACGTTTTGACGTGCCTTTGTTCCTCACCGAGCCCGAAGAACCCTTCGACGGTCGAGCTCGAGTGTGTGCCGTTTTGCCAGTCGCAAGTTGCACGCCATTTGAACTGGGCTGCGGCGGGCATGTTCGTCAATGCCTCGCGTGCTTCCAGCAGGGCACCAACATTGACACCATTGTCTACGGTAGATGATTGTTCCGACATTGATTTTCTCCTGACTCTGGCCGATCTGCGTTTTCGGCATAGTGTAGCGTTAGATCTTGCGCGTGGCGACCACTCGACCGGTATTAAAACCGAGCCAATGCATGCGGCCGAGGTAGCGTGCGTGCTCAACTTTCATGCAGCGATCCATGACCACGTCGAGTCCCCCGGCTGTTGCGATCGCGGCGCCTTTCTCGCTGATCACGTTGTACTGCAGCCACAGGCATTTGGCGCCGATCGCGACGGCATCGCGCGCGATGTCGGGTACTGCATCGGGCTTGCGAAATACGTCGACCGTATCGACCGGGCCCGGAATGTCTTTGAGCGATGCATAGCAGGCCTGGCCGAGGATCTCCTTCGCCTTGGGGTTGACCGGGATTACCTCGTAGCCGTGCATTAGCAGGTAGCGACCGACGAAATTGCTGGCGCGCAACTCATCCGCGGAGAGGCCGACGATCGCCACGCGGCGCATCGTCAGCGCATGACGAATGACGGCTGGGTCCTGGTAGCGGGCGAGATCCATGGCGCCTAACCCAGCGCCCCGAGGCCCTGCTCGAGATCCCAGATCAGGTCCTGGACATCCTCGATGCCAATCGAGAGCCGCACGGTTCCCGGGCGTATACCGGCACCGGCAAGTTCCTCGTCATTGAGTTGCCGGTGGGTCGTCGAGGCCGGGTGAATGACAAGGCTCTTGGCATCGCCGACGTTGGCGAGGTGCGAGAACAGCGACAGTGCCTCGATGAAGCGCATGCCGTGTTCGCGCCCGCCCGGCAAGTCGAAACAGAACACGGCGCCGCATCCGCCGGGCAGGTATTTCTTGGCAAGCCTCAAGTACTTGCTGCCGGCAAGTCCGGGATAGCTGACAGACGCAACGCGCGGGTCGGCAGCGAGAAACTCGGCCACCGCATGCGCGTTCGCGACGTGCTGGCGCATCCTGAGCGGCAATGTCTCGACACCCTGTGCCAGCAGGAAGGCATTGAATGGACTGATTGCGGCGCCAAGATCACGCAAGGTCTCGGCGCGCAGCTTCATCAGGTATCCGTAAACGCCGAAAGTTTCGTGGAATGCAAGCCCGTGATAAGCCGGCGATGGATCGGCGATCACCGGGAAGCGGCCGTTCGACCAGTCGAATTTGCCGCTTTCCACCACCACTCCACCAAGGCTCGTGCCGTGGCCACCGAGGAACTTGGTCGCTGAGTAGACGATGATATCGGCGCCCCATTCGAGCGGCCGGCAAAGATACGGCGTTGCAAAGGTGTTGTCGATCATCAGCGGGCACTGATGCGCATGAGCAATCTCGGCGACGGCCTCGATATCGAGGATATTGCCGCCCGGGTTGCCGATGGTTTCGGCGAACAGCACCTTGGTGGTATCGCGCATGGCCGCGCGCCAGGCGTCCAGGTCGTCCGGATCGACGAAGTCGAGCGCAACATTGAGTTTGCCAAGCACGTGTTTCAGTTGCGTGACCGTGCCGCCATAGAGTGCCTTGGAGGCGACGACGTGATCACCAGGCCGAAGCAGCGTGAACAAAGCGGCGGCCTGCGCCGCAAGTCCACTCGCAAACGCCACGGCGCCGGCGCCACCGTCGAGACTGGCGATACGCTCTTCGAACGCGGCGACCGTCGGGTTCATGATGCGGGAGTAGGTGTTGCCGTATTCCTGCAGGTTGAAGTACGCCGCCGCCGATCCGCAATTTTCGAAAACGTAACTCGTGGTCTGGAAAATTGGCAGGGCACGCGCGCCAGTGGTCGGCTCCGGCCGGCAGCCTGCATGCACGGTGCGGGTCGAAAAACCGAATTCGTGGTCGTCGCTCATGGAAACTCCTGGCCCTGGCAGCCGATGGTACTGCGATTGCCGTAACGCTGCTATTTACGCCGCAGAATATAGATGACCACACCGACGAGCAGCGCGACCAGCCCGACAATGAGATTGTGCACAGTCGCACTGGCGAGAAAGGCCAGGCTGAGTACGAGCGCCAGCAGCGGAATGGTGAGCCCGCCGGGGAGCACGAACGTGTGCTCGGTCCTGGCGAATTTCAGCCGCAGCACGGGTACCGCGGCGGCCGTGCCGATATAGGTTGCGAGCCGCGCGATGACGGAGAGCATGGCGAGTTGTACGAAAGAGCCTGACAGCGCGAGCGCCCAGACGATGGCGTCCTGGGTCACGATCGCCCACGCCGGCGTCTGGTAGCGCGGGTGCACGCGTGCCAATACCTCGGGCCCAAAGCGGTCCCTGGCCAGTGCGTAAAGATAGCGTGGGCCGACGACGGCCGTGCTCGCGGCGTTGCCGGCGGTTGAAATCGTGCCGCCGAGCGTCAGGATCACGCCGGCCCAGACGCCGACGACGAGTGTCGCCGAGTCGGCGAGCGGTGTTCCTGCTACGCGGGCCGCGAGGTCTGGCAAGGTCCCGAGGGCGACCAGCTGTATCAGTGTGTACAGGATGGTCACGATGACGATCACGGATACGAGTGCGAACGGCACATCGCGCCTCGGGTTCTTGAACTCACCGGCAGTTGCCGCCGTGTTCTCGAAGCCGGCATAGGCGAATAGCAACAGCAGCGCTGCCTGGCCGAGCCCGGCTGCTTCCGGTGCCGGCATCGGCAACAGCAAGGCGCTATTGATGGCAGGGATGCCGACCACGATCAACAACACCAAAGGCAGGATCTTCGCGATGGCGAGTGCCACGGACAGTCGCGCACTGTACTGCACGCCGACCAGGTTGATCGACATAATTATCAGTAGCGGTACGGTGATGACCGCGATGTGAGTGACACCCGAAGCTGCAGCCGGCCAGAGATAGGTGAGGGCCTGGGCGAACCCGTTCCAGAGTGCGGCGCCCGATGCGACGCGGGTCAGCCACGTCATCCAGCCCACCTGGAAGCCGACGAACTCGCCGAAAGCCTCACGCGTGTACACGTAGGCGGCACCGGGCTCGTCAAAGTGGCTGCCGGCCTCGGCGAAACAAAGCGCAAGCAATAGCACGGCGAATCCGGCGAGCGGCACCGCCCACAAGCTCGCGGGACCGAGCAGCGCCGCAGCAGCGGCCGGCAGCAAGTACACGCCGCTGCCAATCACGCCGTTCAACGCCATGCCGACAATCTGCCAGCGTGTCACCACGCGCTTCAAACCGGTCTGGATAGTCAAATCTGAATCCTTTGTTATGCGTACATGCGCCACTCGGGCATGTCGTCCCCGGCCATTGATTAAAGGTTGACCGACTCTGATGCCCGCAGATCGGCGAGTCGTTTGACCAGCACACTGTGTTCATGGCTTGCGTTACCGCTGCGGATATAGAGTTCGGCAGCCTGGCATGCAGCGGTCAGCAGGCGGTTGCGTTCGGCCAGTTTTTGCATGTTGTTACCGGGTTCATCAAGGCTGCCATCGCCAGTTGGAAGCTGACGCAACAGCGTTTCGATCAGGTTGGTTGTTGTGACTATACCGATCAGCACGCTGTCGTCGTCCACAACAGGCAGTGCGTGAAATTCGCCAGCGCGAAGCTTCGCGGCAGCGTCGCGAAGGCTGGCGCCAACATTGATAGTTACAGGATTGGCGTGCATGACGTGCCTGACCTCGACGTCAGCCAGCGAAATCCTGGCGCGCTCGAGCAGCTCCAGATTCAGGAGATCCGATGCGGACAGTATGCCGACGAGCCTGCCGTCATCGAGAACTGGCAGATGATGTATTCCACGCGACGTGAATAGTTTGCGAGCTTCGGACAGTCGATTTCCGGGAGCAAGTGTCGCCGGGCACTCGGTCATGATTCGCTTGATTGCCAGGTCTCGCAAGGTATCTCCAGAGGCAGCCGGCAGGCTGATTGGTCAGGTATTGACTCAGGATGTTAGCCGATTGCACCGCAATCCTCATGCCCGGGCTTTCTTGTCTCCGTAATCGCGCTTTCGGAAATCGGGCAGGTACTTGTAGCGCTTGTAATGCCACTGGTATTGCTCGGGGCAGTCCATGACGCAGCGCTCGACGGACTTGTTCAGTGCGGCGAGGGCAGTATCGGAATCCGGGCTATAAATGTCCTCATCCGCCGGCAGGGTCCTGAACTCGTATGTTCCGTCCGGCAGGCGTTTGCAATAGCAACAGACCGCCCTGGCGCCGGTGCGTTGAATGAGATTGGTAACGAGGTTCATGGTCAGCGTCATCTCGCCGAAGAAGGGCGCAAAGCTGCCCATAGACTGTTGCGGTACCTGGTCCGGCAGGACGATGACCAGCTCGCCAGACTTCAGGGACCTGAGCAAGGCGCGCACACCGGACAAGTCCGCGGGGACCATTTTCATGCCCGTTCGCTGTCGGCCTTTCAGAGCGAAATTGTCGAACAACTCCGATTTCGGGTTTTTGAACATGGCGGTCACTGAATAGTCCTTGGCGAGCTGCATGTTCACCAGTTCCCAATTACCGAGGTGCGGCAGAATGATGATGGTGCCTGTGCCGTTCGCTATCGCCGCCTCAAGCAGCTCCCGCCCGGTCACTCGGCTGACTCGCGCCCTGAGGCGTTCCGGTGCCCATAGCACCGTGGCGCCGATCTGCATGATGTTCAAACTCAACTCATGCAGGCTTCGCCGGGCGAGCCTGGTGCGATCGCTCTTCGCCAGGTCGGGCATACTGATCTCGAGATTGCCCTCGGTAACTTTGCGCAACCTGCCGTTGGCGGTCCACATGATCCAGGCCAACAGCCGTGCGAGCGCCCGGATGATGCTTTGCGGCAATACGGCCAATACGTAAAGCAGTGGAATACCCATCAGTCCCTTGATGATTCCGGTGGGTCGCGCTTTCTTTTCTCTGTGCATTTGACGGCTTCGCGCCCGATTCCGATTCAGCGTGGTTGTGTGCCGCGCAAGCCTAGCAGCACGGCGTCGAAAAGATCCAGCCAGGTCTGGAAACGGATTTTCCGAATGAGCCTGGCACGGATTCTGCGCTTGGAGGCGGCGTGTGCCCGAAAATCCAGCTCCTTGTATTTTCCCGCCTGTGCCGTGGCATGGTTCATCAACTCAACGGGTTCGACGGTATCGTCAAGAAAGCCGGCGCGCAGCGCGGCATCGACGTCGAAGTTTTCCGCCAGTGCGACGGCGCGTTGAAAACCTGCAGGATTGAGTCGATGGCGCAACATCGCGGCGGCTATGCGCGGCATGGTGAGGCCGATAGCGACTTCGTTCGCGGCAATCCTGAAGTCGCCGCGACTACCGATGATGTAGTCCGCCGCGAGCATCAGGAAGACACCCATCGCAAACGAGTGGCCGTTGCAGGCGGCAATAACCGGATAAGGATAGGCCAGGACGCGCGCGGGCAGGGCATAGCCGAGCCGCAGCATGCGCAGCGCATTGCCGCCTCCGCGTTTCATCACGTGCAGATCGAAGCCCGCGGAAAAAACAGATTCACGACCCGTGATGATCACAATTGCACGATCGGCCTCGGCGCGATCGAAGGCTTTGTAAATTTCGCGCAACACCTCGGGCGATAGCGCATTGCGTTTGCCATCGTCGATGCGGATCGTGGCTACTTGGTCCTGCAAACTGTACTGGACGGCCTCGGTTGTCATACTCGCCGGGTAAAACTAGCGAGCGGCGTCGGGTTTCCGAAACTTCAAGGTCATACGATCGGATTCGCCGATTTGCCGATACTTTTCTTTGTCCGCATCCTCAACGTCGAGGCTCGGCGGCAAGGACCAGACTCCATTCGGATGATCATGCGTGTCCTTCGGGTTGTAGTTGTGCTCGGAACGAGCCACGAATTCGAAACCGGCCGCAGCGGCGAGGCGAATGACGCGATCCTCCGAAACATAGCCGTTCTCAGCGGCCGGATCCTCGGTCGCGGCGTCAGGCCAGCGATGCGCTACCACGCCGAGCACGCCGCCCGATTTCAGTGCCTGGAACATTTCCGAGAATCGCGCAATCGCGAAGGTTTCCCCATCAGCTCCGGGCTCCAGCCAGTTGTGCACGTTGCGAAAGGTCAGCACCAGGTCGGCAGAGCCCGGCGGCGCGATCGGCTCACCAGCCGGATCCGAAATTGCGGTCACCACGACCTGGTCATATACCTCCGGCATTGCGCTGAGTTTTTGCAGGAACCCGCCCAGGCTGCCGCGCTGGTAGTTGCCGGAATTCACATCGTAATGCGGCGTATACAATTTGCCGCTATCACGTAATGCCGGCGCCAGGATCTCGGTATACCAGCCGCCGCCTGGTGAGAATTCCACAACAGTCGCATCCGATCGAAAGCCGAAAAACGCAAGCGTTTCCTTCGGGCGGCGAAACTGATCGCGGGCACGGTTTTCATCGCTGCGATGGCTGCCGTTGATTGCTGCGTCAAGTGCTACGACGGTCCGCGTATCTATTGCACTATCGTCTGCACAACTGCTGAGCGGCATGAGAACGGTCACGAACAGCACGACAAACAGCGTGCCGGTCGAACTCGGAAAATTACGTTTGGCCACGTTCATAGATCCTCGAAAGTAAACAGCTGAATATTATTCCGCAATCGTAACTGGCGAGCGCATGATGATCTCGCGATGCGGGTAGGGGATTGTAACGCCATGTTCCTTAAAAGTGTCCCATAGGGCGAGCAGCACTTTGCCGCGAATATTCGTCAGGCCATTCTGTGGATCGTCGATCCAGAATCGCAGCAGGAAAATAATGGACGAATCACCAAACTCGGTGATCCAGCAAACGGGCGCCCGTTGACCCTTGTCGACGCGGTCAACGCTGGCGGCGGCCGCAATGGCGAGCCGCGTGACTTCGTGGGGATCCGAGTTGTAGGACACGCCGAACGGCACATCGAGCCGCACGAATTTGTCCGAGAACGACCAGTTGACGACCTGCGTTGTAATGAAGTCTTCGTTCGGTATCAGGTACTCGCGTCCGTCACGCGTTACGACCGATACAAAACGTGCACGTAATTCGCGAATCCAGCCGAATGTTTCCCCAACGGTGATCGTGTCGCCTGGTTTGATGGACTCATCGAGCAGGATGATGATACCGGAAATAAAATTCGAAACGACTTTCTGCAGACCGAAGCCGATGCCGACGCCGATAGCGCCGGATAAGACCGTCAACGCCGTGAGGTCGATGTTGAGACTCTGCATCGCGATCATCGCGGCAAAGATGAAAAACGCGAAACGCAATATCTTGCCGAACAATACGCGCAGCGATGGCGTCAGCTCCTCAATTTCCTGTATACGCCGGTCGAAAAAATTGCCGGCCGCGAAAGCCGCCCACATCAGGACGCCAATGAACAGGATCGACTGCAGGATCAGGAGCACCGAAAGCCGGGTGTTGCCGACGTTGAAGCCGATGGCGTCGAGCGTCGTCGCGACATCATCGGCGATTCCGAGCATCGCCGCAGTGACCAAGGTCCAGACGATGATGGCAAACAATCTGCCGACAAAGCGGCTGCGTATCGCGTGTGACACGAGGTAAATCAGCAGCCACGCACCGGACAGCAACATGACTGAATACAGCAGGTAGTTGTTCGGCGGCCAGGCTAACGCCGTGGTCACGAGGTAAGCGACGCTCAGAAAGATCAGGTAGAAAAACCACTCGAGGCGATGCAGGAAGGCAGCGAGTACGCGAAGCAGGCCGCGCATGCCCGAAATCTCGCGCACACGCTGCTCGAGCCGCAGCTCGACGCGTGTCGAGAGCAACCAGGCAGGGACGAACAGCACGACCACCAGGGCCAGCTGGAACAGGATCTCCGGGCGACTCAGGAAGGCGACGGCCAGGTCCGCGTAGGCTGATAATTGTGCCGAAATCTGGTCCAAATTCACTCCTTGACAGGCTGCAAACTATAACACCGCGTCATGTTCCGCACCGGTGGATAGCGGATTGTTCAGGAATTAGTGTAATACTCCAACCTTCAGGCTGGCACACTTTAAGGTGGACATGAATTGGGAAAGGACGATTTTGAAGTTGCAACGTACTTTCTGCAAAGGTTTGTACGCAGCCCGAAACACATTGCCTCCGTATGGCCAAGTTCCCGGTTTCTCGCCACGCAGATGTTTGATGGCTTGAGGCTTGGCCACGGCGATCTGGTGGTCGAATACGGCCCTGGCACCGGCTCATTCACGCTCGAAGTGCAGCGACTGCTCGATAGCGGTGTCGAGATCCGCTATCTCGGCGTGGAAAGAGATCCCGGCATGTACCAGTTCCTGCAGCGCCGCTTCCCGCAACTGGAATTCGTGCTGGCAGATGCCCTCGACGTGCTGAAATTGTGCCTTGCGCGCGACCTTCCACCAGCGGCTGCCGTGATTTCCGGGTTGCCGTTGATCTTCTTCGACAACAATACACTGCAGAAGCTCTTTGCTGCGACACGCACCTGCCTGCGTCCGGACGGTGTGTTCCGCACATTCAGCTACGTGCACTCTTACCCCAGCCGCAGTGCGGCCGAATTGCGCGGGCTGATCAAGCAGTACTTCGAGGAATACGAGTCAAGCCGGCCCGTGGTCAGGAACATGCCGCCCGCGCTCACCCTGACCGGCCGCCGCGTCTCAAACCGGAACTATAGGTGCTGACGGCATTTCCGGACGAATTGAATCAGGTATGCTGGCCAACCATGTCGCGCCGCCTGTTGCTGATTGTCGTATCGCTGCTTGCATCCTGTACGCAAGGGGAAGCGCCATCCTGTACCGGTGATGCGCCGGGCTTGCTGATTGCCAACGTCCTGATCCTGGACGGCTCCGGTAAGCCGGCCGAAGCCGGCGACGTGCGTGTGGCGGAGGGGAGGATCGTGGACGTTGGCAATGCGCTCGCCTGCGAGGGCGATGTGATTGTCGACGGTGGCGGGCAGGTACTGGCACCTGGCTTCATCGATACGCACAGTCACGCCGACGCGGAGATTTTCGAGCACCCCGATGCGCTGCCCGTGCTCAGCCAGGGCATTACCACGGTCGTTGTTGGCCAGGATGGTGAGTCGCAACATCCGCTGGCGGATTTCTATGAAAGATTTGCGGCGGCGCCCGCCACCGTGAACATTGCGTCTTATGCGGGCCACGGTACCTTGCGCAGCCTCGTCATGCGGGACGACTTCCGCCGCGCCGCGACCGCTACAGAAATTGAGGCAATGAAAAAGCTGCTCGGGCAAGAACTCGCAAGTGGTGCGCTCGGCCTTGGCGCCGGTCTCGAGTATGAACCTGGCATTCATTCCGAAACCGACGAGGTGCTCGCCCTGGCGCACGTGGCAGCGGCCGCCGGCGGGCGTTACATCAGCCACGTGCGTAGCGAAGATCGCTGGTTCGAAGAAGCGATTGACGAAATCATCCTTATCGGCCGCGAGACCGGCATGCCGGTGCAGGTTTCGCATATCAAGCTTGCGATGAAGCGCCTCTGGGGCAACGCGCCGCAACTAATCGCCAAGCTCGATGCAGCGCGAGCCGAAGGCGTCGATATCACGGCCGATATCTACCCCTATGAATATTGGCAGTCGACCATCATGGTATTGCTGCCCGATCGCGATCCAACCAATCGGGAAGCCATCGCGGAAGCGCTTGACCAGATCGTGCCACCCGATGGCTTGTGGATGACGCGGTTCGAACCGGATCCGAGCTATGTCGGCAAGACGCTGACCGAAATCGCAGGGCTGCGCGAAGTCGATGTCATCACCGCGTTCACGCAAATTGCACAGGAAGCGCTTGCCTGGGAACTGGAACACGGCCGGAGTGCCGAGGCCATTATTGGCACGAGTATGGTCGAGGCTGATATTGATGCATTATTCGCCTGGCCCTGGGCGAATCTCTGCACCGACGGTGGCATCGTGGACTTGCACCCGCGCGGCCGCGGTAGCTACCCGCGCGTGCTGGGCCGTTACGTTCGAGAGAAGAACGTGGTTCCGCTCGAGGAAGCCGTTCGCAAGTTCACGAGCCTCGCTGCGGCCAACGTGGGCATTAGCGACCGCGGCCTGATCCGGGAAGGCATGGTCGCAGACCTCGTATTGTTCGATCCGGTAACTGTCACGGATCATGCGACGCCGCGGCAGCCGGAGCTGCTCTCCACCGGTATTACGACCGTCTGGGTTGGGGGCGAGGTGGTATACACGGAGGGTGCTGTGACCGAGGCGCGGCCGGGCCGTGTTATTCGGCGCGAGGCAAAAGTTGCGCCATCCCGGGATCAATAATCCCGGCGATACCATCGACGATGGCCGCTGGCTCCGCCAGGTCAAGATTGCTTAACACGACGATCGTGAGGTCATTGGCCAGGTAGCGCGAAAGGAGCAGGTTAAATCCCAGCCAGCCACCACTGTGGTGGTACCAAAGTGCGCCTTGCGACTCACCGATTTCCCAGCCGAATCCGTACGGATAGTGCCGGCCGTCATTCAGGCGTACCGCAGAATAGACCTCGTTCCAGCTTGCATCGCTCAGGATGGCGCGTTCGCGCAATGCACGATCCCAGGCAAGGTAGTCGAGCAGGGAAAGGTAAAGCGCACCATCGGCCGTATTGTTTGTCGGTGCGTACCACTCCTCGTTTTTCAATTCGCCATCGACGAGTTCATACCCCGCCACGCGATCGGGAACGATGTCAGATTCGCTGACGACCGCGGCAGTCGGCATACCGAGCGGCGTAAATACCCGCTTGCGAAGCAGGTCGCCATAGAAACGACCCGAGACCTCATGAATCAGAAAGCCGAGTAACGCATACCCGGTGTTGCTGTAGCTGAAGTCGGCGCCCGCCTCAAAGACAAGTGGCAGCGTATAAAAAATACCGCGCAATTCATCCGGCGCATAATCGCGGCGGCTGTCATAGGCCTCGATGCCGTTTGCACCCATTGCATCGAAATAATCCGCTATTCCGGACGTGTGTGTCAGCAGGTGGCGAATCGTAATGGGCTGCCAGCTGGGCGGCGCATCCGGAAAATACGTTCGGATTGAGCTATCCAGCTCAAGTTTGCCGTCCTCCACGAGCAGCATGATCGCCACGGCCGTAAATTGTTTGCCAACGGACGCGGAGTGGAAAACGCTGGCCGGCGTCACTGGCGCCCGGTGCTCGACATTGGCAAAGCCGTAGCCCTTCATCAGAATCGGCTCGCCGCCTGCGAACACGCCTACGGCAACCCCGGGAATCTTCTGTTCCTGCATCTGCGACGCGACGAGCTCGTCGATTCGCTGTTGCAGGTCAGCGGCCATTGCGACAGGCAAAGGCGCAATGCTGCTCGTCATTGCCAGCAAACTAAAATGCAGAAATCGAAGGTTAGAGATCATGGCAAGCTCAGTAAATGTCGCCGCGCGACGAGGTCAGCTGCCCGGCTTTGGCACTGATTGTATAGGCAATGCCACCCGTACCGGTCCAGGATTCCAGGTTAAACGTCGCGCCTGGACTTAGCCGATACACGTCGACGTTGTCGATGGACAATGCCGTGCCGCGCACGCAGACGTCCGCGGCTTCGCTGGTGCGCAATAGATAGACATGCGGGGTCGAGTGTTTGGCCATCGCGTGCACCGTGATCTTGGTCGTGACTGGATCGAGATGCACCGACGTCTCGCGGTCTGCCGCGATTGCGCGCCCTTCCGCAGTGAATCCGTTCTGCACCAGGCGCGCAAGCAGCGTGACCGTGCGGCCAATGCGGTCGCGCTCGACCACATGCTGGTCAGTGAGGAGGTTCTGCATGCCGGCGAGACGCAAAAAGTCCGCTTCGATAGTCACGTCCGGATGCAAGGGATCGGCGAGAGCGGCGCTCGACAGCAGGCTGTCGCCGGACATTGCGGAGTAACTGAACTGGCCCAGGATCGCCATGCCCGCACTGGTGCCACCTACCGGCGCGGGTTTGGCCGCGACAAAATGAATGGCGTCTTCAACCGGCGTGTCCTTCCAGAATCGAACATAGCGGGACTGATCCCCGCCGGCGATAAACAGTGCCTCAGCATTGCGAATCCTTTCAATAACGAAAGCATCAAAGGCGGCCTGCCGGTTGGCGAACACAAAAATTTCAACGGAGTCGCAGTTGCACAACCCCTTGATATAGTCGTTGTAGCCGTCATCACCCGATGCGCGCAACACGACAAAATCACCACCGCCGGAAAGCTGTCCCATGCGCACGTAGTTTTCATCGACGTCAGTGCCGCCGCCCTGCATCACAATCAAGCCCTGTGTCTGGGTCACTACATCACCGGCATTGCCGCTGATGAGATACTGGTAGTCCACAGACGTGCAAGCCTGGCCGGTCAGCAGCGCGACAAGCGCTGCAACGGCCCTGAAAATCGCACTGCACCTTAGACGTTCGGTAATTGGATTCATAGGCCATACCATTATGGCTGGATTCCGGTATTTGTAGGCGGTTTCAATACTCTATATTCTGCCGTATCAGTCTCTTTGACGGCACAACAAGTCGTGTACCCACAATGAAAACGAATCTTTTTGTAGCGACTCTCAGCTTTTTCATCGTCGCCTGCGGTCACGCACAGACAAGCCTGCCATTTGATATCGAGCCGGTTGCGTCTTTCGATGAGCCCTGGGCCATGGCTTTCCTCCCCGACGGCCGCATGCTCGTGACCGAGAAAAAAGGCAATCTGTTCATTGTCACCCAGGACGGGCAAAAATCAGCTGCTCTTGCCGGCGTACCGAAGGTTGAATACGGCGGTCAGGGCGGCTTCGGCGACGTTGCCCTGCACCCGGATTTCAGAGGTAACAACCGCATCTACCTAAGCTATGCCGAGGCGGGTGCCGACGGCACGCGTGGTGCCGCTGTGGCGCGGGCCACCTTGCAACTATCGGAGCAGGGCGGAGCACTGGCCGACGTCGACGTGGTCTGGCGCCAGTATCCCAAGGTGTCTGGCCGCGGACATTACGGTCACCGCATCCTGTTCGATGCGGCCGGCTATCTCTGGATCTCGTCGGGCGAGCGCCAGAAGTTCACGCCGGCACAGGACATGCAATCGAACCTTGGCAAGATCCTGCGGCTTAACGACGACGGATCGATTCCCGACGACAATCCATTTGTTGACTATTTCAGCAACGAGCCGATGGTCGATGACGAGAGCGTGTATGGAGAGATCTGGTCTTTGGGCCACCGCAACACGCTCGGCATCGCGTTCGACCTCGATGGCCAGCTGTGGAATATCGAAATGGGGCCGCGCGGCGGCGACGAACTGAATCGCATCCAGCGCGGCGCCAACTACGGATATCCACTGGTATCGAAGGGCGATCACTACGATTTTCGCGACATTCCCGATCACAATACGCGACCTGAATTCGAGCCGCCCGCCCTCTGGTGGACGCCGGTGATCGCGCCGGCCAGCCTGATTACCTATCGCGGCACGCTGTTCGAGGGCTGGCGCGGCAACCTGCTCACGGCCGGTCTTGAGTCCCGGGCTATAGTGCGCATCGAACTGCAGGGCGAAACCGCGAGTGAAGCGGCACGCTACGACATGGGCAAGCGCATCCGCAGCGTGGTCGAGGGTCCCGATGGCGCACTCTGGGTGCTCGAAGACGGCAATGACGGACGACTACTGAGGCTGACGCCGAAAACCCGGGATTGAAGCATGACGATCGAGTGCCTGCCAAACACGACGATTGATCGCAACGCGCTGGCGGTGCTGGCTTCCCTGCCGGTGTTTAATGATCTTGATCCGGGAACGCTGGTGGCCGTGGCCGACCAGCTCGAGTGGTTCTGCCTGCCAAGCGGCACGACGCTTTTTGAACAGGGCGAAGTGGCCGACTCCCTGTTTGCCGTGACCAGTGGTGCCCTCGGCGCCTGGCGCCGCGATGCTGGCGGTCATTCGCAGATGATCGGCCGTATCCAGCGTGGTGAGACCGTCGGTGAAGGAGCACTGCTTGCCGGCGGTATGCGCACCGCGACAGTCAAGAGTATTCGCGACACCGAGCTGGTGCGGTTCTCAAAAAACGCCTTCGATGAACTGGTGCAGGTGTATCCGTCTGCAATGTTGCATATCGCGCGACTGGCACTGCGGCGGCTTGAGCAATCGCAGCGCAGAGCTCATCCACGGCCGGCCTCGCGGTCATTCGCCATTCTCAGCCGGGGTCCCGCCGCGGACACGCAGGGATTCGGACAGTCCCTCGAACTTGCACTGGCGCGATTCGGCAAGACAGAGCTGTTTACCCGCGACAGTGTGGAGCAACACACCAGCGCCTGGTTCAATGAAATCGAGGCGCGCCGCGACTATGTGATCTTTGTTGCCGACGCGGATTCGTCACCCTGGACACGACAGTGTGTCGGCCAGGCCGACACTCTGATCCTGCTGGTGAATGCGGGTGATGAACCCATGCCGTTGCTGGATCTCGTGCTGGCGGGTCACGAAACCGCCGACTCGCAGCAGGTGGAACTCGTTATTCAGCACAAGCGACTGGTGCGACCGGGCGTGGCGAAACGCTGGCTGCAGCTTTGCCCTGCATCACAACACCACCATCTGCGCACGGTTGACGACGTACACCGGCTGGCCCGCCTGCTTACGGGTAACGCCATAGGACTCGTGTTGAGCGGTGGCGGCGCGCGCGGTTTCGCACATATCGGCGTGGTACGCGCGCTGCGCGAGGCGGGCATTTCAATCGATCTCTGCGGTGGCACGAGTATTGGCGCCATCATGGCATCCGGGGTTGCAGCGGAATGGACCTATACGCAACTGGTCGAACGCTATCGACGCACCTTTGTTCGCCG
>CAZHLE010000046.1:0-17950 GCA_964533065.1 uncultured Woeseiaceae bacterium | reverse complement strand
ACATGGAACTCCAGGTTGGCGCCCGTGTTGTTCGTTCTCGCAAACGTCACGGCGCTCTCATCGATGTCGATGCCGATCACTTTGCGGAAATAGCGTGAAAAAAACTGCGAGATTATCCCTGTTGAGCAGGAAACATCGAGTAGCGATAGCGATGACAGCTCGCCGCAGGTGTGTTCCAGTACGGCGACGATCTTACGAGCTTTTGCCTCCCTGGCCTGCTCGTCGTACATGTTACGTTTAGCTACAGGGTTTTCGGTGTAGTTACTCTGATATTCCACGATCTGCTTGCTCAGATGATGCCGCGACGCACAATCAGGATTTCTCTATCGCAACGCAATGATGGACTGCCGTCGCGGTAATGAAAGAAACGATTTTGACGGACTGACTTGCGACCAATCGCGCGCCTGCGAGAGCTAAAAACTTGCCTTCCAGTTGTTCGCGAAGAAAGTGCGTTACTGTGCCCCCCGTCGGAGACGCTGACTCGCGGCCCGTGAGTCGACGCCATAGCCGGAACAACTCCGATGCTGGCTCGATACAAACGATGCGGCCCTCAGGCTTGAGCATCGACCATAATCGCTGCAATACCTCCTCGTGTTCTCTTTCCGTCAGGTACATCAGAGTCGTAACGATCAGGATCAAATTGAAGCGATCATCAGTTCGAAAGTCCTGAATCGGGCCATTGTAACAACGACCAAGTAGCCGCTCGTATTCGGTGGCAAATTCGGTGCAGAGATCAACACCCTGAAACCCCAATCCCGGAAAGTGCGCCGCAAGCTCCAGTGACAGGCGGCCATAGCCGCAGCCCACATCCAGAACCAGCCCGTTGTCCTGCGTAGTATTGTCAATGATGAATCGGGCGTGTTGGCGGTGGATTGATTGGTTCAGCCAGTCTGGAAATCTTTTGAAGAGCACGGCTCGCTTTGTTAATCCAAGTCGCTCGCTGCGCTCATCCCAATCTCTCTTGAGTTGCTCGATTCGCTCGGTCATGGCTTACGCATCGTACCCGAGCCGCCGCATTGTTGGCGCGATCATCGGCATTATCTGTTCAATCAAGTGGCGATTCTCGCCCTGCCACTTGTCCGCGGATGCGTCGTTGTCCGGCGAATTAACCACAGGAAGCTCATCGGCCAGCGCCCGGAAATAGGCGTCGTAGGGCAGCTCCAAAAATTCGGCCATGGCTTCCAGCTGCTGGCCCGGTCTGGCGACCAGGTCCTCGAGACGTACTCGCAGCACGCGACGTGAATACTTCTCCTTACTGGTTTCCGACAGCATCGCTTCGTGGCAGGCGCGCCATTGAAAGGCGCAGACTTCCGCGAGTGATCGACTTGTGAAATCTTTCCACCCAGGTGGCAATACGAACTTCCAACCATCGTGACCGTATCCCGAGATATTCAATTGCCGCGGAACATCGTAAGTAAAAAAGCGCTCCGCGTGCCGCCACGCATTGATAAGCGAGTTGACGTTATTTCGACCATCCCTCGTTGGGTAAATTATTTTGGCGTCCGGAAATACTTCATTGACATAGCCGAGGCGAAAGCAATTGCTTGCTGTTTTCTCCACGAGCCGCTTATCGACTGTGGCAGAGGATTGCATTGTAATCAGTGGAAACACGGACTCGAATGTCGCGCGCATCAGTTTTCGGATGACAGGTACGCGCCTGAAGCCCCAAATAAGATTCGCTTTTTCAAATGGGCGCCAGAACCCCGCTGGACGCATGTACGATTCAAACATCGCGAGTATTTCGTCTCGGACAGCGGGCGAAATATCAGTTTCGTCGAGACTTTCGGACTCCCACTCGCGCAATGCCGGATGACAGAATCGATCCCAAATCACGTCTGACTCGCTCGGTAATGACCAGAACTCTGTACGATTGCGGAGAATCTTTTGCAGCATTGAGGTCCCGGAACGCGGCGCACCGATAATCAACACAGGCTTGACGATCATGCAGCTTTCCCAACAGGCGAACCAGCCTGCACCAGCTGTAATCGACGGCGCAAATAAAGCAGCGCAACAGGGCCTGCCAACAGCAGGACGCCGACTGCGACAGCACGTATCAGTCCCTGGACGAGCAGCGCATCCGCCGTTCCGTAGCCGAGCAGGCCGCCAAGATAGATGCTTATCAGCTCCACAATCCCCAGTGACCCCGGCGTCAGGCTGATAAGCGTCGCCAGGTTCTTGGATGCTGCATAGAGCATCACGCCCGGCCAGGATAGTGAGACGGAGGCCGCTTCAAATGCCGCATGGCATTGCCATACTCCAGCCAGCGCTAACAAGACCGTCAGTGCCCAAAGTTTTGATACGAGAACCCTGTTCTGGCGCACTCTGCGCCAAGCGGCAAGAAATTGAGACAACTGACGCCTCAGGAATGGTTGTGAATCGGACTGAACATTGATATCGACTACCATAACCATCAAGCCAGCCGCAGTTACGAAAATGAAAAATATCAATAAAGTGACATTGACAGACCCATCGTGCGCCGCGATCAGGATCAGTCCAATGATCGCAACAAGGCCATTCACAACGACGTGCATTAAATACAGGATACCGAGTGTTGAAACAAATTCGACTAACGGCAGGTAATGAATTCGCGACATATACAACGCGCGCATGCCGGCACCGCCCTTGAAAGGCAGGAAATAATTGGCGAACGAGGCGGCGAAGGACAGCGACAACCATTCCTTGACAAGCAATTGAACCTGAAACGCCTCGGACACAACCAGGATTGATATGCCATTGCATACCATTATCACCAGGAACGCCGATATCAGGATCAGGATGTCAAGCCACGAAACTTCCGCTATCGGTCGGAATGATTCCGTATTCAAATACACGTACCACGCGGCCCAAGCCAGGAATCCGGCCAGAATAAGCCCGGAAAAAACCCTGCGAACTTGTTGATAGCGAGGGGACCTAACCGTCACTGCCGGCTGCTCAATCGCAATAAGCTCATGGCAGGGAAATCTCCTGGGCGAACCCCTCCGCGATCTGGGCCAGGTTGAAGTCCGCTTTTGCCATCTTTAGTCCCTCACTATCGACAGTTGCCCCCGAGCGCAACGCCTCCTGAATGGCATTTGCATATGCGGCGGGCCTCGCCTCTTTCGCAATGACGCCGAACCGATACTTGTCGAACAGCCGCGGCAAGTCACCGACCGGCGTCGCAATTATCGGTGTCCCGAGCTGCATCGCGTCAGAAAAAATCACCGGAATGCTCTCGACACGCGATGGCAACAGCAGGTAGTCGCCCCAGGCGATCAGTTTGGCCGCGGCGGCCTTGTCGAGATAGGCACCGACAGCCACCGGGCGCCGCTGTTCGACCAGGCGGCTCACCGCATCGTGCACCTGCTTGTGCAGTGGGCCACCACCGTAAATGCGCAGCTCGGCGATCCGGCTCCAATCCTCGTCCGTCAGCAGCGTGAGCGCATCGAGCAGCAGGTCGACGCCCTTGTTGGCATGCCAGCGGCCGAGGAAAACCAGTTTGCAGGGCGCGCCCGGCACATGCGCATCACGGCCCTGCGGCGGCAAGCGGCGCGTACTCGACATAAAGCTGCAAGCAAGCCCGCTGAGTTTTTCGACATCACTTGCCAGCTGCAACCCGTCGGCATAGCGACGATCCGCAGCACGCAGCACCTTCCTGAGGATTGACCGGACAACCGGCACCTTGGCCAGCGTCCAGATATCGCTGCCGAGTGCCCACACGCTGTAGCGCACGCCATGTGTTTTTGCGACCCGGTGCGCCCAGTAACCGGACGGTAATGTCCAAAGAGCGAGCACATGATCCGGCCGATCTTCGGTTGCCAAGCGATCCAGCGCGCGGTGCCCGGCTGCGAGGCTCTTTAATATCCCGGGCCAATGCGTTGGCTTTAGCGGGTTCAGTAAGGACAGCGGCAGGCGCGGCACCGAAAAACGTCTTACCACGATACGCCTGTCTGTCAGTATCGAGTCGACCGAGCTTGCCGCAACGACAGTAACTCGCACATGTTCTGACAGCGCATGCGCGAAATCCTCAACAAAACTTCCTGCTGCTTCCGAGCCCGGTTGCTGGTCCGAATACGAGGTGGTAAGCAGCGCGATATGCGGCATCTAGATCTTTATCCATACCATGTTGTACGCGTAAGGCATCAGGTCATCGTCGCGCCCCAGGGCGGCGAGTACCCAGGCCAGGCAGTTCGCCAGCAGCACGTAAATTGGCAGCAGGATCACCAACAGTGCGAGCGGATTCCCGTGCCGTAACCAGTTCAGCACCGTTTTGCTGAAGGCAATGTTGGCGTTCAGAGCGGCTGTTTCGAGCGGGTGACCGATGGCTGATTCACGGCTCACGCGAAAACCGTATTGACGCGCGGCCTGCAGCAGGCCATGCCGTGTCCAGCGATGAAAATCAAGTGGCGCATCGTGCACGGGATAGAGAAACGGCACCTGGATTGTCAGGCTCCCGCCTGGCTTTAGCACCCTGCATATTTCGGTCAGGCAACGCCCAGGCTGTGGAATGTGTTCGAGCACGTCGAGCAGCAAGGAATGATCCACACTTTCGTCCCGTAACGGCAAGGCCTCCGCATCGGCATACACGTCCGGTCGCGTTCCATACCAGTTAGTGGCAGTCGAGTAATAGTCGAGACCAAGGTAGTGCGCCGCGCCTGACAGGTGCCGCCGTGGCTTGGCGTCCGCACAACCGATATCCAGCACCAGTCCGGTCAGGTCCTTGCACGCGTCTCTGAGATTGCGTTGTTCACGAAAAAATGCAAACCACTGTGGATGCAACGGCGTATTTCGCAAGCTTGCCGCACACATTCTGAATACCGATTGCATTCCCCATCCCTGTATTGCCGACGGCAAACTGTCACCGGGCGCCAGTATAGCTTGCCCTCGATTCCGGTATCATCCCGCTCATGAACGCCGCCGCCAGCAGCCCATCCGGATCGTCTCCAACCGAGGCAGAAACATTTCTCGCGGCGCACCCGGAGATCGAAGCCGTTGATATCGTTCTGCACGACAGCAATGGCATCGGTCGTGGCAAGATTATTCGACGCAGCGAACTCATGGCAGTGTATGAGTCCGGGCGCTTCCTGCCGATGTCCATCCTCGGCCTCGACATCTGTGGCGAGGACGTGCACGAGACCGGACTGATCTGGGAACACGGTGACGGCGATCTGCGTGCCTGGCCGATCCCGGGCACATTGGCGCCTATTCAAGGTACCAGCCCGGCACGGGCCGAAGTGTTGCTGTCGCTGTACATGCTGGACGGCGCGCCTATGAGCTCGGATCCGCGCCACGCCCTGCAGGCGCAAGTCAACGCACTTGCTGCGGATGGCCTGTTTCCGGCGGCTGCCTTCGAACTCGAGTTTTTCCTGGTCGCCAACGACCGCGACGATGACGGCCGGTTACGGCCCGCCGATGCGGTACTCGATGGCCGCCGATCCAGTAAGACTGAGGTTTACTCGGTCGATCACCTGCATGGCATGGAACCACTTTTTTCCGATATCTATGCGGGCGCTGCAAAAGCGGGAATCAATGCGGAGACTGTCATTTCCGAATACGCACCGGGCCAGTACGAGCTGACACTGCACTATCGCGACGACGTGATGCAGGCGGCTGATGATCTCGTGCGCCTGAAGCGCATCGTGCGCCTTGCCGCAAGGCGTTTCGGCGTGACCGCCTGTTTCATGGCGAAACCGATTGAGCGTTACGCCGGCTCGGGCATGCACTTTCATGTATCGCTCAAGAATAGCGAGGGCAAAAACCTGTTTGCCGAGCACGACGAAGGCAAGTGGAACGACACCCTGCTGCACGCATTGGGTGGTATGCGCGCGACCATGGCCGAGTCGATGCTTGTATTTGCGCCGCATGCAAATTCCTGGCGCCGTTTTTCCAGCCAGAGTTACGCACCTGTAGCCGCCAACTGGGGTGTCAACAATCGCTCGGTGGCGCTGCGTATTCCGGCCGGCGCGATTGCGGCGCGCCGCATCGAACATCGGCCGACAGGCGTAGACGCCAATCCCTACCTCGTAGCCGCAACTGTCCTCGCCGCTCTCCGACACGGCCTGCAGCATCGGATCGACCCAGGCCCCATAACCACGGGCGATGGCTACCAGGAAAGCAGTGCCGCCGGCATGCCGCCTGACTGGCGCTCCGCCATCGAGGCCGCGGAAATGTCCGACTTTCTGAAATCCGCACTTGGCAGCGACATGCACCGCACTTTTGTTGCGGTCAAGGCCGCCGAATATGCGCGTGTTGCGCGAACGATTGCAGACGTCGACTACGATCTTTACCTGCACACGGTCTGACCAGACATGCCTGATCGACTATGAGACTAATAACTTTTTCCCGGCACGGAATAGAGCAGGTTGGCGTACGCCTTGGCGATCGGATCGTTCCGGTGGCCGGCGTCGCACCGCAATTGCCAGGCAGTATTGTTCAGATATTGGCAGCCGGAGGCCTCTCGATACTTGCAGAAAAAATGGCGAGCTGCACAGACACGGGCCTTGCACTGGCCGAGGTCGAATACCGGCCGCTCATTCCGAAGCCCGGCAAGATAATCTGTATTGGCCGGAACTACGCCGCGCATGCCGCCGAGGGCGGTGCGGCTACGCCAACGTTCCCGGAGATATTTTTCCGTAGCGCAACCTCGCTGGTGGCTCACAATGCCCCGATCATCCGGCCGCGATGTTCCGATAAACTCGATTTTGAAGGCGAGATCGCTTTTGTTATTGGCAAGAGCTGCCGACATGCAAGCGATGACAACGCGCTGGATTTTGTCGCAGGCTATTCGCTGTTCAACGACACAACGCTGCGCGACTACCAGCGGTTTTCGACACAATGGACCATTGGCAAGAATTTTGATGGCACCGGCGCTTTCGGTCCGGAACTGGTCACCGCGGATGAATTGCCGGAGGGCATCGCCGGCATGACGCTGACGACGAAGTTAAATGGCGAGCAAATGCAGCACGGCAGGACCGATGATCTCGTTTTCCCGGTTCGAAGACTGATCATCATCCTGAGCGAATGCATGACCCTGGAACCCGGCGATGTGGTGGTGACGGGCACACCGTCCGGCGTGGGCTCTGCGCGCAAACCGCCGCTGTGGATGAAGGCCGGCGACACCATCGAGGTCGAAGTCGCGGGGATTGGCAGGCTCTGCAACGTCGTGCGCGACGAGCCTTGAACTGCCTTTGGTCGTGGCTCTATCAGTTGCGCGGGTAGTCGCTTACGCCGAGTAATGCTTTTACATCCGCCCTGTTGGCGCACCGGTACTCGTGCGGCTCGCAATTGACATCGACGCAAACGGCGACCTCGTCGTCTGTACAACCGAGTGCCTTCGCTATCCCGGCAACATCCAAATCCGCTTGACGATCGACCGGCTGCCGAGCCGCACATGCGATCAGTGTGGTAACGCAAACGACCTGCAACAAAACGCTTTGCAAAATGTTCATGTATTCCCCCCGGGGCTTCGCAATCAACTTCGCGTGCAGCACGCGCTTGCAGCTAAAACCCATCGCGGATTTTTTTCATGAGGTGCCGGCCCGTGTTGTTGTACGGATCGCCGTCGCCGTCGAAAGTATCGTCGATTTGCAGTGACGTGATGTCGATTTTTTTGATCGCAATCAGCCTGTCGCTGGCAGCATCGCCATTACTGAACCGGTTGTCCGGGGCGCGACCGACTGCGGCTCTCGATGTGCTTGATTCGTTTGACATGGGGTTTCGTCGCATTAGCCTGACACAGGTCAATCCTATCGAATGAACGCTGCAAACCTCGGGTCATTGGTCGGCGTTTTTATGCCGTTCGTCAGACACCTTCCGCTGATCACCTGAAACCTACCGCCCGTCAGGCCATTGGCACTTGCCTTCCTCATTGCCGGTGCTATGCTCCGCGCGCTTCGACTTACCGGCGTCTCTTTCCCGGAGCCAGAAATGAACAAATTCGCCACTTTGCTTATTGCCATGCTGGTCCTTGGCAACGTTCGTGAGAAATAAGAAACACAAGTCGCGTCGCCGACTTCGCTGGGTGTCGCTTGCACTTGGGCTGCCCATCGTTGTCAGCCTGCTGCTGGTCCTGCCGTTGCGCTGGTTTGACCCGGTAACCACCGCTTTTATGCTACAGGACAACAGCGGCCGCGACCCGCTACTGCATACCTGGGTCAGCGGGCCGCAAATCGGTACAGCGATTTCGCTGGCCGTTGTTGCCGCCGAGGATCAACGATTTGCCGAACACTTCGGACTGGACCTGAAGGCCATTCGTAAATCCATAGATGATGCCGAGCATGGTCGCGGCCTGCGCGGTGCGTCGACCATTTCCCAGCAACTGGCGAAGAATTTGTTCCTCACACCAAGTCGCAGTCTGTGGCGCAAGGGGATTGAAGCCTACTTCGCCGTGGTCATTGAAATCTGTTTGCCGAAGCGGCGAATTCTGGAACTCTACGTCAATGTCGTGGAACTCGGACCTGGCATTTACGGTGTCGGTGCCGCAAGCCGCCACTATTTTCGCAAGTCTGCGAACGCCCTTACCGACGGGGAAGCGGCACTGCTCGCTGCGGTACTGCCGAATCCCGTACAGCTTAAGGTAGATGCGCCATCGAGCTACGTTCGCCAACGGCAACAATGGATCGTAGGCCAGATGCAGCGCCTGCGGCGCGAGCAATGGCTGAACTTGCTGACATAACGAGGTTTTAGAATCCACCAGATATCAATCGCCCCGCTCCGGAGCCATCGAAGCGGGTAATATAGCCAGCTTCGGGAATTGACAAGGATCGGAGCAAAGCATGTACAAGGGCGACCAGAGCTGGCTGGACGATTTGCCAGAGGCATTCAAAACCTATCGGGCCGGACGCGACATCGATGACGTAGAGTGCATAGTCCCGGACCTCGCGGGAATGTCGCGTGGCAAAGCCATGCCCGGTGACAAATTCAGCCCCAAGTATGAAACCTACCTGCCCGTTTCCATTTTTTACCAGACGATCACGGGACAGGATGTGGAAATGGATATTCCGAACCAGTGGGCGGAAGGCGACCTGGTTCTGAAGCCCGACATGTCGACCGCCAAGGCCGTGCCCTGGGCAAAGGATACGACGCTGCAGGTGATTCACGACCTGTATACGCGCGATGGAACTCCGGTGGGAATTGCACCGCGGCAGGTATTGAAAAATGTCGTTGCGCTCTACACGCAGCAGGGCTGGAGGCCGGTGGTCGCACCCGAGCTCGAGTTTTACCTCATCAACCCGAATATCGATTCCAATGAACCGATCCAGCCACCCATGGGCCGTACCGGGCGGCGCCGAACCGGTCGGCAGTCTTACTCCATGTCGGCCGTAGACGACTACGGCCCGGTGATCGATACGATTTATGATTTTGCGCAAGTTGCCGGTCTTAGCATTGACACGGTCATCCAGGAAGACGGTGCCGGCCAGGTGGAGATCAACCTGACGCACGGGGATCCGATATTGCTGGCCGACATGGTGTTTTACTTCAAGCGCATCATTCGCGAGGCTGCCTATGACCACAATATGTTTGCAACCTTCATGGCGAAACCCATGCGCGACCAGCCAGGTTCCGCCATGCACGTGCACCAGAGCATCGTCGATATGGCTACCGGGAACAACGTATTCAGCGATGCAAACGGTGAAGCCAGCCAACTCTTTTTCTACTATATCGGTGGCTTGCAGCATTACCTGCCGCAGGCATTGCCACTGATGGCCCCTTACGTGAACAGTTACCGGCGGTTTGAAGACGAGAATTCCAGTGCGCCGACCAACTTTGGCTGGGGCTACGACAACCGCGCCACCGGCCTGCGCGTGCCGAATGCGTCACCGCAGAACCGGCGCATCGAAAACCGCATCATCGGCGTGGATTGCAATCCCTACCTGGCTATCGCCGCCGGCCTGGCCTGCGGCTATCTCGGCATGACGAAGAAAATCAAAGCCGGCGAGCCGGCGACCGGCGAAGTGGATGATGAGAACCTTGCAATTCCACTCACGCAGGACGAGGCGCTGACGCTGTTCGAAGAAGCGACGGATCTGCACCAGATCCTCGGCGAGGATTTCTGCATGGTGTACGGCGAAGTGAAACGCGAAGAGATGCGCCAGTTCCACCGCGAAATCAGCCCGTGGGAACGCGAGCACCTGTTGCTGAACGTCTGATCAGAAGCCCGCACCGCCGGTCGGCCAGGGCGGCGAGTCGCCAACATCCTGGCCGTGTTCTTCGACGTGCCGGATGGCGTTGTGCATGATGGCTAGCCCCTCACGCAGCACGGCCTCGTCGACATTGAGCGCTGGATACATGCGGATTGCATCTTCGCGATCGCTGATCGCCCAGACGCCGTGCTGCAGCATCTGGTCGCGAACAGCGCGCGCAACGATCCAGTCTTCGAAGCCCACGCCGAGCAGCAGACCGTTGCCACGCACCTGGCGCACGATGCCATACTGCTCCCAGCTGCTCATGATCTCGCTCGCTATACGACCGAGCCGTGCCGCGCTCTCGACCAGGTTCAAACGCTCGTAGAGCTCGAGAGTCTTGATGCCGGCGGCGCAACCCGCAGGCGTTCCTGCAAAAGTCGAGCCCGAGGAGAACGCGTCGTTATCGCCCAGGATCTCGTTGCGCGCTGCGATGCCGGCACAGGGCTCAATACCACCCGAGAGATTCTTGCCGACGACAAGAATGTCGGGCACCACGCCGTAATGCTCGATGCCCCACATTTTTCCTGTGCGCCCCATGCCCGTGAGCACCTCGTCCGAAATCATGAGCCAGCCGTTCTTGTCGCAGAGCGCGCGTATGCCCTGCACGAAATCGCTCGATGGAATCCAGTTGCCACCTTCGGCGAGCCCCGGTTCGACCAGGATCGCGGCGATATTGTCACGCGGCACGAAACTGTTGGGTATGTGGTTGTCGAGATACCAGAGACAGTAGTCGACATACTGCGCCTCCGACATGTTGGCCGGCATGCTCTCGCTTTAGGGGTACGGCGCGCGAATGACACCACCGGTCCAGGCCTCGAGATAACGGTTGTAGGAACCGCCAAGCCCGCTCAGCAGTTTTCCCGCGATACTGTTACCGTGGTAACTCGAACTGAAGCTGATGATGTAGCGCCGCTTGGTGTAGGTCAGCGCCAGATGCACGGCCGCTTCGGCAGCCTCGGTGCCGGAGACTTCGTAATTGAACCGCGAAAGCGCCTTGTCCGGCATGATTGCCAACAATTTCTCGGCCAACTCGTAACGCAGCGGATGATCGTAGTGAAAGCCGTAGCGTTGATGTGCCGCATGCACCGCTGCAATGACCTCAGGGTGCGCGTTGCCCACAGGGTTCGTTGCCCAGCCATTCTGAAAGTCGATGTAACGCTTGCCATCCAGGTCCCATATGAAATCGCCCTCGGCTTTGTCGATGACAATCTGCCGCGCCGCACGGAAACCGCGCCGCCCGGCCTTTTGCAATTCAGCATCGAACTTGAGGCCGTTGCGGAACAGCGGGATGCCGCGCTCGAGCATGGCGCGGGTTTTCTTGCCTGGAAATTCTTTACTCATTGATTCCCCTGGAAACGTGGCGGAAACTGAATCGTAGCCTAGCACTCACTGACAATCTCGTCCTGAGGAGAACGACATGTTTGCCAATCCATCGTTAATCACCCGAATAGCAATCGGCAAGGGCATCGGCTCCCTGGTCGGACTCACGGGATTTGTCTTTTTGCCGCATTTCCTGCCGGAAGCCGACGGGCTGCTGCGCTGGGGAGTATTGCTCTGGTACACAACGTTCGGCGCGATTATCGGTGTGTTTGGTGTTATCACGCGTTACCCCATAGTGAACCTGTCTTTCCCATGGTGGTTGCGCGGGCCGATGGTCGGCGCATGGTTGACTTTCGTGCTGGTATTCTTTGCCTACGATGTCATGGCGGACATGCTGGTGAGCGTATTCGGTGAAGGTGGCGTACTCAGTTCACCGTTCTGGTTTGTCGCAGAAGGTGCGGTTGTTGGTTTCATTATCGATTATTTTGCCACCCGGTTTGGCGGTCAGGGCAAAGAGGCTTTCGACAGGTAGTAAAGATCGCTCCTGGTCAAGGCGTTCATTCGCGAATCAGTAGCTATGCCAAATTATCGAATTCAACGGTGCTACTTCAATACGACCAACCCGGTTCGCGGTACGAACAACATCGGGTCGCTCGCGCAGCTCATCGAATCGGTGCCAGAGAATGTGGCCTGGCGACAGCTCATCGCCGGGCTCATGAATATGATTTCTACGCTCACCTTCCCAATCGCTCTTCGTATACTGCAAATAAATCAATGCGCTGGTGCGTTGATCCAGGCTCTCCAGTCGACGCCTCATGAATTGCGCCGCCACGTCCATTTCGTTCGTGCAAAGCAATGCCTGTATTAATGCACCGGGGTTGTCGCGGCTGTGTGCCGTCAGATAGGCCATGCTTTGCGAGACATCTTTCGATGCCTTGCCGAGCACGTTGCCACAAACAAGAATCGTGTGAACCCACATAGCGCCGTAGGGGGATGTGTTTGCATCCGTATCAAGCAGATCCTGGGCCAATGCCAGCGCAAGCTCAAGATTGCCACCATAAAGTATTCTGCTAGCTAGGTTTATTTGTTGGCTAACGTTCTTAGCACCGTACTCGGGGACCTGAACCGCCTCGACAAACATATCCTCCGATTGTTCGGGATACTCCTCGCGCCACATCGCATCAGCGTAGGCTTCTAGCACCCAGTTTTTGCTCGAGTCAAGGTCGACGAACGATCTGTTTAGAAAGGGGGTCCGTACTCTCCAGGCGATGGGTTCTATAGCACTCAGCGCATCCTTGAATCGCCAGGCACCGACCAACGCTCGGTAATACCGTACGTGCCCGAACGCGAATTCCGGATACTCGGCTAATAACCCCTCCAATTTCGCGATGTACCTGTTGTTCGCGTTCTCAAGATCGAGGAAAGCTTCCAGATCACCGTCCTTACGTATCTCGTCAAATCTGCGATCCACGCGGATGCGCAATATGACGCCGGGCTCTGTCACGGACAGTATAATTTTCTTCAAATCCTGAACATCACCGCGGTCAACTGACATGGCGGCATAGTCAAACATCAACTTATCGGCAGACTCGAACGGATTGCCGGGCGTGTACCCGATCAGGAACAAAGTACGTAGATAGTCGTAGCGGAGTTCCTCGAGATTGCCAGCATTGAGCAATGGTACGTAGACGAAAAAGTATGCCTCGTTCGCGAGAACTTGAAGTTCAGGCAGTCCGAACCTGGCAAGGCGTTTAACAGCATCAACCGCAATCCCCGGTTCTTCATTAAGAATACTCGTCACGATTAGCTGGCGGAGCAAATCCGGCCTTTCCTCACCTTCGGCGACGACGAGAGTCTTGAGGTATCCAGCCAGCTCGTCGGAGGAATCTTTCGTTCTTAGGCAAAAGACGATGTGCTCGAGTATCCAGACTCTCCGATCCCTCTTGTACCGAGTGAACGTATCAGTCGCTTCTAAAGCTCGCAGATACGACAGGCCGTCGTCGCAATTGCCATTACGTATCGCCTGGATTGCTGCGTCTGTTTCGGCATACTCGGCCGTGCCCGGCTTAGAATCTGGGGTCCACGCCGATGACACCGCCGAATGAAGACCTGCCAGAACAAGGATCATTACAACAGGGCGTTGAGTCATTGAGTATCCTGCCCGGGTTTGGATATGCGATTCTAGCGCGATTCGCGGGCACCCGTAGCACTTGTCGGTGCGACTCGCAGGCTTGCGCTCGCCAGAACGGTCAGAACTCTGGCTCTTGCCATCATTGCTACCCGCGTTACAGGACTTTCACACTCTGACGAGCCGGACCTGTAAGCCTGCTTTGTCCTAGAAGTTGTATTTGAGGGTGGCAGCTACCCAGCGTGGCGGTGCAAAAACCTGGATCGTATAGCCGACGATATCGTAGGTATACGTGAGGATTTCTTCGTCCGTCAGGTTGTTTACCGAAACGCCGAGTTCCCACTTGTCATCCGATGTCACGTATTGCACCCCGGCGTTCACGTTGGTGTAGGAATTGCCGGTTGTTATTTCGGACTGAATCGTATTGAACGACCGTTCATCGCTATAGTTCGCTGAAATCTGCGCGGAAATACTACTGCCACGCGCGAGGTCCCAGGCCTTCCGGACGAGCACGTTGGCTGTGAGATCGGGCGCCAGCGCAGCGTTCTGGTTGACCACACCGCGATCCGAGTTGTCGACGTCCGTGTCGATGACACTGACACCGAACAGGAAATCCCAGCCGCCGGCCGTTGTATAGATCGCCTCGATTTCGGCACCGTTGAATTTAGCTTTCGAATTCAGCAGCAGGCTCGTGGTTCCTTCAAAAAAGAAGGCCTGGAAGTCATCGTAATCGTAGCTGTAAACGCTGGCGTTAACACGCAGGTTGCCGAGGTCGGTTTTTACACCGATCTCATAAGCAGTCAGAATCTCCGGATCGAAGCCGACCTCTTCCAGCGTCGGCTCCTGGACTCCGAAGGTGTCGGTATTGAATCCGCCACCCTTCACGCCGCGATTGACGCCTGCGTACAACAACACGTCATCGCTTGCCTGCCAGTCGAGCTGTACCTTGCCCGACCACTCCTCGTCGGTACGAAAGATCCTGTGCGGCTCGCCGTCGTTCAGAAGGCCGCTGCCCGGCACAAAGTCCTCGACGAACTGGTAGTCGATATCCTTGTCGTCCTGGGTCCAGCGCGCACCGATTGTCAGGGTCAGGACATCAGACAGGTCATAGTCGATTTGCCCGAATGCCGAAATCGTCTGCGTGCTGTTGGTTGCCTCGAATCGCGGCACGAAACCGGCACCGAAGGCCGGGAACTTGAAAGCACCGTAGAAACTGTTCTTGATGTCGAGGAAATAGACGCCCGCAATCCATTGCATGGAATCCGTGTCGCCATCAAGCCGCAGTTCCTGCGAGAACTGGTCGATGTCGGCACCGGCTTCATAGGTGGCGTGCTGCGTGATGCCATCATTGAGATACGTCGAATTGGTGCTGTCGTCGTCTTCGCGATAATCCTTGTCGCTGGTGGTGAAATCCGTCACCGACGTCAGGCCCATGCCATTCGACAGTTCGGTTTCGAAAATTGCCGTGATGTTGGACGCCGTACGGTCTACACCACTGTCGAAGTCGAAAGCGCCGGCAAAGATGTCGCCATCACCATCATCGATACCCGCCAAGCGCGTCGGGTCGCCCTCGAACAGGCTCTCGAAATTGACTTGCCCATCGTCTACCGCATCGTCAAAGCCGAAGATGCCGTAGGAACTATAGCGGCAGTCGAAATCGGACGGGGCGGTCGTGCAGTAAACACGATCGGCAACGTCGGAACCGGCACCGGTCGACGCGACCGAATTGTACACGCCTCCGGTTGCGTCGATCTCCGTGCGCTGGGCTATCAGCAACAGCGAACTCGAATCACCGATATCGAAATTCAGCATGCCGCGGATCGAGGTCGTGTCATCGGCGCGTTTGTCTTCGCCAACTCGATTCTTGATGTAGCCGTCGTCCTGGTTGTGGTAGAGAGCTATGCGCCCCTGCACGGTGTCACTTAACGGGCCACTCAGAACACCAGTGACACCGAGCTGGCCGTAATCACCCGCCGTAACACCGATGTCGCCTTCAAATTCTTCGGTCGGCTTGTTGCTGATGAAATGCACTAGGCCGCCGGTTGCGTTGCGCCCATAGAGCGTGCCTTGCGGCCCACGCAGGATTTCGATGCGCTGGATGTCGAAGGTTGGCGCACCGGACGCGCCCGGCGACGAAACGTAGGCCTCATCGCGATAGATCGCGACCGGCGCTTCCTGGCCCTCGGCGAAGTCGAGCTGACTCACGCCGCGAATGGAAAACAGTGCGATGTTGCCCGGGTCACCGGTATTTGATGTCGTCGTCAGGCCCGGTGTCTGATCGGCTACGTCGAGGCTGTTGTCCCAGCCCAGCGCTTCCATTTGATTGCCGGTAAAAGCGGTAATCGAGACGCCAACGTCCTGCAGATCCTGCTCGCGCTTCTGCGCGGTGACGATGATTTCTTCGAGCGTGGCGGCCTGTGAAACCCCCGACAAAGCCAGTGCGACGCTAATCGCAACCGTTGACCGTATTGGAATTGAGCCTTTCATTTGTGCATCCCCCTGTTATCCTGATTCGGTTGACCTGAAGCTATTGTTGTTCGATCAACTCGTTGACGCAATTTACCCTATCCAGAAGGTTTATTGGACACAATTCATTGGCTGAGCCACCCGCGAGTCAGTACACCGGTACGTTTCTGAATTTTTTGGAGAAATCCGGCACGAGCCTGGTGTTGTCCACCTACCAGGCGCGAAAACTGGTGCTGCTTCGTGTGCAGGGTGGCGACCTCAATACGCACTTTGTGAACGTCAAAAAGCCGATGGGCATGGCCTACCAGGACGGCCGGCTCAGTGTCGGCTCGGGCAACAGTGTTATCGACTATTTCAATTCGGCCAGTGCTGCCGCCAAGATTCCGCCCGGCAGTGCCCACGACGCCGCTTTTTTACCGCGACGTGCGCACATCAGCGGCGACATCGATATTCATGAAATGGCGTTTGATAGCCGCGGCGAGCTCTGGATCGTCAATACGCGGATGTCCTGCCTGTGCACGCTCGATGTGAAGCACAGCTTTGTGCCGCGCTGGCGGCCGCCGTTCGTCAGTGCCTATGACGGCACCGATCGCTGTCATTTGAATGGTCTCGCGATGCGCGCTGGCAACCCCCGGTACGTAACGGCACTCGGCGCGACCGATACACCGGGCGGTTGGCGGGACGACAAGGCGACCGGCGGCGTGCTGCTGGATGTCGCGAGCAACCGGGTGATCGCGGACAAACTGTCCATGCCGCACTCGCCGCGCTGGTATCGCAACCGGCTCTGGGTACTGGAATCCGGAACCGGTCAATTGCTGACCATCGACGAAACAACGGGCGAGAAAGTCGTTATCGCCGAGGTTCCTGGCTTTTGTCGCGGGCTGGATTTCATAGACCGGTATGCCCTCATCGGCTTGTCGGAAGTGCGAGAGGCGGCCGTGTTTGCCGGGCTGCCATTGACCGCACGCGAGCAGCCCCGGAAGTGCGGCATCTGGATTGTCGATACCGAGACCGGCGTAACGACCGGCTACCTCACATTTAACTCCGGTGTACAGGAAATTTTCGCCGTGCAATGCCTGCCGATGCGATACCCGGCACTGCTCGATTTCAACGACAGGCTGCTGGACACGACCTACTCCGTTCCGGCGAGCGTCATTGCCGAGTTCGTGCCACCGGACACAAAGACTTTAATGCTGGATACGGCGACCGAGCACCATCGGCGCAAGGAGTTCTTTGCCGCGATCGACCTCTACCAGCGTGTTCTTGAAACCACACCCGATGACAGCAGCATCCTGTATCGCCTCGCGGACGCGCTTTCGCAGAGCGGCCGGTGGGATGAGGCGATTACCTGCCTGGACAGGCTCGTCGCTGCACAGGACGATCACGCGCCGGCACACCAGCTGCGCGGGCGCTATTTCCAGCAGCGCAACGAACCCGGAACGGCCATCGAGTGTTTTGACCGCGCCATCGCGATCGACCGGCAATTCGCCGCGGCCTGGTTCCATCGCGGCTGCGCACGGTTGACGCAGGGTGAGTTTCTTCGCGGCTGGGACGATTACGAATGGCGCATGAAGATTCCCGGCGCCAAGACCTTCAGCCTGCCGCGCCCGCAGTGGCGCGGCGAAGATATCCGCGACAAAACGCTGTTGGTATTGACCGAGACAAGCGTCGCCGACGCGATCCTGTTCGCGCGTTTTTTGCCCCTGGTGAAAGAGCGTTGCAGGAAGCTGATCCTCGTCTGTGATGCGTCGCTCCGGTCGCTATTCAACAGTATCGAGGGTGTCGATGAGGTGCGCGAGCATGGCCGGCTGCAAAGCGAGCTGTTCGATGTTTACGCCTCAATTGCGTCATTGGGGGCTGTATTACAAATCGGCGC
>CAZHLE010000045.1:16926-18616 GCA_964533065.1 uncultured Woeseiaceae bacterium | reverse complement strand
AATTCGGTCGCTGCCTCGTCCAGGATCGGCGCAATCATTTTGCAGGGACCGCACAACTCGGCCCAGAAGTCGATCAAAACAGGCTTTGGTGCCTTGAGTACATCAGCTTCAAAACTGTTATCGCTGGTATGCACGATGTTGTTGCTCACCGGTCTGTTCCTCCTTGCATATAAATCGCTTTATTAGAGTATTTGCGTTTCGCCGTTCGGCATCTGGCCAACGAACTCGCTAAAAATGGATGACGCTGCTGTGTCTATCAGGCAATATGTCGCAGCTTTCTCGCGGTTTCTCTTAGGGAATCGGTGATTGCGAAACTGGCAGGTGCGACGATGGTCGCGTCGGTCAGAGCAATTGGACCGCGTCGCGGGCCATTTTGCAAGCCTAAAATGCGCATTTTTCGGTTAATACCCTATGGCAGACAACCACCTGAGTAACCTCAGATTTGATTCACTTACGCTTGCCGACAGCGTGCGGGCAGGCATCCTTGATGCCGGCTTTGAGTTCTGCACGCCCATCCAGGCAACAACTCTGCCGATCGCGCTGCAGGGCCGTGATGTGGCCGGCCAGGCACAAACCGGCACCGGCAAGACTGCCGCCTTCCTGATAGCCACGTTCGAAAAACTACTTAAGTCAAACCAGCCCGTCGAAGGCAAGCGGCAACCTCGCGCATTCATGCTCGCGCCCACACGCGAACTCGCCGTACAGATTGCCAATGATGCGGAACTGCTGGGCAAGCACACCAATTTCAAGGTCGGCCTGGCATTTGGAGGCACCGGCTACGAACAACAGCGTAAGACCATCGAGGACGGCATCGATATCCTGATCGGCACACCGGGTCGCATCATAGATTACTTCAAGCAGGGCGTTTTCAAACTGGACCAGGTTGAAGTTGCAGTCCTCGATGAAGCAGATCGCATGTTCGATCTCGGTTTCATCAAGGATATTCGATACCTGTTGCGCAAGCTGCCATCGCCGGACAAGCGCCTGAACATGCTGTTTTCTGCAACGCTGTCGCATCGCGTTATGGAACTCGCGTATGAGCATATGAATGAGCCGGAGTTGATTCAGATCGATCCCGACAAGGTCACGGCCGATCGCGTACGACAGGCGATCTTTTTTCCGTCCAATGAAGAAAAGATGCCCTTACTGGTTGGGCTGATTGCCGAAATGGGCCAGGGCCGAATCATGGTTTTCGTCAACATGAAACGCGAGGCTGAGCGCCTTGAGGCTTATCTGGGTGCCAACGGCATTCACGCCGCGGCAATTTCCGGCGACGTACCGCAGAACAAGCGCATGCGCATGCTACAGCAGTTCCAGAAGGGCGAATTACAGGTCCTGATCGGCACCGATGTGGCTTCGCGTGGACTGCATATTCCTGACGTGCAATACGTGATCAACTACGATTTGCCGCAGGAAGCGGAAGATTACGTACATCGCATCGGACGAACCGCGCGCGCCGGTGCTGCGGGTGACGCTGTCAGCTTTGGCTGCGAAACTTACGCCGTTGCGCTGCCCGATATCGAAGACTTCATCGGCCACAAAATCCCGGTAGCCAACTTTGACCGCACACTGTTACCCGAACTCGTGAAACCGGCGTTCAATCCGCGCAGGAAATCGGTTGGCCGCAAAAGTGCAGGCGGCAAGCCATCCGGGCGAAGGCCACCGCGCCGGCGCTAGGTTGTGGTACGAG
>CAZHLE010000045.1:15293-16916 GCA_964533065.1 uncultured Woeseiaceae bacterium | reverse complement strand
CCACAGCGGCTTACAGCAAGTCATTCAGACCATCGACGGACACGAAATCGCTGTTTTCGCGCCGCGGCCTCGTTGTGTCCGGCCTTACTATCGCGACCGGGTGCCTGACGCCATAGGTCGCCGCGCTGCGCAGCACGAAAGGACTGTCATCCACGAACATTGTCCGCTCAGGGTCGAAGTCGACCGATTTGCGCAAGGCATGCCAGAACTCCTGCCGCTCCTTGGCGAAGCCGAATGCATGTGACGTGTAAATACCGTCGAAATACGCTGTCAGGCCCGTGACTTCATCCTTGAGATCCAGCGTCGCCTGGTGAGAATTGGTGACCAGTAACAGGCGAACATTGGATTCGCGTACCCTCTGCAGGAACTCGAGAGCCCCTGGCAGGAATCCGATCCGTTCGTGGTTATCGCGATGCAGCTGCGCCACATCAAGGCCGAGGTGCTCGCTCCAGTGATCAAGGCAATACCAGCGAAGATCGCCCTCGGCTTCGCCGAATTTTGCAATCAGGTGATTGCGGGCTGCATCCAGCGACATACCGTTTTGCTCCGCCCAGCGTTGCGGCACATGAGTCAGCCACATGAAGTTATCGTAGGCCAGATCAAGGATGGTGCCGTCCATGTCGAGCATCAGCGTGTCACATCCACTCAGCGCAGTTTTCGGATCGAAGGTCATTGCTCTATACTGCGCAGCCCGCCAGGAAACATGAAACCATGGTGTCCATCAAAGACTTAAATCTCGAAGAATTGCTCGAACCTGTCGTAGCGCTGGCCGTCGAGGCCGGCGATGCGATTCTCGCAGTCTACGCCAGCGATTTCGACGTTGAAAGCAAGTTGGACCAGTCGCCATTGACGCAGGCCGACCTCGCGTCGCATCGACATATTGCCGCAGGACTCGCCGCGCTGACACCGGCGATCCCCGTCATTTCCGAGGAAGATGGTCTGCCCGAATTTGCGGTGCGCGCGCAATGGCGGCGCTACTGGCTGATTGATCCGCTGGATGGCACCAAGGAATTTGTCAGCCGCAACGGCGAATTCACGGTCAACATCGCCCTGATCGAAAACGGTCGTCCGATCTTCGGTGTCGTGCATGTGCCGGTGCAGCAAAAGACCTATATCGGCTGCCGCGGCCGCGGCTCCGAGCTGCGGCAGAAAGGTCGCATTGCCAACATCAGCGTTGCCGCGCAGAGCCAGCAGGTCGTTCGTGTGGTCGGCAGTCGTTCGCACCGCGGTTCGAGCCTCGATTCTTTTCTCGAAAAGCTTGGGCCACACGACATGGTACCGATGGGCAGCTCGCTGAAATTTTGTACTGTTGCCGAGGGCAATGCCGATGTCTATCCACGCCTCGGACCGACCTCCGAGTGGGACACGGCGGCGGCGCAGGCCGTGGTCGAACAGGCGGGCGGCAAGGTGCTCGAACTCGACGGCAAACCGTTGTCTTATAACAGGAAAGAAGACATTCTCAATCCCTGGTTTGTGGTCACCGGACCGAACGACCACGACTGGCTGGCGCTGCTCGCGGACCGCGAGTAGCATGGCAATCGATGTCCGACAAAGTCGATACCCAATCATTTAAAAATCTCGAACGACTGCGCGAACTTCGCGTCAGTCATCGAGATCTCGACT
>CAZHLE010000045.1:0-15283 GCA_964533065.1 uncultured Woeseiaceae bacterium | reverse complement strand
CATCGACCGGCTGCAGCACGACCCAATGGTCGATCAACTGCGCATACGCCGACTCAAGAAGCGCAAACTGCTGATCAAAGACATGATTGCGAATCTTGAAAGTGCCTTGATACCCGATCTCGATGCCTAGTATTTCGCGACGAAGGTTTCTTGGCGACGCCGCGCTCGTGGCGTTAACGTTGCCACTGCCGGGCTGGGCAATGTCCCGCCAGGCCGATCCGGCGGACGGCGCACGAAACCTGTTTGATCTCGACATTGCGCCCACACCGATCAAGATCGCCGGCCGCGCCGCGCCGGCCATCGGCATTAATGGCACGGTGCCGGGACCGCTGCTGCGCTTCAAGGAGGGTCAGGCGGTCACGATCAATGTGCGTAACAGCCTCACCGTTGACAGCTCGATCCACTGGCACGGCCTGCTGCTGCCCACGGACATGGACGGCGTACCCGGTATCAGTTTCGACGGCATTGCGGCCGACCAGACGTTTCGCTATCACTTCGACGTCAGGCAGAACGGCACCTACTGGTATCACAGCCATTCGGGCCTGCAGGAACAAAGTGGCGTGTACGGCCCGATCATCATCGACCCGGCCGGCACGGATCCGGTGGAGTACGACCGCGAGTTCGTCATCCTGTTGTCCGATTGGACGTTTGAGGATCCGCACGACGTGCTCGCGAACCTGAAGAAGTCCGACAGCTACTATAGTGCGCATCGACTGACTACAGGCACCAGCTTGCCGGACCGATCAATGTGGTCGCGTATGCGCATGAGCCCGACGGACATCGCCGACGTATCCGGCCTCGCTTATACGTTTCTATTGAACGGTCTCGATGCCGGCGCGAACTGGACCGGCATTTTTTCCCCGGGCGAGAAAGTCCGGTTGCGGATTATCAACGGCTCGGCGATGACGTTCTTCAACATACGTATCCCGGAACTCGAGATGACCGTAGTACAGGCAGATGGGCAGGACGTCGCACCCCTGGTCACGGATGAATTGCAAATTGGCGTCGCCGAAACCTATGACGTTGTCGTCATACCCCGTGATCGCGCCTACACGTTCATGGCCGAAGCGACGGACCGCAGCGGTTTCGTCCGCGGCACGCTGGCGCCACGTCCCGGCATGGTCGCGGTGGTGCCTGCCTTGCGTGCAGCACCGCTGTTGACGATGGCGGATATGGGTATGGATCACGGCGGCATGAACGGTCACGAAGGCCATGCAGCGACGCCAGCGAAGCACAAGCATCGCCTCGGGCCCGGCGTCGCCGGCGTGGCGGAGTTTCCGCTCAGTCGCCTCGACGATCCGGGCACCGGCCTCACCGATGTCGGGCATCGCACGCTGCGTTACAGCGATCTCCGCAGTCTTGCGCCGAATACCGACGCGCGGCAACCCGGCCGACAGATCGAGATTCACCTGACGGGCAATATGCACCGCTATATGTGGTCGTTTGACGGCCTTAAATTCAGCGAGGTCAGCGGACCGATCCTGTTCCAGCACGGTGAGCGCCTGCGCCTCGTGCTCGTGAACGATACGATGATGCCGCACCCGATTCACCTGCATGGCATGTTCATGGAACTGGTTAACGGCAACGGTGAGTTCAATCCGCGCAAGCATACGGTGGTCGTGAAACCTGCCGAGCGCTTGAGTCTTGATATCACGGCAGATGAGCCCGGCCATTGGGCCTTTCACTGCCACCTGCTTTATCACATGCACGCCGGCATGATGCATTCCGTGCGGGTCGTGGACGGGGAAGCGGTGACATGAGGTGCCGAATCGTGACGATGCTGATGTTGCTCGTCGCAACGGCCGACGCGCACGATTCGCGCTATGCGTATGTGAGCGCCGAGCGCATCGAATATCAGGCGGACGTCGATCGCACCGTTTGGGATTTGCAGGGCTGGTATGGCGCTGACATGCGCAAGTTCTGGTGGAAATTCGAGGGCAGCGATGCCGAGGACACCGACATCGAACTGCAGCTTCTTTATAGCCGCGCGATTTCGCCTTACTTTGACGCGCAGGTGGGCGTCAGCGTTGAGGATGGCGCGGCAGACACCGACACAGCGTTCGTCATCGGCATCACGGGACTCGTGCCCTACAATATCGAGGTTGATATCGCGGCATCAATCAACACCGATGGCGACTCTGAATTGCACGGCGAGTTCGAATACGACATTCGTTTTTCGGAACGCGTGGTGCTGCAACCGCGGCTGGAGTTCCGCGCGAGGTCCGCAGCTCACGATCAGGCGGCGCTTGAACTGCGCCTGCGCTACGAAGTGAGCCGTAAAGTCGCGCCGTACCTGGGCCTGTCCTGGCAACGCCATTTCGACGACAGCACCGCCGATGAAACATCAACGGTCTTTATCGCGGGCTTACGATTCTGGTTCTAGGTTTTGCCATATATGGTTCAAAAAGGGCTCTGACCCCTTTTGCAGGGTGGGCAGGACACACTTTCGACGTAGTCGCCCTCGGCGAGATCGCTGTCAACGGCGACCCGTTTGTCGAACACAAAGCATTCACCGTTCCAGAGGCTTTGCTCAACCGGTACTTCACTGAGGTAGTTGAGGATGCCGCCCTGCAGGTGATAGACCTCGTCAAAACCGAGATCAAGCATCAGGGCGGTCGCCTTTTCGCAGCGGATACCACCCGTGCAGAACATGGCCAGCGGCTGGTCGGTCGAAGTCGCGGCAAGTTTCCTCGCGTAGTCGGCAAATTGTCGGAAACTGTCGGTCTGTGGGTCAACGGCTCCCGGAAAGGTGCCGACTTCTATTTCATAATGATTGCGAGTATCGATCAAAAGCACATTCGGGTCCGAGATCAACGCATTCCAGTTGCGGGGCTCAACGTGAATTCCGGTTTTTCTGTGTGGCAGGATGTCGGGCCGGCCCAGCGTTACGATTTCCTTCTTGCAGCGCACGCGCATTCGCAGGAACGGTTCGTCGCTTGTATCCGTCCAACGGCCATCAATCGATGCTGCGAGTTGCAGCCGGCGCTCGATCCAGCGAAACACCGTTTCGATCGCGAACTGCGCACCCGCCAGGGTGCCATTGAAACCCTCGTGCGCGACCAGGATCGTGCCGAGCAGTTGCTGCTCGTCGCACAGGGTCTGCAGCTCGTTACGGAATGCGTCCGGGTCGGCCAGGTCGAGGAAGCGGTAGAACGATACGACCTTCATTCCGGAACCGACGCAGGATCGGGAACCGTCAGGGACAGAATGCTGTGGCGGATTTCCTCGCCAAGCACGAGGCGAGCATCGGCTCCGATGCTGACGAGGCTACCGTCAAATTCCAGCAAGCCTGCACTGTTGCGCCGTAGCACGTCCTGTTCCTGCAGCGCCACGATGTAGTCGTGAAACAGGGATTTATTGAAAAAGTCCGGCGAGTGCAGACCATAAATGATTGACAGGCGTTCGGCGCTCCACTGGCACATTTGCTCGAGGCGCGCCCGCGACAGTACGCCCGAACCGTGTCGGTTCAGCAGCGCAATCGCGAGGTAAAAGCGCTGAATCATCGGCACCATGGTCTGGCCCAGCATCAGTAACTGGTAAGCGCGCGCCGACCCGGCCGGCGGCCGAATCAACCAGTCATCCTCGCGGATCAGCAGTTCCTGTTCGACCAGGGCATTCACGGCGGTCAGTGTGACAGCATTGATTTCTTCCGCATCCCACTTCAGCGTGAGTTCTTTTTTCATGAACGGATAGATCAGCTGAATCAGTCGCTGAATCTCTGTGAGCTCAAGCTGGCGCCCCTGAATAAAACAGCAGGCAACTGACGCCGGCACCGACAGCAGGTGCAAGATATTGTTGCGGAAATAAGTCATACGAACCGCGGTATGTTCGGGCATGGCGATAACATCGCCCATTGGATGCGATGTGCGACTGATCACGTCCAGTTTTTCGCCATGCGCGATGATCTTTTCAGGCGGCCAGTCCGGCAGCGTCACCGAATCGGAATAGCTGAAACGCCGCATGAGCTCCAGATTGAGCTGCAATTGCGACTCGAGTTCGGCCGCGCCGATCTTTTGCCGCGGCGTCGCCAGCAGCACATAAGCGAGCAGGCTGATCGGCGTGACGGCCGCCGCAGAGTTGATACCACTCATGATCTCGGCGCCGAGACAGCCCACGACGTCGTTGAACCATTTCGGCCGCTCCTCGTTGTTATTGCCGAAACTGCGCCAGTCGGGATCGGCTGCAGCAAGCAAGGCTTCGAGTTCAATTGGCTCACCAACATTGACGTACACACTGCCGAAGTTTTCGCGCAGACCCTTTACCGAGCGAATCAGGCCCAGCAGCGACTCCGACTTTTTCTCGCCTCCGCCGAGTTCGTTGATAAACGAGTCGCCCTCCAGTAATTTCTCATAGCCAAAATAAATCGGCACGAAGACCACGGGCCGCTTCGGATCATTAATGTAGGAGCGCACGGTCATGGCAAGCATGCCGCCTTTGGGTTCCAGCAGCCGGCCCGTGCGGCTGCGTCCGCCCTCGACGAAATACTCGATGGAGTGGCCGCGCACCAGCACCTGGTGCAGGTAGGCGTCGAATACGGCTGCATACAGGCGATTGCCGCTAAAACTGCGGCGCAGGAAAAAGGCGCCACCGCGGCGCAGGATCGGCCCTACGATGGGTATGTTGAGATTAATGCCGGCCGCGATATGCGGCAGATGCAGGCCTTCTTCGTAGCCGATGTAGCCCAGCAGCAGGTAATCAAAATGGCTGCGGTGGCAAGGCACGTAGATCACTTCCTTTTGCTTGGCCACCTCGTGCAGGCGCTGCACGTGGTTGAGTTCAATACCGTCGTATATGCGGTTCCACAGCCAGCGCAGGACGCGCTGGATGAGCCGGATCGTCGGGTACGACATGTCGGCCGCAATTTCCATTGCATACTTACGCGCGTTTTCCAGCGCCACAGACTGTTTTTCCTGGTCATCGCCGGCCTCGGCGATTATTGCCTTGCGCACGCCGGGTGCCAGCAACACCTGGTTGATCATCGTACGACGGAGTGACAGGTCCGGGCCAACGGTTGCCGCGCGGCGTTGCCGAAAATGCACGCGCAGCACGCGCGACACCTTACGAAACGCGATCGCCGGCTTCGATCCGTCCTGGCTGATAGAGGTCAACGGCAGAGCATGGCTATATCGCAGCAGCGTGCTGCGACCATGCAGGATCGTGGCAAAGAATTTTCGAGTACGACCAACGACATCCCAGTTTTCCGCGAACATCAACTTGAAAATCGATGCTTCCTTGTCCGGTGAACGGCCCCAGTAGATCGCAACCGGGATCAGCAACAATTCCTCGCGACGGCCCTCCGCCGCCGCGATGATCTCGCGCAGACGACGGGAGCCTTCCGACCGCGGGCGCCGATAGAGAAACCCGCGCAAAGGACGCAACACGACGTAACGGTTCGAAAAACGCTCGCCACAGTATTCGAGCGAACCAGTCGGCGATGGCAGACCGCTTTTTTCGCAGGCACGTTCAAGTGCCAGCAGGTCAGCGAGTCCTCCATTTTCGAGCACATAGCAGACCGCCGCGTTGGTCTCAGTAAGCAATTCTGCCGGCGCCTCGGGTTGAATCGCCGGCCGGGCCCAGAACGCAAATAGCTTACCGGCAAGCCAGTACAGTGGTCGAACGATCAGGGGCATGATTCGTATCCGCGGCTATCAGGCTGCAACGATCTAGTTCTCGCCAGAGGCCTCGTCAACGGCAGCATCGAGCTCGTCGACGGCTTGCTGCAGCTGCCCTTCAACGGCAGATGCTTTTTCCATATTCTGCTCGATGCTCCGCTGCAACTCGTCAGCCGCGGTATGCATCTCACTGGTCGCCGCCGGCTCCTCGTCGGACCCGCCGCAACCGGCCAAGGCCGCGACGATTAGAATGAGTAAAAACCGCATGCCAATTCTCCTTCGCTGTTTACGCACTGACTGTTTCTATGAACCGCCGCAGATAGTAATTGATTTCGTCAATGTTTGTGGCCAGGCGATGGTCGGCATCAAGCAGATGCAGCTCCGCGTTGCACGAAGCAGCAAAACGAATACTGTTTTCCACCGGCACTACGTCGTCATTCCAGCCATGCACGATACAGATCGGCAAGTTCGGTGGAGTGGGCGTCAACTCCTCATAACCCGGCATGAAATAAGCCGGTGCAAGCACGAACAGCCCATTGGCCTTGAGTGCCTCGGCCGCCGCCGTTGCCACATGGCCGCCCATGCTCGAACCAACCAGCACCAGGGTGTCGTCAATCGTCGCAGCTTCGGCGAGAAGTTTTTCCAAGCGTGCCGTCGGATCGGCAATGCCCTGGTAATCAATGCTTCGCACCGTGCAGCCGAAGCTCTGCACCATGTCCGACATGGCACGGATCTTGGTGCCCCAGGGACCCGATTCCTGCCCGTGCGAAAATACAACGGTTGTCATACCAGGATCCCGTCACCCGTATCGCATTGTTCTTCGATGTGGCGCACCAGCAACCAGAGTCGATCCTGCCCCCAGACCGTGAAGTCACCGAGCCGCAATGTTGGCACACCCCAGCATCCCGACTCCATCATCGACTCGCGATTCGCTGCCGCCGCTTGTCGCCAACCATCGTCGCTCAATGCGGCTTTCACATCGGGCCAGAACAATCCGCAGGCGTCCGTCACTTTGCGCAATCCCACGTCCGTTGCGACGTCCAAACACTGTGCCCAGATCGCCGTCCCAGCGCACAGCAGAAAATCGCGACCCTTTTTTTCCTCGCGGGCATACTCAAACACTGCGAGACAACGCTCGACGCCGGCACCGGTCGGATCCGAAAACCTGCCGAATGGAACCTGCAGTCGCTCGGCTTCTCGCACCGCGTCGCCAGCGATATAGAGCAGCTTGGACTTTGGAACCTGCAAACCGCGCATGACCATGGGTAAGACTGGCCGCAGGCTAAGCGCCAGGCCGAATGCATCCGCTATCTGGAACGTGCGCTGTAACGCCAGGTACGAGTAAGGGCTGCGAAACGAAAAAAACAGCTCGAGTTCGGGAAGCTGGCGTGCCGCAGCAGGCGGTGATACGGGCAGTGAGATCCGCGCAAGCTGCTGTATCGGCATAAGTCGTGCAGCGGCTGCCTGGTCGCGGCCGAGGCCCAGCGCATCAAGTCGTTCCGCGAGGTAATGCAATCGATCGATACCCCAGTACCATTCACCACCGTAGTAAAGAGTCGCGGCGTTGTAATGGCCGAGCCTTGTCAGCAACGCCTGGCTACGCTCCAGCATTGCGTCGCCCTGACCATTCGTCTCGACGCTGCCGACACGCCGCGCGGCCGCTTCCGCATCGCCGCGCCAGTACAGGCGCAAAGTCTGGAAGACATCCTCGGCAAACGACTCGCTGGTCTCGCTCGCCGCCAGCAGGTCGATCAGCGCGCGTCGATGTTCCACCGGTGGTGTCTTGCCCTTGTCGAGGAATGGCAGGCCGAGTTCGCGCGCCAGCCGCTCACTATCGGTTTTTGCGTGCTCCGTCAGCAATTCTGCGTGCGGTCGATACGAATCGCCCAGCGCCTCGGTGAGGTGAATGTGGAGCTCAATCGCGTAGCTGTCCCGGAAATCTCCCAGGTACTGGGCCAGGAGACAGGAGTACGGGTCGTCGAGTTCAAGAAAAACGTGCACGACATGCTTATTGCCGGTCACGCGTCGACGCCACTCGACCAGGCGCCGTTTCAGCGTGCGTGTTGCCGGGCTGAACAGGACGGTGAAGAGTCGTGACCGGACTTTGCGTTTCAGGCTCACAGATCATCCCAGGCCGCGGACGGCTTCCAGAGCAGTTCATCAAGATCAGGCTGCCACCGGTACTTCTGCATATCGACTCGACCTGCGATCACCGCGACGTCATCCATCATAAGCCGCTTCGTCTGCTCGGCGTAGGCCGGCGTTGCCTTGTCGAACGCGATCCGGCCGGAAGCCTGTATGACCCGGTGCCACGGTACATTGTGCTGGTCGGGAAGATGCCGCAATGCGTAACCAACCTGCCGTGCACCGCGGGAGATTCCCGCGACTTCGGCTACCTGGCTGTAACTCGCAACCTTGCCCTTCGGGATATCACGGATCGTGTCCCAGATGCGATGCATGCGGGTGATTCGATCCATTACATCTGTTTGTCGGCCCAGTCTTGAATTTTTGTTTCGAGCATCGATAAAGGCATTGGCCCGTCCATCAGCACCTGGGTGTGAAACGCCCGCACATCGAACCTGTCACCGAGTTGTGCTTCTGCCCGGGCGCGGATTTCACGAATTTTCAGCATGCCGATCTTGTAGGCGAGCGCCTGCCCGGGAATGGCCATGAAGCGCTCCGCCTCGGAAACCGCGCGTGTTTCCGACGTTGCAGAGTTCGCAAACATGTAGTCCAGCACCTGCTGTCTCGTCCAGCCTTTGGCATGAATACCGGTGTCGGTAACGAGGCGAATCGAACGCCAGAGTTCTGCATTGAGCGCACCGAAGTAGTCGAGCGGATCCGTGTACACACCAAGCTCTTTACCAAGTGACTCCGCATACAGGCCCCAGCCCTCGATATAGGCGGTAAAGCCGTCAAAGCGGCGAAAGCGCGGCAGGGACTCGTTCTCCTGCTGCAGCGCGATCTGGAAATGATGCCCCGGAATCGCTTCATGCAGGAACAAGGACTGCATGTCCCATTTCGGGCGCGTACCGACGTTATAGGCATTCGCATAAAAAATGCCCGGCCTGCTGCCATCCGGCAAGCCGCTCTGATACGAACCCTTCGATGCCGACTGCTCGCGAAACGGCTCAACACGCCGGACTTCGAACGGCGTCTTCGGAAAAACCTCGAACAGCTTCGGCGCCAGGCTTTCGATGTGAGCCGTCATGTCGCGATAGCCCTGGATTAGCTGTTCGGGTTCGCTATAGAAAAAACGGGGGTCGGAATTGACGTATTCGAAGAACTCGCTGAGCTCACCCTCGAAACCGACCTGCTGCATGACGCCGTGCATTTCATCCTGAATCCGCGCCACTTCATTGAGCCCGATCTGGTGGATTTCATCAGGTGTCAGATCGGTGGTCGTAATCTCGCGCACTTTGTGCGCGTACCAGGCCGCGCCGTCGGGCAGATCGAGCAGGCCAACGGAATCGCGCGCCGCTCCGAGATACTCATCGAGCATGAAATTGCTGATCCGCGCATACGCAGGGATGAGCTTGTTTTCGATCGCATCCTTGTAAGCCGCAGTTAGGCGCGCGCGATCATGAGCACTGAAACTGTCCGGCATGTTAGTGATCGGCGCATAAAAGCCACTGTCCTCGGCACGATCGACGATTTGCGATTCGACCTGCGGCAGGAACTTCTCCATCAGTATGCGCGGTTGGGTTATACCCTGGCGCACGCCTTCGCGCATGTTCTCGATGGCCTGGTCTGCGTACACGAGAAAACCGTCGATACGGCCCAGGAAGTCATCGTAATGCTCGACGCTATCGAACCGCTGCACGCCACTGCCACTGCCGAGCAGCACGAACGAAGTGCTGGCTGAGCGAAACTGGTTCATAGGTGCCAGATGGTCAGGGAAGCGTCCGCCGGCCAGTGCCACTTCCAGGCGCAGCTTGAACATGTCATAGCTCAGCTGTTCCTGGACGCCGAGATCAGCACGCTCGATCTCCGCGAGTCGCGCCAGGAACCCGCTGTTCAACTCATGCTGTCTGGCACGGTGTTCCGGACCAATCGAATTCGCATACTGATCGTTAAAACGATAGTCACCTATCTGCGTTGCATCGACCGGATGCAGCGCAAGATTTTTCTCGAAATGTTCATCGAGCAGAGCAGCGAAACCGGTCGACGAATCGGTCGTGCAGGCAGTGCTGAATAGCAGGCTGGCAATAAATGCCGGCAACAGAATTCGCATGAGGTTCCCCGAATCAATTGAGACGGGAAAGGATATCAGACCATAAAGCCGAGATCGCGGGTTGCGAAGTTGTCGATATTCGGCGCGACGATGTCGAGGTCAATATCGTCGATACCGAACCAGCGGGCGAGCGTTGCCGCGTACTGGTCGGCCGAGATGGTGGGGATCAGGCGGCCTCCGCCGACATCGTCATTGCCACCGATGGCGAGCAAGGGATAGCGGCCGTAGATGTCCTGGCCGCGCACGCTGTCGCCGACGATGATCTGGTTGCCACCCCACGCGTGGTCGGTGCCGTCGCCATTCGAGGTCAGGGTACGGCCGAAATCCGACTGTGTGAAGGTCGTAACGTTGTTGGCAACGCCGAGCTCGGACGTCGCCGCATAAAACGCCGCGATCGCCTCGCTGACACCGGCCAGCAGACCGGGTTGGTCGTCATTCTGGTTGTCGTGCGAATCGAAACCGCCCGTGGCAACGAAGAATACCTGGCGCTGCATTTGCAATTGACCGCGCGCGGCAATGAGTTTCGCCACTGTCGCGAGCTGCGTACCCAGCTGGGACGGCGGAAACACCGTGGTGATGGCTTGTGCTTCGGCGGATTCAATAGCTGCCGAGACTGTGTCCGCCGCATCGATGGCGCGCCGTTGGACGTCCGCAAACCCGCGTTCATAGACGGAACCGTAGTTCGCCGTAATGATGCGGCGAAATGCCTCGCGTTGCTCGTAGCCGATATTGGTGGGATCCAGCGAAAAGCCCTCGTATTGCAGCGGCCCGCCAGGACCCATCACGTAAGCAACGGTCTCGTCGGCCGACTGCAGCAGGTTGGTACCAAACAACGAGGCGTTCGTCGCCATTTGCTGGCCGGCCACGTTGTTGCGAATCAGGTCTGCCATGCGCCCCGCCCAGCCCGTGTTGCTGGTGGACTTGCCCCTCAGCGACTGCCACTGGTCCTGTTGGTCGTTATGCGAGAACAACTGCGGTGGCAGATTCACCGACTGGTTGAAAAACTGCTCGCGGCTGGTTGGCTCGACCAGCGGCCCTACATTCGCGAGGAACGCGGCCTTGCCGCTGTCAAACAGCAGCTTCAGGCTGCTCATCGCCGGATGCAGGCCATACTGCGCACCGTCCGGCGTCAGCGGATTGATCGCCAGCAGATCGGTTTGCGAAATCGCGAGGTTTTGGCGCGACGCTGCGTACACGTTGTATTCGGCATTGCTGCGCGGCACGAGCATGTTGAATGAATCGTTGCCACCGAACAGGAACACGCAGACCAGCGCGCGGTAGTCGGTAAACGGTGCCCCGCCGCCGACTACCTGTGCGAACGCGGCGCCCGGCGTGCTCGCAAATGCGGCCGCAGCGGCACCGGATTTCAGGAACAGACGGCGATCAATTTTTCGCATCTTGGCACTCATCGCTGGTAGGCAAACTCGGGAGATGTCACGACCAGGTAAATCGTCTCCGCCGCGCGCAGCAAGGCCTGGTCGGCGGGTATGCGCAGTAACATGCCCTCGATCTCGGCTCGCAAGGTCGCTGACACCTGCCCGGCAAGCAATTTGTTGACGACCATGTTGATCAGTGCATCCGCATTGGCGGCAGTGGCTGTTTCCGCCGCAAAATCGATCAGGACCGTATCTTCCGTGACGCCCTCGGCGCTTGGGTCGGTCTCGTGATTCCAGAAGAACGTCTGGTAAAACATGTAGTTGGTGACAAAGGTGTTCAGATACTCGGTGGCGATCGCGAGTTCGGGGGCCACCAGGCCCTTATCGCTTATCTCTCCGGGCGGCGCGTAGAACGGGCTGAAAAAATTGAACACCGATGGCGACTGCAGCGGCCCCTGGCCGAATATCACGTAAATATAGTTCAGCGGATAGCGACCGCTCGCCGAGGCCGCATCGTAGGCGCGCCAGAGCTGCGTCAATCGCAGCAACGGTTCCTTGAGCTTGCCGCTGAATTCCTGAGGCGTTGCCGGGCGCGCCTCGCTATCAAGCAGGATCGCCTTCACGACGGCGGCGAGGTCACCTCGCACACCCGATCCGTTATTGTTGAAAACACCCGCCACACGCGCCACATAGGCCGGCGACGGATTGCTGGTCACGAGACGCTGGATGAGCCGGGTCGCGATGAACGGCCCGACATTCGGATGATTGAAGATATTGTCCAGCGCATCGCGCAAATCCGCAGCGCCGGTCTGGCCGGGCGGTACAACGAATCCATTCAGCAGCGTCTTCGACCCCGTGTCGTGAAACGACGGCCACAACTGCATTGGCACCACCTGGTTTGCATCGTTCGGGTAGGCGCCACGAAACTGAAATGAGCCAGCGAAGGTCCAGCCGGTGAAAATGTGTGCGAACCCCTCGATGATCGACTGGTCGTAGGTCGGCTCAGGCTGACCCTGCTGATCGAGTACAACACTGCCATCGATGTTCAGTGCAACAAGCCCGATGGAAAACAGCTGCATCAGTTCGCGCGCGTAGTTTTCATCGGGGCGAATATTATTGGCCGGGTCCGGCCTCTCGTTTCCGAGCATGCTCAGGTACATGCCCATGGCGGGGTGCAGAGTGACCGCTTCGATCAGGTCGCGATAGTTGCCGAAGGCGTGCTCCGCAAGGACATCGTAATAATCGGCCATCGAGTAGGTAAGATCGCCAAGTACGCCGAGCTGCGAGATCACCATGATTTCCGAAAGCGCAAACGCAACGCGTTGTCGCAACTGGTCGTCCGCGTGCAGCGCGTGACGAAACCAGATATCCGTACGGTCCGGTTGCAGCTCAAACAGGAATTGCGGCCGCGGCAATGACTGCAGGTAGGGCAATTGCAGCGATGCAGGTTTTTGCAGCTGATCATCGACCCAGGCCGTAATGCCCATGTCGATGACGCGCTCTGCTTCGGTCTCGGTCGCGCCGAAAGTCGCCTGGTTCAGAAACCTGAAGGCCTCGGCTTTGCTGATCGGCACTGGTGGCGGTGGCGGCGGTTCGTTGCCGCCGCCCCCCGATCCACCACTGCAGCCCGCCACTGCCAGCAGCGTCGAGGCAACAAACGATATCAGCCTGCTCGTATGCATCATTTTTTCCCGGTCAGGTCATCATGGTAACGGACAAGGCCGCAATGTCGTTGACCCAATTAACACTGTCGCGTGCGGGAATATGTCAAATCTGTTCCGGGCCGCGGGTCTTCAAGCGGTAGATGCCGCGCGGGCGGCGACTGGTTGCAGGGGATGCCTCAGGCGGGAGCGAAGGCGGTACTGGCGACGCGGCTGCCGGCGACCGTCTGGTGGATCGTAAATGCGACCGGCTCAACAGCCGCAACGGGCTGAAATGCGAGGAAAATTGCAAATCCCTGGCCTGCGGTGCCGGATCGCTTGCGCATGCCCGCATCGCATTCGACAACAAACTGGTCGTTCGCAAACGCGCCCATTGCCGCGAAACCCGCAAGACAGGCGCTTACCTGGGCACGAATGCGCATTGCAAGTCTCGCGTCGTCGCCCGCGAATACTGCCCAACGTGTCGCCTCATCGACTACGTTGATGACCCGCAAGCATGATCGCATGACACGCAAGTCGACAAACTGGCGCGACGAACTCCGCCCCATCGTTACTGAACCTCTAAGCTGCGCAGCCCCGGTCGCACCTTTTGCAATGACATTAATGCCGGCACGAATCAGTGCCGACTCGTGGTCCGCATCGAGGTCTAGCGCCGGCTTAAGCGCGCGGCTGAAGCCAAGGTCCTGTTGCTGGAGTTCCTGCCAGGCACCATGTTTACGATCGAGTTTACACAGCAGGCCTGCCAGTGCACCGCCGACGGCGCGATTTTCGCGCCCTTTCTCGTGGCGTTCCAGCATACGCGGAAAGTAACTAAGCAGGTTCGTGCTGGTGTAGCCAAGCGCGCGCACGCCGAGCATCGCAGCTTCGGCCGAATGCCAGTCCAGTGGTGGATCGACGAGCAACATGGCGCCACGTTCGCGACAAAAGCGTTCGGCGGCAAGCACAGCGGTCGGTCCCAGGTCGCGGAACTTGCCCGGAGGCGGCAGGTACAGTAGGTCGAGGTGCGGTACACGCGCCAGAGCGAACAAACCCGCCTCAAGCTTGCGCGAACCTACCAGGTCGTAATCCGACAGCTCCTGCCCATCCGTGCCCTCTTGCGTGTGACCCACATAGCTGCTGCCAAATGCCATATGCGCACCTGAGGTCGCCTCCGGACGGTGCGTCGGCAGCGGACTTTCCACGCGTGCCAGCGTCGAGGTCAGCAGCAAATCGACAATGAACTGCGCACTCGATTCCCGATAACTGGCGGCACGAAACAGTTCCTGGTCAACCACCAGTCGCGTGGCCGGATCGATACGCTGCAACGTCAGGTTGAACAATTCCGAATTGTCAGCATCAATGCCATCGTAGTCGACCGCTGCGCGGATAATCTCGGTGGAACCAGGTTCAACAGCACGCAAGACCAACGCCGAGCCACTGGCCGGCAGGCACAGCAACGCACCGCGGGCATTGTTGGCGACACGTACGACATACAGCTTCCTGCCACCGTGCTCAAAAAATTGCCGCGCGGCGGGTCCAAGACTTGAACGCGACCAGATATCGCCGAAGCGACGGCGATACTCGCCGAAACTCTCGACCAGAACGGGCTCGTTTATCGGTCCGCGCAGCGCGCGTCCGACAAAAGCGGCGGTAGTCTCGCGCGATACATCGACCGGTTGATCGATTGCCGCCAACTCTGTGACCGTGATGCCACGATCAGCTACATCTGACAAATTTATCTCCGCAACAGTCAGATAAAGTGCGCACATTCTAAACACGGCCTGCGCCATATTCCATTGGATTGGTTACTATTCGTGCGATGGTCGACGCAATTGGCATGATGTTTCCCCGCCTCGCGGCGCGCCTGCCGAAAATTGGCATTGCCGATTTGCCAACGCCGTTGCGACAGTATTCCTTCTCCAACATGTCTCAAACCGCAGAAGTGCTGGTCAAGCATGATGACCTTAGCAACGATCTGTACGGTGGCAACAAGGTACGCAAACTCGAGTACTTGCTGCAGCGTGCCAGGGAACGCGACGCGACTCGCGTCGCAACTTTCGGCACGATTGCATCGAACCACGCGCTGGCAACGAGTATCCACGCACGTCGGCTCGGCTTTGAATGTACCTGTTTCCTTTCTCACCAGGCCACGACGGCGAAGGCGTCGCTGGCACTGAACATGCACCTTCGGCAACACACTGAGATCGTTCGTTTCGGCGGCGATCGCGCCAGTCGCGTGCAGACCCTGCGCCGGCATTTACAACACCGGCGCGCCTGGGTCATTCCCATGGGCGGGTCCAGCTGGCTTGGCGTCGTGGGCTTTGTTAACGCTGGCCTCGAGCTCGCACTGCAACTGGCCGGACCCGTCGTGCAGTCGCTGCAGGCAGTAATCGAGGGAACAAATTCCGGCGATACCCGGCT
>CAZHLE010000044.1:0-19211 GCA_964533065.1 uncultured Woeseiaceae bacterium | reverse complement strand
TCCGACATCCGGGAACGGCACCGACGCACCGTCGACGAAATGCATGAGCTTGTTGCCTTGCGGCCGGGATTCCGGGTGGACGGTAAAAAAAACTTCGCCCGCCGCACTGACCGCCACATTGCCGATCGGTTCTGCGAACGCCAGAACTTCCTGCAATTCGCTCTCGGCAATCAGCGGCGTGCCGACGATGCTGGTGAACGGCTCACCGCCGCCGTGTCGGATCCACAGGACGACGGCAAACGCGACGCTCAACAGGAATATGAACAGAAGGACTTTTTTCATGCCAGGCGCGGCACTCCCCCGCGATGCTTGTCGACGCGGAATTCTACACGATTCAGCCGGTTATCAGGTGTGCAGGGCCAGAAGCCAGGCACCGGCGACCAGAATGATTGCGCCGAGGCCGCAGCCGAGCTGCAGGCGAAAACCGAGCAGGTGATTTCTAGCAGAAACCAGCAATACGCCGGCGCCGAGGCCGCTGAGAAAACCCATCAGGTGGGCACCGACGTCTGTGTTCTCGGTGCCAGTACCTGTGTACATGAGCAAGGCGAAGCCACCGACAATCGGGCCGACGCGATACGGCCATCGATCCTGCCGCATCAGTTTGCCGCGCCAGACGTAGCCGGCGAGCAGGCCGAGCGCGGCGAACACGGCCGTGGAGGCACCGACAGCACGGTGTGTGGACTCGAGCAACAGGGTATTGAGGACATTACCGGTGGCGGCTGCCAGCACGATCGTCAGCCAGGCAACGCCCGAGCCCAGCAGGCGGCCGGCAAAAATGCCGAAGAACAGACCGAATCCGAGATTGCCGATCAGGTGCTGCAGGCCCGAGTGCAGCGTCAGCGCCGTTACAGTGCGCCACCACTCGCCGGCTCGAATCAGGGCGCCGTCGACCCTGCCGGCGACGTACCAGTCCTGAGCAAGCGACGCCGAGGTCACGATCGCAGCGACGGCGCAGATCACCAACGCATAGCCGACTAAGCCGGGCACGGCGTTTTGGTAGACGATCGGCGGCGGTTTGTGCTCGATGGCCGGCGGGTTTTCATCGTCGTATTGTGTAAGTTCGTGCATGGCCCGGGTCGAAAATCCGGCCGGTACGACGAGCGCAGAGGTCATGCTATCGGCGACGATCTGGTACGGAATTTGCGCGGCCGCAAGCACGAGGGCCCGATCCGAACAGTCGGCGCGATTGTTGCTTTGATACACCACGCGTAGGTCGTCGCTCACACTCGGTCGCGCCTGATTATTGGGTTAAGCTAGCTGCTGGCAAACAGGGTAACTCATATGCGAATTTTTCTTGCAGCCGCAGTCCTTATGCTTGGGGCAATGGCGAACAAAGCAATGGCAGAAGTGCTGGATGCCGATAGACACGGCTTTACGCTGCAACAGGAAGTGACGGTAGCCGGTACGCGCGCGGCGGCATGGACAGCCGCGGTTGAGAACGTCGACAAGTGGTGGAATGCCGATCACACGATTTCCGGCAAGGCGAGCTTGCTTAGCATCGACGCCCGACCACTCGGGTGTTTTTGCGAGGCGACCGGCGGCGGTGTCGTGCACCTGACCGTCACGACCGTGAGTCGCGATGTCAATCTGCGCATGACCGGGGGTCTCGGGCCGCTAGGGCTGATGGGTGTGAATGGCAATATGACCTGGGAATTCTTTGATATCGATGGTGGTACCCGGATTCGATTTTCATACGCGGTCGGCGGCTATTCGGCCAAAGGCCTGGACAACCTCGCGCCTGCGGTGGATTACGTTCTGGGCGATGCAATACAACGTCTCAAGCATTTCATCGATGCAGGCTGACGAAGCGATAGCGCGAGCCTCATCGACCGTCGTGCTGGTGCGGGCCGGTGAGTCGAGCCCCGAAGTGTTCATGGTGAAACGGCCCGCGAAGGCCTCATTCGGCTCGACGTTCGCGTTTCCTGGCGGTGTGCTTGAGGCAAGTGATGCGCTCGTGCATGGCTTTGGCGATGGCATGTCTGCAGAGGAGGCGAATCGACTTTTGCAGCTGAATCGCGGCGCGCTGGACTATTACAGCGCGGCGATTCGCGAGTTGTTCGAAGAATCGGGTGTGCTGCTTGCCGAGCATGCTCTGTCTGCAAAGGAGCTGCAGGAGTCGCGAGCGGCGCTGAACGCGGGGTCGCTCGCGTGGGACCGGTTCACAAGCGAGCGGAAATTGCGGTTGCGCTTTGACCGCTTGCATTACTTCAGTTTCTGGATCACGCCGCCCGGCCTTCCAAAACGCTACTCGGTACGTTTTTTCCTGGCGGAGCTGCCCGGGTCGCAGTCTGCATGCCACGATGGCGACGAATTGATCGAGTCGTGCTGGATGCCGGCTGCCGATATCCTCGCCGCACGCAAGGCGAAGCAGATGAAACTGCCGTATCCGACGCGCAAGACACTCAAACGGGTGGCCGACTTAAGTACCACAGCTGATCTGCTCAGGTGGGCGAAGGCCTGCGGTGACCGGGGCGTCATCTGCGACAAGCCCGCCTTCAGGCCCGAGTTGGTCCTGTGAGCGCTTTCGGGCCGGCGATGCCGGCGTTCGCCGAGCTGGCCGTTGGCGTCAGGCGCCTGCTGGCGCCGAATCCGTCCCTGATGACGGGGCCGGGCACGAACACTTATTTAATAGGCAACGACGCGATCGCGGTGATCGATCCGGGGCCCGCGATAGCCGAGCATGTCAATAAAATAGTAAAAAAATCAAAGGGTAACCTGCGCTGGATCGCGGTCACCCACACCCACCCCGATCATTCGCCCGCGGTGCGCCTGCTTGCCAGTGCGACCGGCGCCGAGGTAGTCGGCATGCGCGTGCCCCAAGGTCGGCACCAGGATCGGACATTTTCGCCCGATCGCGTGCTCGCCGATGGCGACGTGCTCGAAACCAAAGAGTTTTGCCTGCAGGCCGTGCACACGCCAGGGCATGCGTCCAACCACCTCTGTTACCTGCACAGGCAACTGAACTGGCTGTTCACAGGCGACCACATCATTGATGGGTCGACCGTGGTGATCGACCCGCCGGACGGCAATATGCGCGACTACATCGCATCGCTGAGGCGCTGCAGGGCGCTCGATGTCGCAGCGTTGGCACCCGGGCATGGCGAGCTGATTCACGATGCGCAGCGCGCTATCGACTGGATCATTGAGCACCGATTGCAACGCGAGGCCAAAGTGCTGGCTGCAATGCGGGCAAATCCGGGGCTGACGGCGCAGCAGCTCGTGCCGCACGTTTACCCGGAGATCGATGCGAAATTGCATGCGCTCGCGGAGCGCTCGCTGTTGGCGCACGTTTTGAAACTCAAGGAAGACGGGCAGGGTTCTTGATATACCGTCCGACTTCGCATAGCTTACGCGTCCGGATTTCAAGGTAACAAGCCATGACTTTTGTCGTCACCGAAGCCTGTATCAAGTGCAAACTTACGGATTGCGTGGAAGTGTGCCCCGTGGACTGTTTTCACGAAGGGCCGAATTTCCTCGTCATCGATCCGGATGAGTGCATTGATTGCACCCTCTGCGAACCGGAGTGCCCGGTCGAGGCGATATTTTCGGAAGACGAGTTGCCTGCCGGCCAGCAACACTTTCTCAAACTGAATGCCGAGTTGTCGCAGCAGTGGCCTGTGATCACCGAGATGCAGGATCCACCGGCCGACGCCGACAAGTGGCGCGAGGTCAAGGACAAGCTCAAGTACCTGGAACGCTAGAACCCCTACGATTTCTGTGCGTCGTCATACATCCGTGTCAGGAACGAGCGAATCGCAGGTTCTGCTTCTGCGCGCGACATCAATTTTTGTTTTTCCAGAATCTCGGCCATGTCCCGAATCGTGCGTTTACCGTCGATCAGCGACATGATGAAGGCATAGATCTGCGTCGACATCGCCTGGGTGCGGAACGCAGCCGACAACGGTATCGGCTCCTTGCCGGTAACAATCCAGTCGGGCAGGGCGCGATGTCGTTTTGCGGCCGCCACCTTGCGTTCCTTCTGCGCGGCAAACGTGAATACATTTTCCTGGCGGCCGTGCCGGCTCGCCGGTGAGCACAGGTAAGGAATCGTGGCTTCCGCGACCGAGGGTGCGGCAAAGCCGCACTCGGCAACAATGGCCAGGGTTTCGTCCACGCTGTATTGGCGCGCCCGCTGCGGCCCGCCGAAGGCCAGCGAACCGAAATTGAGCCAGCGGCCGTTGTCGCCCAGCAGATTGTTGATGCGTGCGCCGAGTACAGGCAAGTCCTCGCTGATGATATCGATCAGCCAGGGCGTGATGACGGTATCGAAAGCGCCACTCGAGAACGGCGGCCGGAGTGCATCGCCGAGCACGAGGTGAAAATGGTCGTCGACGGCTTCGGGCGCGGACAGCGTGCGCAGCACGGCATCGTCTTCGAGTGCCTTCGGCGCGATCGGGAATTCGTGCAGCAGAAGCGTCGCACCGCGTGTCACGGTGCCGGCCACCAGCAGCAGCAGGGGATTGAAATCGAGCGCCACGGTCTCGTGGCAATCGAGCTGCCTGTGAATGTCGTATGCCAGCCGGCCGGCGCCCGCGCCGAGCACCAGCACCTTGCCAAGCCCGGCATCGTCGCCCAGCACGCCTGCAAGTTGCTCGATCGACGCCTGGTTTTCGGCATCACCCCAGCACCAGTCGCGGTGCACGTTGGCGTAATAGGTATTCAGGCCTTGGTCGACGGGCAGCCGGGTGCGCAGCGCCAGGTAGGTCGCATAGTTACCGCTGAGACTCTGTACGTTGAGCGGTTGCATGAGGTCCTGTAGCGCCTCGTTGTGCTGCAGCAGGGCGTCCTTATAGCGCTGAAGGCGCCGGCGCGTGAGTGGCAAAAGCGCCTCGTTTTTAAGTTCGGCATCGAGTCGCGCGGCCTCGTGCAGCTGTGATTGCAGGGCGAAGCGCATGCGGCCACGCCACTCGGCGAGGCTGGCCTCGGGCTCCGCGAACAGCCAGGGCATGCCATCGAGAAACGGGAAGTCGATTTTGCAGGCCGAACAATGCAGGGCCTCGTCGGCCGGTATCAATGGTGTCTTGTCACAGCGCGGACAGGCGAGCAACTCGGTCAGGGATTCATGCATGCGCTGATTATAGGGCGGTAAAGAAAAACGGCCAGTCGTATCGCTACGGCTGGCCGTCAAACGTGCATCAGGGTTGGTTCAGGTCGGATTCGTCAGGTCGGATTCGCAATGGTGCCGTTACAGATCGGTGTGAACGCGGTCAACGAATCCTGCAGGGTCGAGTTACCGAGGCCGTGGTTTGCGAACACGCTGCCGAACTGGCCTTGCTCACCGTGCAGGGCCATGTAATTCAGCAACACCATGTTCACCAGCAGGTTGACGTTGTTCGCGGCCGGCGACGATCCGCCCTGCACCGAACCGTCGGAACTCATGTAACCGATTTGCTGGTGCACGGCCTGTTCTTCCGGCGTTACACCGATCAGCGTCGCGCGCCGGGTCGGGTTGTAAACCAGGAAGAACGAGCCGGCAGTCGACGAATTGTCGCTGACCCACTCGCCCTTGCCGCGGCCCTCGGCCGTGTTATCTATCGCGCCGTTCGACGACAGCGAGCCGTCACTGAACACGTACAGCATCAGTGGTACGCCACGACGGGCTGCGTATTCCAGGAAGGCGCCCATGCAGCGACCCGCGCGCTCGTCCTTGACCTCCCCCTCGGCGCGACGTCCGCCGTGATAATCGTAGCCACCCATTTCGATGGTGCCGGCACCGGCGAAGCCGTTGATCACGAGTTTCATGACGGATGCGGTCTTGCGGAACTCCTGTGCATCGCGGTCACCCGCATTCCACTCGGCCTGGGTAAAGATGCCCGTGCCCGGCAGGCCCGGCTGGTCGACGATCTCGGGATCGAGCGACGGATCGATCGGCACGCCGCCAAAACGATCGGCAATATCGGCAGACTTAATATAGCCGCAATTGACCATTTCCTTGATGACGGTATCGCGTGTGATCTGCGTGTTGACCTGGGCGGTCTTGCGCTCGCTGATGCGGTAGATCGACTCCATCACCGCGGTCGCGTCGTCCTTCGACAGGATGCCGACCAGGTCGCCCGTGTCGACGAGGTTGGTAACGTCGGAGGGACGATCCACCTTGGTCGGACGCAGCTCGGGATCGTAGAGGGCCTGCGGCAGCATCGAGTTGCCGCCCGAGTCGGTATTTTCCGAGCCGATCAGGGTCAGGATACTGCCATCGGCACCAAGGCCGCCGGCACCCGCGCGCGCAATACCGTACATCGGGTTGTGCGGGTTATTGCCCGTATCATTATCGGATCGAGCCGGGATAACCGCGCCATTGATATTCGCTTCACGCCCCGGCGTCAGGCTCGTCATGATGCCGCGACGGAAGGGGCTGTCGAGGTGAAAGCCAAGTCCGAGGTCGAAGTTCGCGTACGGCGCATTGCCCTGGGTTGGGTCGGTCAGGCCCGGGATCATATTGCCCGGCAAGCCCTGCCGCTCATAACCCGCGGTTGACAGAAAATCGGACTGGCCGCCATCCTGGCCGATCAGCACGTTCGAGCCGGCGATGTTGGCGCCACCGGCGAGATCGAAACAGATGAACGGGATCTTGCCCGCACCGTTGGTTGCGATCTGGCATGGGGTGATCAGCAGGTTTTGCATGTCCTGCGACAGGTTTGACTGCGCCAGCGCTTCGCGCGGATTCGCGAACAGGCTCAGGATGCCGCCGCTGGTCGCGTAAGCTGCGCCGGTCATGAAGCCGCGTGCAACAAAGTCGCGCCGCGTGACAGGACGTGGATGGTCTCCGTGAAGCTGCGGCGCATCCAGGTGCCGTGCATTTCGTCTCTTAGCCATAGTGGTATTCCTTTCCTTATCCTGTCGCTTACTGAATCAGTGTGGTTGCGCTGCCGAGCATGGCCGCACAAACACCCTTGGAAATCGCGCGCGTATCGCTGCCACCGGCAACCAGTCGTGTGATCAGGTTGTTGGGGCGATCACCCGCTGCCGTGAAGGTAGCCAGTTCTGCATACACATCCGCGTACGCCGGCTGACTTGCGAGCCCGATGCCCATGATGTCGTTAATCAGTGGCACCACGAACCTGTCACGCTCGGCGCCCGGGGCAAATGCGACCCCCGGTGCTGCTCCAAACTGGAAGCCGGGGAATTTCACCGCGGCCGACGGGTTCGGGCTGGCATTCGAGCCGATCATCGCGTCGCAGTAAGCGATCGCGAGCTGCGCGATGGCGACCTGGTGCGATGACAGGAACGTGTTGATGTCTTCCACAGCTGGCAAGGATTGCCGGAGCTCCTGGAAGGTCATGTCCACGTTCGGGAAGCTGGTGCGATTAACACCGGTCACCGTCGAGTAGGTGGCATCGATCTCGTCGAAAGTCTTCAAGCCGATACGCGAGGCAGGAGCCAGGTCGCTCGGGATGATGTTCAGCGTCGGATCGGCCGCCCGCAGGTAACTCGACAGGTGCAGGCGATCGAAGGTGAGGAAGAACTCGTCATCCGCCGGACCCTTCTCGAGCGGCAGAACCGCGCCGAGCGAGGATAGCGGCTGACCGAGTTCGACGAACTCGGATGCGCTGAGCACATCGACCAGGGTCGCATAACTCTGCCCAACCGTTGCCTCGAGACCGTTCATCGCGATACGCACGCCCTCGATCGGAATGCCTTCCGGTGTTGAGCCGTCCAGCGTAATGAAGTGCGGCTTGTCAAACAGGTAGGCGTAGGAGTCGAATTGCGCAACCTCGTAAAGAATGTAAGAAGACTGCGCTGGGGCTGCGATGACTTCCGAAATATCGAACAGCAGGAAGAACTTCTCGCCGACGCCAACATCGAAATTCTGCGTGACCTGTTCCGGCGTCAGGGCGCGACGGTGAATAGCTGCGAGGCGAATCGTGCCGTCAAAGGATCTCTGGCCACCGACCTCGCTGCCGAGAATCAGCGCAAAGGTGTCCTGCCAATCGATAAACGTGCCGCCCGGAATTGGATCCGCGTTCGAGACCAGCACGCCGTTCACATAGATGCGTCGACCATCGATCGGATGGTAGGTAGCGACGACATGCTGCAGGGTCGCCTGCAGAACTTCGTCCGCATCCGGCGTCGACAGGGCTGGGTCGCCATTCAGCGTTGTCAGCGGGTTGCCCTGGGCGTCTGCCGCGTTCGTGCGCAACAGGAAATCGTAGTTGTACAGGGTCTGCTGCAAGGTGAAATTGCGGTTGGTGGTGTTCGCCGAGTAGCTGACGATGCGAGCTTCCTGTTGCGTCACGTTCGACGGGATTACCCAGGCTTCGATCGAGAATTCGCCGGATTCCTGCAACACGTCATAGAGCTTTCTGCTCGCCGTGGTCGTCGCCTGAGCGCGGCCGCCGTTGGTGGTAATACCCCAGCCGCCGAACCAGGTCACTTCCTGTGACAGGTTGAGATCAAGCGCCGGATCCACGCCGCTGGTGTCGTAGGCGACGGTGCCGCCGCCGGTCTGGAATTCCCAGAGCGCGATTTGTGCGGACTCGTAGCGATTGCCGCCCGATGCAAGCGTACCGTCGGTCAGCTTCAGCGCCTTGCTGGTCACGAGATTCGGGTCAACCTGGGTCAGGCCGATGCCGTTTGAATATGCCGTGATTGCATCTTCCATGGTCTGGCCATCGTTGCCGCAGGAACTGGTCCAGCAGTTATGGAACTCATTGCGCAGGCGCAGCACGAAGCGCGAATTGGCAGGCACATCGAGGTTCATCTTTGGTTTGGCCGCATCGTAGGCGATCAGGATGTTCGGGTCGGCGATGTACGGCTGCTGCGGTGTACCTGCTTCTGAGCTATGGCAGTTCGCGCAGTAGGTCGTGAGCAACGGATACACTGTATTCGCAAACGAGGTGCCATTGGTGCCAACCGTATTCGGATCGGGCGGGAAATTCTTGCTCTCGCCCGGATCAGTGGAGGGTGGCGGCGTCAGGACAATGGATCGCCCACCGGCAACGGCCTGGCCTACCCAGTTTTCGATCCAGGTGGTCATGATCGTGCGGCAAGCGCCGGGATCGGCGAGCCAGCAGTTATGTCCCGTACCGCCGCTATACACTTTATCAACGATGGCCGAGGCGGACGGCTGAAGCATGTCAACCACAGGCACAGCGGCGTCGTATGCCATGTTGACGTCGTCGTTACGCACAAACATCGGTACCTGGCCGACTGACTCGTTGTGGCAGGAGCCGCAGCGATCCGTGGTCTTCGCGTTCGACCAGAATTCCTGCTGGTACTTCAGCACATCGGCATCACGGGCAACCGGTCCCGTGTAGGTCGCGTTATTGTTGCCGCCGCCGCCCGGAGGCAGTGGCAATGCGGTAGTCGAAGCACCGCCGCCGCAAGCGCCGAGCACGAAGCTGGCGAAAACAGCGAGCAGCACGCCTTGCAGCGATCGACAATCGTTACGATCGATCGGGGCAGCAGGTTTGGCAATTCCAATTGCGTTTTTCATGTTCAGTCTCCCTACTGGCCCATGCAATGAACGGCCGTATCCGCAAACACCTGCTTCAGGTCGTAGCCGGTGCTGCGGAATGTGGCGGTTATCGCCATAACAGCGTTGCGATCTGTCTGGTCTTCTGCATCGCGCAGGCAGACGGTCCGAAATACTTTCTTCACCTGGCAGGATGCAAATGCCTCGCTGTTGCCGAGTTCTTCGCCCAGCGACTGCGCGCCGTTGCCGCTGCCCGGCAGGGCACCATCAAATCCGAGATAGGCGTTCTGCCCCTCGCGCCAGCGGTTTTCCCAGGAGTCATCCGTGGTGCGATAGCCCTGCGGGAAGTTCAGGTCGTTGTTGAAATGCTTCGGGTGCACGGCGCTGGTGTCGTAAATGAGCCGGCCACTGGCATCATCGTAGTTGTAATACGCGAACGCTCCAGCCAGCGGGTCCATGCCGGAGTGGCAACCCAGACAATTATTGAGGAACACGCGGCTATCACCGCCGGGGCTGCGGCTGACATCCTGTCGAATTCGGTCAGGTGGCAGGCGCAGGTCATGCATCTGTTCCATGTCGTTGCACATGTGATTCATCAGCGTGAAGCGGAACATCGCGCGATTAGTACCGGCGATAAAGAACGCTTCCGCAGCGGCGCGCGAAGTCATGACGCCCGCTGTGGCACTGGCCGGAATGCCCATGACGGATGACTGGGTACGGGGCTCCAGTTCGTCACGCAGATTGACGTTGTTGGCCTCGAGCTCGATGTAATGCTGGTTGTTGGCAGCGGACGGGCCGGTTGGTACCACGCCATTTCTGCCGACATAGGTGCGGTCTGCGGACAACAGCGTGCTGAAATCCGCGCGGTCACGGACCATGCCAATGACCGTCGCAATGTAATCATTCAGGGGTACGAACACCGACTGGTCCCGATTGGTCCACGGCGCGGCGAAGTTTTTCAGCGTGATGTTATAGAAACTCACATTGTCCATCGCCACGTTTGCGGCGCCGGTCGCATTGTTGGCGTTGATCATCGCTTCCATCAAGTTCAATTCGGCGGACGACGGCGGAACGCCGGCGAGACGCTCGTGAATTCGTTGAGCTTGTTCACGTGGTCCGGCGTGGGCCGACGCGATCATCCCAATGGAAATCAAGGCAACAAAGAACTGCATCCATGTCTTGTTATTCATAGTCAACCTACTCACGTAATGATTCACGACGTGTGCTGCATTAACGGGTTTAAACTATCGATCGATCCGTCGATGCAAAAAAGTCTGCCAGACTGCGACTTAAATCTCCGTGATTACACTCACAGTCCGCGCATATGCGCCTGAACGAGCCCGCATTTCGAAACGTTCCACCAGGGATAAAGCAAGGGCCGTGCCAGCTCTTGGTGTCGCACGATATCGGAACAAAAAAACTAATAAAAACAAACAGTTATTAGCATATCACCGGGCCGGGCACGAACCGCCATATGTCAAGCCACTGTCTGCCATTTCGCACAAGCGATCGGCCGGAGCGCGCTAAGTTACTGAATGACAGGGCATGTGCAACTGTCGCAGAAGGCAGACAGTGATATCGCTTGTGTCACATCCGGACCACAAGCCAGGGGATGTGACGGATGCCGCCGGGTTGACGTGTTGCAAAAATGAATACGGAAAAACAGGCAGAAAAAAGCCTTCGGAACCAAATCGCACGCGCGTTCGAGTTGTATGCGCAAGTTTGACTTTGCGTACTGTCGCGCTTTTTCGACATTACATTGAGACGGACGCGTCTCTTATACTGCGATGCAAACATGCCTTGCTGTCGCGACAACCATAAGGATTGTGATCGCGTTAACGGTACGGATGCGGGCTCGCGTCCACTATCACACATTACTCGATTGGTGGAGTGGTGTGCACTATGCAGGCCACGCGCGTAAACGCCGACCTGCCATTTCGGAAGAGGTACGGGTTATGAACAGCTTATCGCATCAGACGACGGAAGGATTCCGAAAGCGAGCAGCCTTGCTGGCGGCGTTTCTTTCTGTGCTGCTTGCTGCCTGCGGCGGTGGGGATGGTGTCGGCCTTGGCGACGGCCAGGATCCGGATCCTGTTGTCGTTGACTTCCCCATTGCCTATATCAAGGCGCCGGTACCGTTCGATGATAACGGCGACTTTGTGCAGAATGATCTGCGCGAACAGATTACATTCGACTTCGGCGCGGACGTGTATTTCCGCGATCGTGCCTCGCCAAGTGCCGAGGCGGTCAATATTACCGGCGAACTGACGCAAGGACTTGCGGCGATTCGCGATCTCGAAATCGCCTACGACGGAAGTTCTATAGTCTTTTCCATGCGCTGGCCGTTCGATCCGAATGTTGACGAGGAAGACCTGCCGACCTGGAATATCTGGAAATATACTTTCGAGACCGATGTTCTTGAGCGCGTAATAGCGTCCGACAATACGGCGGAAATCGGCCATGACATCATGCCGAAGTACCTGCCGGACGGTCGCATCATCTTTTCGTCGACCCGGCAAACGCAATCGCAGGCCGTATTGATCGACGAAAATAAAGAAGCATTCGTCGCCATTGATGAAGATCAGAACGAGTTCGCATTCAACCTGCACCTGATGAACGATGACGGCACGGGAATAGTGCAGGTGTCCTTCAATCAGAGCCACGATCTGGACCCGTCAGTACTCGGCAACGGGCAAATCGTATTCAGCCGCTGGGACAACGCCGCTGCTAACAATACGGTCAACCTGTACCGCATGAATCCGGATGGCTCGAACCTCGAACTGCTGTACGGCCGCCACAGTCACGATACGGGCAGCGACGGCGATACGATTCAGTTCATGCAGCCGCGCGAGCAGGAGGATGGCCGACTGATGGCGCTGATCCGGCCATTCACCGGCACCGAGGGCGGTGGCGAGCTGGTCGTTATTGATACGCCGACGTACGTCGAGAACACACAACCTACTGCCCCGAACATCGGCCTGCTGAGCGGCCCGGCGCAAGAGGATGCGACCATCAACGAGGTTTCCACGGTGCCCGGCGTGCCCTCCAGGGGTGGTCGCTACGCATCGGTCTACCCGATACTCGATGGCACGGGACGGCTGCTTGTCAGCTGGAGCCAGTGTCGACTGGCCGAATCGCTGCCGGATGACAATGATCCGTTGACGGATGATTTTCGTATTCACCCGTGCACGGATGACCTGCTCGCGCAGCTGTTTGTGCAGCCCGACCCGGATAATCCGGTCATACCGCCGGTGGGTTCGTACACCGTGGCGCAACCGCTTTATGGCGTCTGGATGTACGACCCGCGTGATGGCACGCAGCGGCCCGTAGTTGCCGGTGAAGAAGGCTTCATTTATACCGAAGTCGTCGCGGCGGATCCAAAGCCCGCACCGCCGGCCATTGCCGATGGGGAAAACGTATTTGCGCTCGACCCGTCGATCGCAGCTGCCGGCGAGGCGGTGCTGAATATTCGCAGCGTGTATGACTTCGACGGCATGGCGCTGATCAACATACCCGTAACCGCCGATCCGGCGCAGACGCTGGCAGAAGATCGCCTGGCTCGTTTCCTGCGTATCGAAAAGGCCGTATCCATTCCCGATGAAGATGCTACCGGTATCGAGCTGGACAACACCGACTTCGGCGTTAACCCGTTGCAGGGCATGCGCGAAATCGTCGGCTACGCGATGGTCGAGCCGGACGGTTCGGTCATGACCAAAGTGCCGGCCAACGTGGCGCTCGCGATCAGCGTGCTGGACGAAAACGGCAAGCGCATCACGCAGCGCCATCAGAACTGGATTTCCCTGCGGCCCGGCCAGGAGCTGAGCTGCAATGGCTGTCACATTGCGGGTAACGGTATCTCGCACGGCCGTCGTGACGCGTTCGAGTCTGCCTATGCGGGCGCTCCTGCGGGCCTGCTGGAATTTCCGAATACTGATCCGATGTGGAATATCGGTGAGCCCGGCGAGACAATGGCGGAAGTTCGAGCGCGCGTGACCTGCTCGACTGACGGTTGCTCATCCCTTGAGCCATCGATGAACGTCATTTATCGCGACGTGTGGTCGGCGGATCCTTTGATCGCCATGCAAAACGTCGACATCGATTACCTGTATACCGCCTCCGGGCCGATTGCCGGCTTGGCGACGCCTTCACCAACGAGTTTCGGATGCGAGACGGACTGGCAGGCGCTGTGCCGCAGCATCATCAACTACATTGATAACATCCACCCTTTGTGGAGCCTGCCGCGGCCGGCGTTCGAGGCCGATGGTGTGACGCCGATCATTGATCCGGTAACGATGTTGCAGGTAGATAACATGTGTATCAATTGCCATACGCAGATCGATCCTGCGGACGGCATGACCGTGATTGTTCCGGCTGGCCAGCTTGAGCTGACTGACGGCCTGTCACCGGATGAACCGGATCACTTCCATGCCTATCGCGAGTTATTGGTGGGTGATAACCTTCAGGAAGTAGTGAACGGCGCATTGGTCGATGCGCAACAGCAGATAGGCGTCGATATCGACGGGAACCCGATATTTGACGTCATCCCGATTGGCTCACCGGCCTCGAGCGCTGGTGCACGACAGTCCGGCGATTTCTTCGGTCGCTTCGAAGATTCTGCAAACGATGGGACCGTAGATCACTTTAATTTCTTAAACAGCGCGGAGAGACGCTTAATTGCGGAATGGTTGGATGTCGGAGCCCAGTACTACAATAACCCGTTCGACGTCCCGCAGTAATTCGTCTGTTTTTTGTGCCTGCCTGGTTGCGCTAGCATTCCTCGCACTCACGCCCAGACACGCGGAGGCCGCCGAGGAAGAACTTCGCACAGTAGCGGTTGCGGACCCGTATCTCGAGATGCATACGGGTCCTGGCCGTGGCTATCCGATATTCCATGTTGTCGATCGGGGTGAATCGGTTGACATCGTGATGCAACGCACGGACTGGTACCAGGTTCGCACCAGCAAAGGTATCGAAGGCTGGGTCGATCAGGCGCAGATGGAATTGACCCTGAAACCTGACGGTTCCGAGGTGGAATTCGAGCGTGCCACGCTGGCCGACTTGACCAATGCCAAGTGGGAGGCCGGAATTCTGGCCGGTGATTTCGGCGGTGCGAACATCATTTCCCTGTACGGCGGGTATTCGCTCAACCCGCATGTCTCAATAGAGGTATGGGGTTCACAGATTTTAGGAAATTTTTCGAACGGCTGGATGGGCAGTGTTAACGTTGTACATGAGACTTGGCCGGATTGGCGATTTTCGCCGTTTTTCACCCTCGGCGCGGGGGTGATTCACACCGCGCCGAAATCGACAATTATCCAGGGAGACGACCGCACGGACGAAATCGGTCATGTCGGCGCCGGTCTGCGGGTTTACGTGACGCGACGCTTTTTGCTGCGCGCTGAATACAAGAGTTACGTGGTGTTTACGAACCGCGACGACAACGAGGAAGTAGAGGAATGGAAAGCCGGATTCGCATTCTTTTTCTGATCATTGCCCTGGTCAGTCTTTCGGGCTGCGCGGCCACGAAGAACCTGTTCGGCATCGGGCCTAAGGAAGCATCGCCGCCCAGTGCCGAGCCCCCGGGGCAGGTCATCGATCCGGAAGTCGAGCGTCGCGAGGTCAAGGAACCGGCTATCGATCGCGAAGACTTCGAGGTTGGCGCTTTCTTAGGCATCATGAGTATCGAGGACTTCGGCAGTGACTTTGTCTACGGCGTACGTCTTGCGTACCACGTTACCGAGGGATTTTTCGTCGAAGCAACGGTCGGCCAGACCGAAGCGGGCCTGACCAGTTTCGAGGTTTTGTCGGGCGGCGCACCGATTATTTCGGATAGCGAACGGACTTATACGTATTACAACCTGAACGTTGGCTACAACCTGTTGCCGGGCGAAGGATATATCGGTGAAGGTCGCGCCTATAACACGAATTTTTACCTGATTGCGGGTCTGGGTTCGACGACGTTCGCCGGTGACGATCGGTATACAGTCAATTTTGGTGCCGGCTTTCGGTTCCTGCTGAACGACTCGGTCGCGTTGCACGTCGACTTCCGGGATCACCTGTTCGATATCGATATCCTGGGTGAGGATAAGACCACCCATAATCTGGAAGGTCACTTCGGTGTGACCGTGTTCTTCTGAGTTGAGGGCTGGGATTTAGGAGTATGAAAATGAGCATCCAAAAATTTGGACAATCAATATTGCTGTTCTCCCTCGTGATCGCGGCGGCGGGCTGCAGCAGCATCGAGCCCTGGGTGAAGCCCTATGAACGCGATCGCCTGGCCGACCCGATCATGGCGCTCGATTCCGACCCGGTGTCCAGCTCATATATCCAGCATGTCTACGAGGCGCGAGAAGGCGCTCGTGGCGGCGAAGGCGCGGCCGGCGGCGGCTGCGGTTGTAACTAGGCGCTCGCATGATGAATTCGCAATACCGCATCGTTGTTCTTGTACTTGCAGTGCTTGGCTGCAGCAGTGCGGCGGCCGCCGTATTGCCGGAAGATCGTGCGGACGTTTTGTATCACCTCTATGATGGCGGCGGCGTCACGATTGACGGCCCATCGGTGCTGGTGCGAAGGCAGATCGGCGCGAGCACCTCGGTGGTAGCGAATTACTATGTCGACATGGTCAGCTCGGCATCGATCGACGTCATAACAACGGCGAGCCCGTATACGGAAGAGCGAACGCAATGGTCGCTGGGTATGGACTACCTGCGCGGCAATACAACAATGAGCGTCGGCTACACGAGCAGTGTTGAGTCGGACTTTGATGCTAAGACCTACAGCTTCTCGGTCAAACAGGATATGTTTGGTGACCTGACCACGCTGACGCTTTCATACGGGCTTGGCGACGATATCGTCAGTTCAACGAGCGATACGACCTTTGAGCGCGAGAACGACCGACAGTACTACAGTGTTGGCTTGACGCAGATCCTGACCCGCAACCTGATTTCGTCCCTTAACTTCCAGGTTATGACGGACGAGGGATACCTCAACAATCCGTATCGTTCCGTGCGCTACGCGGACCCCGGCAGCGCGCTTGGCTACAGCTACGAACCAGAGCTTTACCCGAATACGCGTACCAGCAGCGCCGTGGGCCTGCGTGCCAAGTATTACCTGCCGTATCGTGCCGCGATTGAAGGCGAATACCGCTACTATACCGACACCTGGGATATCGACGGCGGTACGATGTCGATCGCTTACACACATCCGTGGGGCCCGTGGACTTTTTCGGCTAAGTTCCGCTATCACGACCAGACCGGCGCCCATTTCTTCAGCGACCTGTTCCCGCGCGCCCAGGCGACCAACTTCCGGGGCCGCGATAAGGAACTCAGCGCGCTAACCAGCACTACACTGAAGCTCGCCGCGAGCTATGAATTTATCGGCGGTGCGCAAGGCTGGCGCTTCCTCAAGAAGGCCTCGGTCAGTGCATCCATCGATATTCTGAACGTGGACTACCACGAGTTCAAAGATCTGAGCACGGGCGCAGGATTCCCGAACGAGCCCCTGTACGCACTCGAAGCCAACATTTTCCAGATCTTCTTTTCCTTCTGGTACTAGCTGAGCCTTGTGGGAGGCCGCCATGCGGGCGATACCCGCTCAAGCCCGTGGGAGGCGGCATAGCCGCTACCTACTCGGCTCTGCAACAACGATGCTAAACTTGCCCGACCATGAAACTCATTTTGCTATTCGCGGCGGCGTTGTTGATCACGGGCGTCATTCTTTATAACCGTCTGGTGCGTGGTCGCAATCGGGCCGCGACCGCCTGGAGCGATATCGATGTGCAGCTGCAACGGCGCCACGATCTGATTCCCAACCTGGTCAAGGCGGTCGAGCAATACGCGGGCTATGAACGCAGTACGCTCGCCGCAATCGCTGCATTGCGGACCGAGGCACAACGCACAAGCGAGATTGCGGCGCGTGGCGAGATCGAAGAGCAGCTCAGTGCCAGTGTGCAAAAACTGATCGCGCTGGCGGAGAATTACCCCGACCTGAAGGCAAACGAAAATTTCCTCGGCCTGCAGCGGGAGCTCGCCGAGACCGAAAATTACCTGCAGTTTGCGCGCCGCTACTACAACGGCTCGGTGCGCGACTACAACACGCAGACCGAAGCCGTGCCGAGCAATCTGGTCGCCTCGCTGTTTCGTTTTACGCCACGCCAATTCTTTCAGAAGTCGTCCGACGACGTCGCCAACGTGCCGCTGGTCAAGCTGGGCTCGATCCAGTGAAAAGACTGCTGCTGATCTGCCTGCTGAGCTCGGGAACGGTTTTCGCGGATGAGCGCATTCTCGAATTTCACAGCGATATCCTCGTTTTGCGGGACGGCTGGATCGAGGTCACCGAGAGGATCAAAGTGCGTGCCGAGAACATACGTATCCAGCGCGGCATCTATCGCGACCTGCCGACCGAGTATACGGACAGCCTGGGCAACGATCATGTCGTTGTGATCAAGGCGCAGGGTGTGATGCGTAACGGTCAGCCCGAAGCGTTTCATGGCAGCGACTATTACAACGGTGTGCGGTTCTACTTCGGCAGTTCTGATCGCTTTGTCGAAATCGGCGAACACACTTATGAGTTTAGCTACCGCGCGAGCCGCATGCTCGGTTACTTCAAGCAGCACGATGAGTTGTACTGGAACGTCACCGGCCTGGACTGGGCATTCCCTATCGATGTCGCGAGCGCAACGGTGTCGTTCGAGTTCGAACCCGGCGCCAGCGAAGTATTTGTCGAGGCGTATACGGGCGCGGCCGGTAGCACCGCGCGAGATTACTCGGCCAGTATTGATGACGCGCAGCGGGTGACGTTTGTCACCACAAAGAAGATGCCCGCTCATCATGGGCTCACTATCGTCGTCGGCTGGCCCAAGGGATATGTGGACGAGCCCGGTGACCTGCAGCGCCTTGGCTGGCTGCTAAAGGACAATGCCAATTTGCTGGTCGCGCTCGGCGGCCTGCTATTGCTGCTGTTGTACTACATCCCGGTCTGGCTGCATTTTGGCCGTGATCCGGCGGCCGGTGTTCTCGTTACCCGTTACGAACCGCCCGCGGGTTTTTCGCCTGCATCGCTGCGTTATATCCGGCAGATGTACTACGACGACAAGACCATGACGGCCGCTGTGGTCAATCTCGCGGTCAAAGGCTACCTGCGCATCAACGCATCGGTGAAGCCCAGCGGTTTCTTTAACTTCGGTGGCAAGGAGAACGAGCACTCCCTGAGCAAGCTGCAACCGGCGGAGAATGCGCCGGCCCTGGCGGCCGGCGAGCGTGAACTCTATGACGAGCTGTTTCGCGAGAGCCATACCGTGGTGCTGGAGCAGGAAAACCACGAACAACTGCGCGAAGTGCGCAAGGCCCACGAGAAATCGCTGCGCGCCGACTACCAGAACAAGTACTTTCAGAGGAATGGCCTGCTAAACATTCCGGCGATACTGATCGTGATGGTTGCAGCGCTTGTGTCGCTGACCATCGCCAGCCGGCCAACTTTGCTGGTTATCCTGGCGGTTATCGCTATGCTGGTTGTGGTTGTCGTGTTTGCCGTCATCATGAAACGGCCGACTCTGCGCGGTCGCAAGCTACTGGACGAAATGGCCGGGTTTCGCGATTACCTGGAAGTGGCCGAGCGAGACGAATTGAATCTGCGTAATCCGCCCGAGAAAACGCCGCAATTGTTTGAGGCGTATTTGCCGTACGCGCTGGCACTGGGTGTAGACCAGCAATGGGCGGAGAAATTTGCAGCCGTGCTATCCGCTACACGCGACGCGAGCGGTCGAGCGTACAGCCCGACTTGGTACAACGGCAGCTGGAAT
>CAZHLE010000043.1:0-19834 GCA_964533065.1 uncultured Woeseiaceae bacterium | reverse complement strand
TTTCGAGCCGTGCACGTGCACGTGCTCGCGCAGCCAACGTGTCAGCATTTGCAGATCGCCTCGTGCCAATGCTGCGTCGAGGTCGTGGCGCTCGTTGAAACTCTCGATGAATTGCGCGGCATACAGGTTGCCGATCAGGTAGGTCGGGAAGTAGCCAAACATGCCGAGCGCCCAGTGCACGTCCTGCAAGCAGCCTTCCGCTGCAGTCTTCGGACGCACGCCCAGCAGGCGTTGACTCAGCTCGTTCCACGCGCCGGGCAAATCCGCGATGGCGAGATCGCCCGACAACAGCGCGAGTTCGATCTGGTAGCGCAACAGGATGTGCAGGTTATAAGTGACCTCATCCGCCTCGACACGACTCAGGCCGGGTCGCACCACGTTCACGGACTGGACCAGTTTTTCGGCGGTCCAGTCATCGAAGGTCCCCGGGTACAGTCTGCGAAGTTCCGGCAGGTAATGCACCCAGAATCCAGGCCGGCGGCCGACGTGATTCTCCCAAAGTCGTGATTGCGATTCGTGGATACCCATGCCCGGTCCTTCGGCAAGCAGCGTCTTGCGAAGCTCATCGCCAAAGCCCTGGTCATAAAGCCCGTGACCGCCCTCGTGCAGCGTCGCGAACAAGGCCGTCATCGGGTTGCCGGTATTGACGCGGATGGTCACGCGCACGTCGTTCGGGCTCGCCATCAGCGTAAACGGGTGCGTCGAGAAGTCCATGCGGCCGCGCCTGAAATCGAAGCCCATGTCGCGTAGCAGCCTGCGGCAAAAATCGACCTGTTGTGCTTCCGGGTAACATGCCACCGGCAATGGCATCGCGTTGCGGGTTGTGTCGGCGAGCCTGCCAACCATGGGCCCGAGCCGCTTACCAACAATGTCGAGTACCGGCTCGAGCCGGTCGCGCGTCATGCCAGGTTCGTACTCATCGAGCAAGGGGTCGTACAGATCGTCGGAGCGTTTCAACGCTTCCGCACGCTCGCGAACGAGCAGCAGCACGTCGGCGAACGGTCCTGCAAAAAGCGAGAAGTCATCTTCGCGCAAGGCCATCTCCCAGGAAGCGAGACAACGCGAGCGTGTTTCGGCAAATTTTCGGACCAGTTCGTCCGGCAGCGCGAGCGCGATTCGACGATGGTGCCGCAGTCTTTTCAACTCGGCCCTGGTCAGCTCGTCGCAGGACGGATCCAAGGCCGCACGCTCGATCACATCGCCGAGCTCATCTGCTGTCAGCAGCCGGTGTCTCAATCCTTCGAGCGTCGCAAGCTGGGCACCGCGGTCCGATCGCGCGCCCTGCGGCAGATAGGTTTCCTCGTCCCAGTTCAACAGGCTGATCGCGCCATCCAGGTGCCGCAGATCCGCGGTCGTGCTCGCGAGGCGGGCTTTCGCATTACCATCCGGCAGCGCATTGCGTGCCGGGGCACGCAGTTCCGGCGGCTTCTGGCCGACCAGGACTGCAACGAGTCCGCCGCGCTGCGCGACATTGATGACCTGCCGTTGCGAGACGCGGCCAAGCGTTGCAATGCCCTGATCGGTCGCGGCAAAACCGAGCACAGTATAGAAAGGCTCGTCGCTGACACGACCGTCCTTGCCGACGATCGGGAATTCATGCACGGGCAGGTTGACTGCTGACTGCACCACCCACGAACGGTTCGCATCGTCGGCAACGGCGAGGGCCTCATCGATCAGGCTGTCCCATTGTCCGGGTTCAACTTCGGAACCTATGTGGATGCCGGTACCGCCGTAACCGCGGTTCGGCTTGAGGACCAGTTCTTCACGATGCCGGCGAATGAACTCCGGCAGATCGCCTTCGCCGTGCGGCAAGGATGTGCGCCTTGGTGAGACGATACGCGTCCACAATACATGGCGGCGGAACAGGCGCAGCTCGTCAACGCTGAAGAACTTCCTGGCCAGCACCTCGTCCGTAAAAACCTCGAAACAGCTCTTGTGATCAAAGTCGCCGCCGAGCGATGACACCATTCTGTTTTGTTTGAACAGGAGCCGCATCGCATTCAGCTGGCGACCCTCTTCGCGCTCGAGTTCGAACAGATCTCGAGCTTCGTAATCACGGTAGCCAATATCGATACGGACATCCTGAAACAAGACTTCTCCCGCGATGACCTCGAGTTCGCGCGGATCCGCGTGAACGATCGTCGCGCCATGGCGCTCGCGACAAAAGTCCCGCAGCGCCGGCTGTTCAGTGGGACCTTCGCCCGAGTACTTGGGTTCGATCAGGCAAAGGTTCCTGCCTTTGCGGCCGACGGCGCGGGCATGATCAAGTAACAATTGCAGGAACAGGTCTCGCTGGTCGCGCGGCAGTTCGAGCCTGAGATCCGGATCATGTGCACAGATGGTTGGCACGATGTTGCGTGCAACCAGCGCTTCTGCCACGGGCGCAAGTTGCAGGCCGCCGACGCCTGACAGGTTTGGTTCGATAAACTGCAATGAATCCTGCCAACGTGCACCTGTAAAATCACACACACCATCAAGCCGTCCATAAATAGGATTGAGGCGGCTGTGCTCTGGCCCCCAGACCTCGCGTAAAAACGCGTCCTCTTCCTCGGCAATCGGCAAGACGGCGCGCACGTCGGGATCCGACAGATACAGGTCCGGCAGGCGGCGCAGCGCATCCGTGACACGGCTGCAGACGTGATGCAGGTAGGCAACCTGCTCCGGCATCATCACCAGCGGCCGCAACATGATTCGCACGGCCTCGGTCACACCCTTGCGTTCATAGACAACGGCGTTCGCCCAGGCATCAGCGGTGAGCGTACGCTCGAGTTGAGCAAGCGAGGCCGCCGAGATGTGCGCCACGGCACGTCGAACCCTCGTGTCGAGAGTCTTTGCGCTAAGGCCGAGTTCTTCAGTGGGTGAGAGCATCCGCAATAACCCGAGTCAAATCAGGAAAGCTTGCCGATCTGAGGGCGAGTTGGCTATACGTAATTTCAGCGTATTTTGCGCGGCGCGCGATGTCGGGGAAGGCCGCGCACTAAACCCGTCCCTGCAGTCGTTCGCGACCTGGCTCGGGAAACACAAGGGCCGAATACCGCTGTAGGCAAGGCTTGCGATGGTGGTCGCCAACGGAGATCTTCCATGATCGGGACCCTACTCGCGAATCCCTTCGAGCCCGAGGAAGAACGAGTAATAAAACGCCGTGTCTTCTATGCGCCGAAATCGTCCGGTTTTGCCGCCATGGCCCGCCGCCATATCGGTTTTCAGGATCAGAATATTGTCACCTGTATCGAATTCGCGAAGTTTGGCGACCCACTTTGCCGGTTCCCAGTACTGCACCTGGGAATCGTGCAGACCCGTCGTGACCAGGATATTCGGATAGTCGATCGCACGAATATTGTCGTAGGGCGAGTACGACAGCATGTAATCGTAGAATTCTTTCTTGCGTGGGTCGCCCCACTCGTCCCACTCGCCGGACGTCAACGGGATATTCTCGTCCAGCATCGTCGTCACAACATCGACGAACGGAACAGCGGCGAAGACGCCATTGTAGAGTTCCGGCGCCATATTCAGGACGGCGCCCATTAACAAGCCGCCTGCGCTGCCGCCGTAAGCATATAGATGTTCTGGCGACGTATATTCTTCCGCAATCAGAAATTTCGATACATCGATGAAGTCGGTGAAGGTATTCACTTTCTGCAACTGCCGACCCTGGTAATACCACTCGCGCCCCATCTCCGAGCCACCGCGTATGTGCGCCATGACGTAGACAAAACCACGGTCCAGCAAACTCAACCGATCAGCATTGAAGTAGGGATACAGGCTGCTGCCGTAGGAGCCGTAGGCATACTGCAGCAACGCGTTGCTGCCATCTTTTTGCATGCCTTTGCGATACACCATGGAAACCGGAATCTGCGCTCCATCACGGGCGGTGGCAAACAGCCGCCGGGTCTCGTAGTGTCCACGATTGAAGCCACCGAGCACTGGCTTTTCCCTGACCAGCGTATGTACTTCGTCGGCCAGCGAGTAATCGTAGGTCGATTCCGGCGTGGTCAGCGATTCGTAGACATAACGAAACGTTGCAGTATCGTATTCGACGTTGTTGTCACCGTAGGCTGTGTAAACCTCTTCGTCAAAAGCAATTCGCCTCCGCTCGCCGTTGTGGCGATCGAGAACTTCCATTTGCACCAGGCCTTGCTCCAGCAATTCCAGGACGACGTGGTCTTTGAGTACCGTGATGCCCTCGATCAGCACGTCGTCGCGGTGCGGAACAACTTCCTTCCATGATTCTTTCGACGTTGAGTCGAGCGGCACTTCCATCAGCCTGAAGTTGCTCGCGTTGTCGTCCGTCAGCACATAGAACCGATCGCCACCGTCGGCAACCGTATAGATGTGGTCTTTTTCCCGCGACTGGAACAAGGCTGGTTCGTCCTCTGGCGAGTCCGCGGCCACGTAGCGCACCTCCGAGTACAGGGTCTGTCCGCTCACCAGGAATATAAACCCGTGTGCCGGGGACTTATCGAGAGACAGGTAGTTGGTCTCATCATCCTCCTGGTAAACCAGTGAACTCTCGTTTGTGCCGAGCTTGTGACGATAAACCTGGTAGGAGCGCAATGTTTCCGCGTCCTGCTTGCCATAAAAAATGGTCTGGCTGTCCTTGGCCCAGACGAAATCCGCGGTCGTATTCTCGATCACATCGGGCAGCCGGCGCCCGCTGGCAAGATCAATAAAATAGATATCGTAAAATCGCCGCCCCTCTGTATCCACAGCGTAGGCCGCGATGCGATGGTCGGGGCTGACATAAAAGCCGCTGACGTGAAAAAACTCGGCATCGCCTGCCAATTCGCTCACATCCAGCAGGACCTGCTCCGGCGAATCCAGCGAGCCTTGCCTGCGCGCGTAAATGGGATAATCTTCGCCCGCCTCGTAGCGGTGGTAATAGAAGTAATCACCGCGGCGATAGGGGACGGACGATTCGTCCGGCTGTATACGCGCCTTGATTTCCTCGAAGAGAATGCTCCTTAAACCACTGAACGGTCTCATCGCCTCCTCGGTGAAGGCGTTTTCTGCCTCGAGCCAGGCGATAACCTCGGGGTTTTCGCGCTCGCGCAACCAATAGTAGTTGTCGATGCGCTCATCGCCATGCAGCTCGAGCGTCACCGGCTTTTTCGCGGCAACCGGTGCTTCGGGCGTATTTACTTCAGGACTGCATCCGGCGAGGGCCAGAGATGCCAGGAGGGTCAGGGCCAGGGTTCTCAAGGTTGTCTACTCAGGATGGGATTGGACGCTCAGTATAAAGGATCCGGTGTAAACTGAGATACTCACTGTCGGCCGCTAACTGGATTTCACTATGGCAGAAACACCTTCGCAGATGCTCCCGTTGGGCACTCTTGCACCGGCGTTCAGTTTGCCGGATGCCGACGGTGTTGTGCATTCGCTCGATGATGCTGACGGCGCGCGCGCTTATCTCGTGATGTTCATCTGCAACCACTGTCCGTTCGTCCAGCACGTGGCCGATGAGCTCGCACGACTTGGCAAGGATTGCGCGACGAAGAACGTGGCCGTTTTCGCAATCAACAGCAACGACATCGGGAAATACCCGGCTGATGGTCCCGACTTCATGAAGCGAGAGGCGGCTGATCGCGGTTATACGTTTCCCTACCTGCTGGACGCCGATCAGAGCGTTGCCAAGGCCTACCACGCTGCCTGCACGCCGGATTTCTACCTGTTCGATGCGGATCGTCAGCTTGTTTATCGCGGCCAACTCGACGGCAGCCGGCCGGGCAACGGCGTTGCTGTCGATGGCCGCGAGCTGCGCGCCGCGATCGATGCGCTGCTGTCCGACAGACCGGTGTCCGACGACCAGCGTCCCAGCATCGGCTGCAATATCAAGTGGATTCCCGGCAACGAGCCACGATACTAAGTCGTTTCATGCAATTCATATTGATAGGCGCCCTGCTCGGCGCAATTTTCGGCGGGTTTCGTGGTCTCCTCATCGGTGGCCTGATTGGTTACGCGGCCGGTTTCGTTTTGCAGCGAACACTGATCGGTGGCCTGCAGATCGCACAGTCGCAGCTGGTCGATTCGATCTTTTCCGTCATGGGTGCCTTGTGTAAGGCCGACAGGGTTGTGACCCGCGACGAGATCCGGGCGGTCGAGCAGATGTTTGACATGCTCAAGCTGCAGGGCGAACAACGTGACCAGGCGAAAGCGGCTTTCAACCGTGGCAAGCAGCCGGATTTCGATCTCGATGCAGCGGTCGACAGCTTTGCGCGAATCAGCCGCGGTCGCGGTGTCTTGCTGCAGTTGTTTTTGCAGCTGCAGTGCATGGCCGTGGCCGCGGACGGTCGCGTCGATCCCGCCGAACACAGCATGCTGGTGCACATTGCACGACGGCTCGGCCTTCACGAAGCGGACGTCGCACGGCTCGAGGCGCTGCTACGCTCCGCTACACACGGCTCGTCGGCACATGGCGGGGCCCCGGCGCAGGACCGGCTTGCCGATGCTTATGCCGCACTCGGCGTAACACCACAAACGAGTGCTGCCGATATCAAGCGCGCCTATCGAAAACTCATCAGCCAGAACCACCCGGACAAACTGGCGTCACGAGGGCTGCCGGAGAGCATGCGCGCCGTCGCCGAGGAGCGTTCCCGTGAACTCAACACCGCCTATGACCTGATCAAGAGCGCCAGGCCAGATATCGTCTGAAGTGATAGAGGGCATATGGCGCAACGCGTCGCTGGCAATTAAATATGGCGTTTTTCTCAGCCGCGATCGTCGCGACGCCGGTCGGCCTGCAACAGGGTCTCGAGCTCCTCGGCCGCCTCCAGCGCTGTCTGGATCATGTCCTTCTCGTCCAGACGGACTTGATGCTGCCGTTGCAACAGTTCCTTGTCGTGCTTTTCAAAAGCACCTACGATGAGTTCAGCCTCCTCATCGTCAATGTCGAGCTGCTGCAGCAGGCCACGTGTCAGCTCCATTCCCGCCTGGAACGTATCGCGGTAAATCATCGTGATACCGAGATCCATCAGCAGGTGTGCGTGGTGTCGATCACGCGCGCGGGCAAGAATCCGCAGCTCGGGAAAGTAATGCCGCACAGTCTTCGCGGTTGCCATCGAGCGCTCGATGTCGTCAATGGCAAGCACGAAGAGCCGCGCCTTGCCGGTTCCAGCAGCGCGCAGCAATTCGATTTTTGATGCGTCACCGAAATACACTTTGTTGCCATACCGCCGCACCACTTCGACCTGCTCCGGATTTGACTCGAGGGCGGTGAAACCAATGCCCTTCGACTTCAGGATGCGGCCGACAATCTGGCCGAAGCGACCGAAGCTCGCGATGATCACCGGATTGCCGAGATCCTCGATCGTGTCGTAGACCGGCTCTACCTGCTTGCCGCGTTTGTGTCGCTGGATGCGCGCATCCAGCAGGTAGAGTATCGGCGTTGCCATCATCGACAATGTCACGATGAGGAACAGCCTGTCGATGGTGGGACCATCCAGCACCGCAAAACTTCGTGCAAGCGTAAACAGCACGAAGGCGAATTCGCCACCCTGCGCGAGGATAAGGGCCATACTGCGTGATGCATCGCTCTCCAGGCCAAATGTGCGGGCGAGTACAAAAAGCACGAGCGCTTTGACCAGTATCAGGCCCAAGGTCAGCCCGACGATATTGAGTGGTTCGAAGAGCAGTAATTGCACATTGACCGACATACCCACGGCAATGAAGAACAGCCCCAGCAGCAGGCCCTTGAACGGCTCGATATTAATTTCCAACTCATGACGATATTCGGAGTCGGCCAGCAGAATGCCGGCAATGAACGCACCGAGACCCATCGACAGGCCGACGTGTTCCATGAGCGCTGCCGCACCGAGCACAACCAGCAAGGCAACCGCGGTGAACAACTCTTTGATATCGGCCTTCGCGACGAGCCGTAGCGCCGGGCGCAGCAGGTAATGCCCGCCAACGATCAGCGCGACAAGTGCCGCGAGACCCACGAGCAGTGAAGCAAGATCGATCGTCTCGCCAGGTCCCGTTGCCAACAGCGGAATCAGCGCGATCAGCGGGATGACCGCGAGGTCCTGGAACAGCAGCACGGCGAACGATGCGCGACCGTACTCCGTCGAGAGTTTTTTCTGCTCGGCGAGCAGTTGCAATACAAAGGCGGTCGATGACAATGCCAACCCAAAGCCGATCACGAGCGATGGCCGGAATTGCCAGCCGGCGGCCATCAGCAGCATGAGCAACAGTAAAGCCGTCAGCAGCACCTGCGCGCTGCCGAAACCGAAAACCTGGTGACGCATGACCCAGAGTCGGGATGGCTTGAGCTCGAGACCAATGATGAACAACAGGAACACCACGCCGAGTTCGGCGAAGTGCAGGACGTCATCGATGTTACTGATCAGCCCGAGCGCTGCCGGGCCGATGATCACACCGGCGCCGAGATAACCCAGCACCGATCCGAGGCCCAGGCGTCGGGCCAGCGGCACGACAAGCACCGCAGCGCCTATATAGATCAGGGCTTGTTGAAAGTATGTCATGCGCGCATCGGCCGGTGGTGACGACCCGCTTATCTTAGCGGAGGCGGCTGGTAAAAGAACTATGGCGCCTCGCGATGCCATACACGCTGTTCGCAAAAGGAAGGTCGCACCAGGAGACTCTATTTCAACGCGGTTCCGATACAGATGATCCATGAGCGCTGGAGCGGCAATCTGACGCGAATCAAGCAACTCGCAGAGTCGAGAGCTGGAGGTGAAGGAAAAAACAGGAACAGGAGAAACAGGTAATGGCAGACAGAAAATTTGCGGACCGCGCCGTCTACAAGGTGCTCATCGATGCGCCGATCGACACCGTCTGGTCGGAGCTCATTAAGACAAGCTCGCCGTGGTCGCTGTCGTTGGCGAGATTCTTGAGATGGACCCGCCGCACCGCCTCGTCCACAGTTTTCGCCTGACCTCACGCGACGACCCGCCTTCTGCGGTCACCTACACGCTCATGATCGCCAACCTTAAAAAGAACACCGGAAAATCGCTGGATCAATGGATTGCTATTGCCAAAAAATCCGGCGCCGCCAAACACGGTGAAATTGTGAAGATGCTGAAAGCCGATCACGGCATGACGCACGGCTTCGCCAACCTGGTCGCGCTCAAGACTCTGAAAAGCGATGCCGGAAGCATCGGTGACACTGCAGACCTCGTCGCCGCACAGTACGCCGGCGACAAAGCAGCATTGAAGCCAATCTACGATGCACTGATTAGGGCGGCGATGAGTTGTGGCGCAATCGAGATCGCCCCGAAGAAAGCCTACGTCAGCCATCGCGTGCGACTCGAAAAAGCGGCGGATGTCGACAAGGACGTCAAGGTCTGGATCAAGGCCGCCTGGTCGCAGGCATAAACCAGCCGGCCTTGCGTGCTAGGATCGCACCGACTATCGATCGGAGTATTCCCGCATGCCTGAGATGATCCTGTTGGGCTGGTTTCATACGGTCGTCGGCGCGATCGCGCTTTTGTCTGGCGGCTTTACCCTGTTCAGGCACCGGGAGATAAGCCTGCAAACACGCTCGGGGCAGATCTACCTGGCTGCCACATTGATTACCGCCGTCACCGCTCTCGGCATTTTTCAGCGTGGCGAGTTTGGCCCGGGCCATGCGCTGGCCGTGATGACACTGTTGGCGCTGGCGGTTGGCGCCGTGGCATCGGCAACGCAAATTTTTGGAAATTTGTCTCGCTACGTGCGTGCCTTAAGTTTTTCGGCCACCTTGCTTTTCCACTGTATTCCCGCCGTGACGGACGGACTGCTGCGCCTGCCGATTGGCAATCCCGTATTGGCGTCGATCGACGATCCGGTTCTGAAAATGTGCTACGCAGTCCTTCTGCTGCTATACCTGATCGGCGTCGGCCTGCAACTGCGCTGGATTCACAGACAGCGTTAACGACAAAGTTCTGCAAGGACCATCGTCGATGAATGAGAATACAACCCCACTGCGACTCATTGCGAAACTGATCGCATACTTTCTTGTACTGAGCGTCATCATTTCAGTGCTGATATTGAATCGCCCGGAGTTGCTGGGCTTCCTGCCGGTGGGCGGCACTGATGTCAACGAGAGCAGCACTCCAGCTGACCGCGACGGTGAAATAACGGAGTCACGCCTCGCGCAGGTAGCAGGCGAAGATTCTTATTTTGGAGGTGGTCAGCCGAGCATCGATTCTGTTTGGCGCATGGTCATTTTTCTCGTCCTGAATCTCGCCTCGACGATTCTCGTAATGCTACCGATTACCTGGACCTACCTCGCCACGCAATACGATTCTGGACCGTCAAAAGCGTTTGTTCGAGCCTTGATCATATTGCCCATTTGCGCGTGTACGGTCGTTCTACTTATCCAGGACAGCCTTGCCTTGGCTTTCGGCCTCGCCGCGCTCGTGGCCGCTGTGCGATTTCGCGTAACGCTGCGCGAGGCAATCGATGGAATCTACATTTTTGCCGCGATCTGTGTGGGCCTCGGCGCGGGCATAGGCCATATCGGCATCGCAGTCATCATGGCGATGTTCTTCTGCCTCGCCAACGCGATGCTCTGGTACCTGGACTATGGGCGGAACCCGGTCGAGGATGCACGAGTTAGTGCGAAAGAGGCGAAACGAAACAAGACCTGACTGCGCTTACGAGCCGATACAGGCCCCCATGACCTGTTTTTCCAGCTTCCGTGGATCGTTGACGATTTTGTAAAAGTCGTCGATATAGCCCAGGGCGCGTTTTTGCAAATTATCACCGATGCTATCGGGCGCCAGGTGAGTTTCCAGGGCCGCGCGCTTTTCATTGAACAACGCGACCGTCTCGCCAAGCTGCGCGTTATGCCGGCAGCGTCCCCGGTAGATCCGTTGCCGTACGGAGCGGAGCTTCAGCGACGGACCCGGCAATGCATACGTCGTGTCGATAAGGCCCGACTGGTCGAAATCGTAAGGCACGGGAACCCAGCCGTTGCTTGTTCCAGGTACTTGCAGAATCTTGCCATTGTGGCAGCAGCCCTCGTCGTCCGGCCCGCTCAGCATGGACCAGTCGGTGTTGGCGATCAGGTACTGGAACAAGGCGTATTGGCTTCCGACGACGGGGTCGAGACTCGATTCGGGAACCTTTGTGAGCGTTACTTTCTCGCGCTCCAGGCGCTTCTCCATTTCCTTGTTCGACTCAATGAAGAATGCGGGCCTGGTCTCGCTGTCGCGCCGGCCGTCCGTATCCACATAGGTCACCGTCAGCCAGCGCGCCCGATAGGAAAACCCGGTGAGCTCGTTATAGGCCTTGTAGATGCCGAATTCCTGTTGCAAGTAGCGTTCGTGTGTGTCGTTACCCTTGCAGTGAGTCACGATTTTCAGCTCGTTCTGCCCCTCGAGTACCGTGCCACGGGTCTGGCCTTTCTTCAGGTTGACCTTGAGTGGCGGGAACGAACAGTACTTGCGGCGTGACCTGCCCCGCGTGGTCATCGTCATCTCGATGGCGACGGTCTCGCCGTCAGTTCCTCGAAGCCTGACGACCCCAGGGACTTCCGTTTCGAGATCGTTCAGCAGCTTGGCGAGTGGCATTTCAATCGTGATCTCCAATGGATCATCCGAGAGAAACAGCGGATCGCCCTGAGCTGCGACGAATGGCGGCAGTAAAAATAGCAGGAGTGCATTGCAGCGAAGAAAATTACTCATCAGCGAACTGAGCTCACTCAAAGTTTTGCGCCCGTGAGGCGATAAGCATCTTCCGTCGGCACTGGCGATAATTCAACTCATCCGGCACAAGATGACGAAAAACACCAGATGGCCAAGGCAGGCAGGAGTCGGTCGCCGCGGAACCTTTTTCGTACCAGCGGTCTGACCAATTGCAAGCACAACCGAATGGGCCTAGTATTCCAGCCATGCGCGAGTCCTCTTCAACAATCAACAATCTGAAATGCCGGCGGCGCGCACCCGCGCTCTTTGGCATTCTTGCGCTCGCCCTGTTGCAGATTTCCATTGCCAGCCACCAGTTCGAGCACCTTGCAGACCACGGGTTCAGCGTTTGCCAAAGTTGCAGCACCTACAATCAGCTCGGCGCAACAATCGTTCCGGACGCGCCGCCCATGGAGTTTCCGACTGGGCTGCAGGTTTGGACCGACACGATGGCGCAGCCGTTCGCGGCAGCGCCGGCCTTTGCAGCATACCGATCCCGGGCTCCGCCACTCTCCTGATCCGTTCGATATTTTCGCGGCGATAAGCCGTAGCTTGAAACCGAACCTGATCGGAGAATTTTATGAATTTCCTGAGTTTTTTGACGCGGCGCTGCATGGCGATCGCGTCCCTGGCATTGGCCCTTGGCGCTAATGCCAGCATCGCTGCTGCAGCGGACGATGACAACAAGTATGACCATCACATCATCGATGAAATTGTCGTCGAAGGTATACCGCTGGGCCGCACCATAAAGGAACTTGCCCAGCCAACCGCAGTTCTCGGCGGTGACGAATTGCTGAAACGGCAGGCGGCGAGCATCGGCGAGACGCTGGCGCATGAACTCGGCGTGAGTTCGACCTACTACGGTCCGGTTGCCTCGCGCCCGGTCATTCGTGGTCAGTCCGGCGAGCGCATCCGGGTGCTATCCAACGGTCTTGATGCACTGGATGCCTCGGCGCTGAGTGAAGACCACGCCGTGAGCGTGGACAGCATGCTCGCGGAACGTGTTGAAATCATTCGCGGCCCGGCGACCCTGCTGTACGGGAGCGGCGCCGCCGGCGGCCTGGTCAATGTGGTCGACAATCGCATTCTCGAAAACGGCCTCGAAGCACCCTTCGGCGGCCGCGTCACGCTCGGCACCGATTCGGCGACCGGCCAGCAGGCAGGCGCCGCCGAACTCGCCTTCGGCACAGCTGCCGTCGGCTTTCACCTCGACTATTTCCGTCGCGATACCGACGACATCGAGATTCCCGGATTCGCCGAGTCGGACCTGTTGCGGGCAATGGAGGAAGAAGAGGAGCATGGTGCCGACGAGGATGAGGCTTTCGGCGTCGTCGAGAATACCTCCAGCGAGGCACAAGGCGGGGCTGCCGGCATAACCTTGACCGGCGACAATGGCTACCTGGGCTTTTCCCTGAGCAACTACAAGAACCAGTACGGCATTCCCGGGCATCACCACGAAGAGGAAGGCGGCGGGGAAGAAGAAGAGGAGCCGGTTCGCGTCGACCTCGACCAGAGCCGCGTCGACCTTGAAGGTGAGTACCGGTTCGCCAGGATTGGAGAATTGAATGTCAAGCTCGCCCGCAACGACTACGAACACGTGGAACTCGAAGGTGACGAGATCGGTACCCGCTTCAACGCGGAGGGCACGGACTTCCGGGCCGAGTTCCAACATCGACCTTTCGGCGCCGTGGAAGGTGCTGTCGGTTTGCAGTACAAAGACGTCGATTTCGAAGCGCTCGGTGAGGAGGCATTTGTGCCCGCCTCCAGCACTCAGCAGACCAGTCTTTTCTTTTTTGAGGAATGGCAGCCTGGCGACCTCTGGACGCTGCAGGGCAGCGCGCGAATTGAGAAGCAGACAATCGATGCACCGAACCTGCCGAAATATGACGACGACACCTTCGGCGCCTCCATCGGCTTTATTCGGGCACTCGGGGACAGCCTCAGCCTGGCGCTCAATTACGCACTGACCGAGCGGCACCCGAACGCAACGGAACTCTACGCCGATGGCGCGCACGTCGCCGTGCAAAGAATCGAGCGTGGATCCGTCATCCTCGGAGACGGCATACTCGACAAGGAAACGTCGTCCAACGTCGACCTGACGCTGCGAGGCGAGAATTCCCGCATTGCATGGACGGTGACCGGCTTCCTGAACGGCATTGACGACTACATTCTGCTGGCGCCGACTGCAGTCGTGGAAGACGAGCTGCAGGTCTTCGAGTACACGCAGACGGATGCCACGCTGTATGGATACGAAGCGGAAGCACGCATTGAGTTGCTCGATTTGGCCGCAGGCCATTTACATACACGGCTGTTCACGGATTTCGTTTATGGCGAGGACGACAGGACTGGCGACTACCTGCCACGACTCACACCGCTGCGTTACGGCATCGCGCTCCACTACACCAAGGAAGCGCTTGAAGCGACGATCGAGGCAACGTTCCATAGAGATCAGGACAAGATCGCGGCGAATGAACTGCCAACGGACTCCTATACGCTCGTGGGCGCGGAGCTGTCGTATGCATTCGAGCAACCCCATATCTTCGTTTTCCTGCGCGGCACCAACCTGACAGATGAAGACGCCCGCCAGCACACCTCACCGCTCAAGGACCTGGTGCCGCTGCCCGGTCGCTCGCTGCAGCTTGGCCTGCGCTACGACTTTTGACCCGGGCCGTACGCCTTTCGAATCATTCGGATTGCGAAGACACCGAGGGGAACGTATAGCGCGAACCAGCTCAGCGCGAGGATTGCCTCGCCCGTGAACCAGTTGAGCGATCCATCCGGCAACAACATGCCGGTCGCCGACTGGTACGGGCGTACGTAGTAGTTGATCAGCACGAACGGCATGATCAGTCCGTTGGCGATCAGCACGGTCGATGCGAGATAGGTGGTGCGGGTTCTTTTGCTGTCGATCTCCTCGGCCGGCGCCTGGTGCAGGTTCTCGATATAGGCTTTCTCTTCGTCGCTCACGAAAGTGACGCGCGATACGGAAATGGTGACAACGAGGCTCGCGACAGCGCCGAGGATGGCCGGGTCCAGGTAGGACGGCAGGTCAAGCATGCCGATGAACTCGAAAAACTTCGGCACCACGTTGAACAAAATTCCCGACAGCATGCCCCAGAACGCGGCGGATTCGGTGATGCGCTTGCTCCAGATGCACATGAAGCCGACCGGCCCCCAGGAGGACGCGAAAACCGTCGCGATGAAGGTCGTCAGCCAGAAGATATCCGGCGGGAATACGAAAGCCGCCGCGAGCACGAAAGTTCCTATGACAAGCATCATCATGCGACTGAAGAACAGTGTCTTCTTTTCGTCCAGGCTCTTGTGGATGCCGATGTCATTGCTCGCACTGAAACCGACCAGTGACAGGAAGGTCGACGCCGAGGACAGGATCGCGGCGACGATGCCGGCCAGCATCAGGGCTCCGAGCATTTTCGGCAGCATGTGCAGCGAGGCCCAGATGGTTGCGCTTTCGTACGGCTCGATGTCCGACTTGCCGAGATTGATGACACCACCCATGCCATAGACCATGACCTGCAGCAGCGCGACAACCACGCAGGCGATGATTGCGGCGCGCAGCACCACATGCTCGTTTCTTGCCATCAGGTGGCGGCTCGATTGCCAGGGACTGACCGAGTAGACGAGCATCCAGCTGAAGTCGATCACCAGTGCCCAGATCAGGTAATCCATTGGCGTCGGCCACTCGGTACCGGGACCGATAATGCCGTGCCAGGACATCAGGCCCGCCTTGTCTTCGATCGCGACCAGGTCCTCGATGATGCTGGGCCAGCCGCCGAAGTGATCAACCAGGAATACAGTTGCGCCGACGCTCGCAACGGTAAACACCAGGAACATCAGCGTGTCGGTGAGGATCACGCCGCGTGAGCCCGAGTAAATCGTGAACAGCGTATAACTCAGCCACGCAACGATGAGCGCTTGTGCATAACTGAGATCCGAGAGTTGCGACAGCAGGATGCCCGCGCCTTGAGTCACCGCCAGCAGGTAGCCACCCAGGGCGAAAATGATCGTGAACCCGGCCAAGGCCTGCACGCGCGTGCTGTTGAATCGCTGACCGAAAAAATCGGCGACCGTGGTCGCCCGGCTACGCCTGAGATAACGGCCAAAAAACAGCGCGCCGATCACGTAACCAATACAGGCGGTTTGCGGGAACAGCACGTAAGGTCCCGCCTGCCCCGCGTAGGAAAAGCCGGCCTCGCCGAGGAACATCGTGGAACTCATCAGGCTCGCAACCAGCGTGCCGACAATGATCAGCGTCGGCGCGCGGCGGCCCGCCACATAGTAGTCATCGAGCTGCTTGATGCCGCGCCCGGCATAACCGCCGATTGCGATATAGACCAGGATGCTGATCGCGATCGTTATCGTGTAGATGTCCATGCGTCGGAGCTTATGGGTCGGCTGAAATAAATCCAATAGCCGAGGCGCGGGTTCGGGCAGGGTATTGATTCACCACAGGCAGGTCGACGGTCTTTGCAGCCGGCTCAAGCTTGGTTCCAGGCAAACCGAGTTTGTCGCCTACGCCTATGCCTAGCTCGACAGCAAGTGCCAACCGTGTTCTCTCCCTGATCTGATACGATCACGCGGTCGCCGCAACAGGAACATGGAATGGCTGACGCATCTGAGAGAATAAGCCAGCTGAAGATCGACCGCAGCGCCCCGCCACCCGCGGGGCGCAGCTGGCTGCTCCCTGTTATCGCACTCGCTGCCACTGTCCTTGTCGCGGCCTGGTGGCTGCTGCTGCGCCCGGGTGCTTCAGCCGTGCCGGTGGAGACAGATATTGCGCGCCGGCCGCCGAGTGCCACTGCTGCAAACAGTGTGCTCGATACCTCAGGCTACGTCGTCGCCCGCCGCCAGGCCACCGTTTCGTCAAAAGTTACCGGCAAGGTCGTCGAGGTGTTCATTGAGGAAGGCATGCGCGTCGAGCAAGACCAGGTCGTCGCGAAACTCGACGACACGACAGAGCGGGCGCAGCTCGCGCTGTCGCAGGCACAGGCCGATTCGTCACGCGCCTTGCTCGCGGAGACCGAGGCATTGCTGAAAAACGCCCGCCTCGATCGCGACCGGCAGCGCGATCTTGCCGCACGCAAGCTGGCCAGCGCGGCCAGCGTTGATCTCGCTGAGGCGACCTACAATCAGTTGGCGGCGCGGCTCGAAACCGGACGTGAAAACGTGAAGGTAGCGATGCGCAATATCGGACTCGCCGAAGACTCACTCTCCAATATGACCATCCGGGCGCCGTTCGCCGGCATGGTCGTGTCGAAGAATGCGCAGCCCGGCGAGATGATTTCACCGATTTCCGCCGGCGGCGGATTCACGCGCACAGGTATCTGCACGATTATCGATACGGATTCGCTCGAAATCGAAGTCGACGTCAACGAGGCCTACATTCAGCGCGTCAGGGCCGGGCAGCCGGTCTCGGCGATTCTCGACGCCTACCCCGACTGGCGTATCCCTGCCGAAGTCATTGCAATCGTGCCGACGGCGGATCGGCAGAAGGCCACGGTCAGGGTGCGCATCGGTTTCCTCGAGCGCGACGAGCGCGTTCTGAGCGACATGGGTGTCAAGGTTGCCTTCCTTGGCTCCGAGATGCCCGCCGATTCCGCGCAGCCCGTGCAGGGCGTACTGATCGCCAACGAGGCCTTGCGCTCCGATGCCGGCGGCGATTACGTCTGGCTGGTTCAGGACGATGCCGTGCAACGACAGACGGTCGAGGTGGCGGGGCAACGTGACCGGCCGCAGGTCCTGGTCGTGCAGGGGCTCGCAGCAGGCGCTACAATCGTGCGCTCGTATGACGGTCCGCTCACCGCAGGCCAAAAAATCAAAATCGAAAAATAAGGAGCAGGCGATGGCCGACATCCTGGCGCGACTCGAAGGCGTTAGCCGCACATATCAGAAGGGTAAGGAGCGGGTTGTGGTTCTGCACAATCTCGATCTCGAAATTCCTGCAGGCGACTTTATCGCCATCATGGGCCCCTCCGGATCGGGCAAGACAACGCTCCTCAACCTGCTTGGCGGTCTCGACAAGCCGTCGTCGGGCACGGTAACCGTCGGTGGCGAGGAAATCTCGTCGATGTCGAACAGCCAGCTGTCAGCCTGGCGCTCGACATACATTGGATTCATCTTCCAGTTCTACAACCTGTTGCCCGTGCTCTCGGCGCAGCGCAATGTCGAATTGCCACTGCTGCTGACCCGCTTCGGCGCCAAAGAACGCGCCAGGCGAGCTGCGATTGCGCTCGACATCGTCGGCCTTGCCGATCGGGCCAAACACTACCCGCGTGAACTCTCGGGCGGCCAGGAACAGCGCGTCGCGATCGCCAGGGCAATTGTTTCAGATCCCAAGTTGCTGCTTTGCGACGAACCGACCGGTGACCTCGATCGCCACACCGCCGATGAGATCCTGCGGCTGCTGCAGGTGCTCAATCGCGAACATGGCAAGACCATCATCATGGTGACCCATGACGCCCAGGCCGCCGAGTACGCAAACCGCACACTGCATTGTGACAAGGGCACGCTCGAGGCGCGGGAGGCGGCATGAAGTATTTCTGGCTGATCTGGAAAAACGCCTGGCGCAAGAAAATTCGTACCTCGCTGACCATCCTGTCCGTGTTTGTCGCTTTCCTGCTGTTCGCGCTTTTGTCCGCTATCGGCTATGCGTTCAAATCCGGTGCAGACGTGGCGGACGCCGAGCGCCTCGTCGTCATCGAAAAAATTTCCCTGATCAACCCGTTGCCAGTGAGCTATCAGAACCGCATCGCCTCGACGCCCGGTGTTGTTGCGGTGACCCATGCAAGCTGGTTCGGTGGCTATTACCAGGAGCCGCGCAACCAGTTTGGCCAGTTCCCGGTTGAGCCCGACTCCTACCTGACGATGTACCCGGAATTCGAGATCCCGCCGGAACAGCTCGAGGCCTGGAAGAAGAATCGCCAGGGAGCAATCGTTGGCCAGGAGCTGGCCGATGCCTTCGGCTGGAAAGTGGGTGACAGGATACCGATCCAGGCGACGATCTGGACCCGCCAGGACGGTGCACGAACCTGGGAGTTCGACCTCGAAGGCATTTTTTCCACGGCGGATCCGCGCGGCAGCACGGCATTGATGTTGTTCCAGTACGATTATTTCGACGAGGCGCGTGCCTTCGGCCAGGGAACTGTCGGCTGGTACATCCTCCGAGTCGAGAAGGGTGCCGACCCGGTGCAGGTCGCGAATGCGATTGACGCGCAGTTCGCCAACTCGCCGGCCGAGACCGACACCAGCACCGAGGCCGCGTTCGCGCAGTCTTTTGCCAAGCAATTCGGCAACATCGCGCTGATCGTGACACTGATCCTCGGCGCCGTGTTTTTCACATTGCTGCTGGTGTCGGGCAACACCATGTCGCAATCGGTACGAGAACGCATCGCGGAGCTAGCGGTGCTAAAGACGCTGGGCTTCGCCGACCGCTCGGTACTCGGCATCGTTTTATCGGAGTCAATCCTGATCATGCTCATCGGTGGACTGCTCGGCCTGGGTCTCGGCTGGTTCCTCGTCCAGGGCATGGCCGAAGAATTCGGCGCCTTCCTGCCGGGTGTGTTCCTGTCACCTGCCGCGATGCTTACCGCCGTCGCCATCATGTTCGGCGCAGGAATCCTGGCCGGCTTGTTCCCGGCCGTGCAAGCGATGCGCCTGTCGATCGTCGACGCGCTGGCACGGGCATAGGAAACAGCGATGCGCCTTCTCAATCAGATCGTCGCCGTTACCTGGCTCAACCTGCGCAACCTGCCGCAGCGCATTGGTTCATCCGCCGTGGCAGTCATCGGCGTCGCCGCCGTCGTGCTGGTGTTCGCCGCGGTGCTGTCGATGGCGAATGGCTTTCAACGGACGATGATCGGCGCCGGATCCGAGGAAACGGCCATCATCATGCGCGATGGATCCACGTCCGAACTCAACAGCGGGCTCGGTAACACCCAGGTCCAGATTATAGAAACCGCACCCGGCATTCTCAAAGACGGGGACGCGGCGATGATGTCGGCTGAGCTTTACGTCGTTGTCGACGTCAAAAAGAAATCGAATAATGCCGAGGCCAACGTGCCTTTCCGCGGCGTCCAGCCTGGTGCCTTCAGCGTACGCGAGGAAGTCGAACTCACCGAAGGTCGCATGTTCGAGCCGGGCAAAAACGAAATTGTCGTCGGCCGCTCAGCGCAGGAAGAATTTCTCGGCTTGGA
>CAZHLE010000042.1:14279-19998 GCA_964533065.1 uncultured Woeseiaceae bacterium | reverse complement strand
GAAAACACGGTAGCGCCGGTCGAGGCAGTTGCGGCAACGGCTGTGAACGAAGAAGATGATTTGGCGCTCGTTACGCCGCCGATCGATGAGCTGCCGGTCGCCGCCTTTGATGCGACGCCGGATGAGGAGCTGGTCGAGTCTCCCGAGGAGGTGTTGCCGGAAACGGAGCCAGCCCCCCTCCTGATCGATTTCTCATTGCTGCCACCACCAAGTACCGAGATACGCATCAATCAGGGCAATCAGCAGGTCATTGAGTCATCCATCACCATGCGAGAAGGAGGCACTCCGGTCATTATTGACTTTGTTCGCGGCGACGCGAGCGCGGCGTTGCGTCTCCGCCTGGAGGAAATCGGCTTCAGCGGCAATCGCTCACCCTGGCTGGCCGGAAAGTACACGATCAAGGAGGGTCAAGCCGTCGAGTTTCCCGCAGGTCAGCATCGCGCCCGGGTTACGCTCTCGATGCGTGACGATCCACTGCGCGAAGCGGATCAACAGTCAACGCTGCGACTGCGCGAAGTCAATAACCCTGGTGCCGCGCTTGCTGTCGTCACGGTGTATCTTGAGGACGACGATCAGCGCGCCTTTGAGGCAACCTTGCCAGCCAATACGGTAGCTTTTGCGGTTAGCCAGATTTCGGTCCAGGAAAGTGATCCGGCAGTGCAGATCGACGTTCAGCGCTTTAATCCGGACAATTCCACACTGGTGGTAGCCTACGTGCTGCGGGACATTACCGCGACCGAAGGTGAAGACTACTTTGCACCGAGCAATCGCACGATCGCGTTCGGTCCCTATCAACGCAGCGCAAGAATCTTGATTCCCCTCGTCCAGGATTCTGTGTTCGAGGACAATGAAGCCTTCAGTGTTGAGTTCGAAACTGCAGATTTTTCCGCAGACAGCGGCGTCTACCAGCGTACTGTAGTCATTATTCGGGATGACGATTCCTAGATTGTCGCGGCCTGCGCAGGCCGACGTTTCGCTGCTCTCCAAATCGTTGTTAAACTGCCGGTACGGGCGGCGTCAGGCTTGCCCCCTGGGTACCCAAACGAGGCAATCAGCATGGAAGAAAAAGAACTGCGGCGCTACTCACGCGTCGTCGTCGACGGTGATGAGCATGCGCCTGGTCGCGCCATGTTGCGCGCAGTCGGATTCACCGAAGATGATTTCAAGCGTCCGCAGATCGGCATCGCTTCGACCTGGAGCATGACGACGCCCTGTAACATGCACATTCTCGACCTCGCAAACGAAGCCGCAAAGAGCGCCGACGAAGCGGGCGGAAAGGGCGTTATTTTTAACACCATCAGTGTCTCGGATGGAATATCGATGGGCACGCCCGGCATGCGTTATTCACTGGTTTCGCGCGAAATCATTGCTGACTCTATCGAAGCGGTTGCCGGAGCCGAAGGATTCGACGGATTGGTCGCTATTGGCGGCTGCGACCGATTGAATCGACCTGCCGTATTCGTCTATGGCGGAACGATACGGCCGGGCGCGAAACGCCGCGATATCGTGTCGGTCTTCGAGGCCGTCGGCGCGAGGTCAAGCGGCAAGATTTCCGCTGCCGAGCTGCTCGAGGTGGAGCAGACCGCAATTCCAGGGCCGGGGGCCTGCGGTGGCATGTACACGGCCAATACCATGGCGTCAGCCATTGAAGCGTTGGGCATGAGTCTCGGCAACAGTTCGGCACAAGAGGCGGTGTCCGACGCCAAGCGGTCAGATTGCCGGCGGGCGAGTGCGGCGGTGATGAATCTCCTCAAACAGGACATCAGGCCACTCGATATCATGACGCGCAAGGCGTTTGAAAACGCCATCGCGGTCGTGATTGCACTCGGTGGCTCGACCAACGCGGTATTGCACCTGATTGCCATGGCGCGTGAAGCCGGGGTGCCACTGTCGCTTGAGGACTTCACAACGATCGGTGCGCAGGTGCCGGTACTGGCCGACCTCAGGCCGAGCGGCAAATACCTGATGTCGGAAATCATCGCGATCGGCGGGATACAGCCTTTAATGAAGCGCATGCTGGACGCCGGACTGTTGCACGGCGATTGCATGACTGTCTCCGGCTTGACGATGGCTGAGAACCTCGCCACGGTCAAAGACTATCCCGAAGGGCAGGATATCGTGCGCGGGTTTAGTGCGCCGATCAAAGCGGACAGTCATCTTGCAATTCTTTACGGCAACGTCGCACCCGAGGGTGCGGTGGCCAAGATTACCGGCAAGGAAGGATTGCGCTTCAGTGGACGAGCTCGTTGTTTCGATTCCGAGGAAGCCGCATTACAGGCCATTCTTGGCGATAAAGTCAGTGCCGGCGATGTGGTCGTGATTCGTTTCGAGGGGCCAAAGGGCGGACCCGGCATGCGCGAAATGCTGGGTCCGACTGGAGCCATCATTGGTAAGGGGCTCGGTGCCGTCGTCGCATTGATTACCGATGGTCGTTTTTCCGGCGGCAGCCACGGCTTTGTAGTTGGCCATATTTCACCAGAAGCGGCCGTTGGTGGGCCGATCGCGCTGCTCAAGGATGGAGACATCCTGCATATCGACGCGGAACGCAAGCAAATTGATGTCGAACTCGATGCCGAAGCGCTGGCAGCGCGCCGTTCCGCCTGGCGACGGCCACCGTCGCCCGTAACAGGCGGGGCTCTTGCCAAGTATCGTGCCGCGGTCTCATCGGCTTCGGAAGGCGCCGTTACAATTCCGCCGGCCTGGGACTAACAAAGACCCCGTGTTCAGCAAATGCTTGACGTTTCCGGCAAGGTTCGCTCTACTCTGCCGATGAGTTTTTTTGTCACCCACGTAATGTGCCTGCATATCGACTCGGTCGATATGAAAAAACACACAAAATATATGGCGCGCCAGAGGTGCGTGGGTGCGAGTGGCAATAGTACCGACTAGATAATAAAGGACGGACATTGTCATCGAACCCGCGAGGAAGACCCTGGCGGGTTTTTTTTGTAACCCGGGAAGGAAATGTGCGTCACGATGATTAACCAGATAGAGGAGGCAGAGTTCGAACGGGGTGCCTGTTTGAGCCTGGACAAAGAGACCAGCGCATCGCCCTGGGTAGTCTTGAAATTCGGTGGTACCAGCGTATCGACCCTGGAAAACTGGCGCACTATCGCAGGGTTGTTGCGCAATCGACTCGACGCTGGTCTCAAGCCCGTCGTTGTGCATTCCGCGCTGCGCACCGTATCTAACCGGCTCGACGCAATACTGCAACTGGCCGTGAACGGCGACCCCGCAGAGGAACTCGCCGCAATTCGCCAGCAGCATGAAGAGCTTGCGGTCGCGCTGGATGTAGATGGCGCTGCACTGATTGGCGGCGAATTACAGGAACTCGAACAGCTGGTCGCCGGCATCCGGCTGGTGAGAGAGGTCAGTGTTCGGGTGCGTGTACGGGTCATGGCACTTGGTGAAATCATGGCTACCCGGCTCGGCGCCGAGTACTTGGTGCAACAGGGCCTGCCCGTGCAATGGGTGGACGCGCGCGAGCACCTGAGCAGCAATAGTCGTGCGGGCCAACAACGAGCACAGGACTACCTGAGCGCCACCTGTGACTTCGCGCTCGATGAGGCGATGCGGACAGCATTCGCCGCCATGGGCGGGATCGTCCTGACACAAGGGTTTATAGCGCGGAATGTGCACGACGAGACAGTCCTCTTGGGGCGCGGCGGATCGGACACCTCTGGCGCGTACTTTGCAGCGCGACTGCGAGCTCGCCGACTTGAGATCTGGACCGATGTGCCCGGCATGTTTACCGCCGATCCGCGCAAGGTGCCATCTGCGCGCCTGCTGCTCGCGTTGCACTATGATGAGGCGCAGGAACTGGCCTCAGCGGGCAGTACCGTGTTGCATCCGCGCTGTCTCTCGCCGCTTCGCCGTTGCGATATACCGCTCTACATTCGATGCACCACGGCGCACTGTCATTTCGTCCGTTACCGAGGAAATCGAACCGCAAGTCAAAGGGATCTGCAATCGCGATGGCCTGTTACTGGTATCCATGGATACTGTCGGCATGTGGCATGAAGTCGGTTTTCTGGCACGGGCGTTCGCGATTTTCAGTGCGCATCATGTCTCGGTCGGTCTCGTTTCGACCTCGGAGACCAACGTGACGGTTTCGATCGACACCGAGAGCGGTGTCCTGGCCGACCATTTGATACATGAGCTGGTCAGTGATCTTGAGGCGCTGTGTCGCGTACGCGTCATCCCGGATTGTTCGGCTATCAGCCTGGTCGGGCGCAAAATCCGTACGATTCTGCCGCGCCTCGCGCCAGCCCTTGAAGTGTTCGAGGAAGAAAAGATTCACCTGATGTCACAAGCGGCCAACGACCTGAACCTGAGTTTTGTCGTCGATCGAAACCAGGGCCAGCGCCTGGTCAGGAAGCTGCATTCGTCGATTATCCGCAAGTCGGGCGGTAGCCCCGCCTTTGGCCAGAGTTGGGAAGAGTTATTCACGTGCGCGAAACTGAAGGCCGAGAGACTCGAACCCTGGTGGATGCACAAGCGTCAGCAACTGTTGAAACTGGCCGGCGAGCAACTGAACGCTTACGTCTACGATCGAGACAGTGTCAAGGAAGCGGCCAGGGATTTGCTGAACCTCAGGAATGTTGGCCGCATTCTGTATGCGATGAAGGCGAACGATAATGTCGAACTCCTGCAGACGCTGGAGGGTGCCAACGTGGATTTCGAGTGCGTGTCACCCGGGGAGGTGGAGTGGTTGCAGGCAGCCGTGCCGCAACTGGCGCTGACTCGAATCCTCTTCACGCCGAATTTTGCGCCGCGCTCTGAATACGAGTGGGCCCTGCAGAAGGGACTGCAGGTGACGCTCGACAATCTATACCCGCTGGAGGCGTGGCCGGAACTGTTCCAGGGGCAGAAGCTTTTCATTCGCCTCGACCCGGGGCAGGGGCGAGGTCACCACGAGCATGTAAAAACGGCGGGTGTGCATTCCAAATTTGGCGTGCCTTTATTCGAAGTCGACGAACTGATTCGGCTCACCAATGCGGCCGGTGCGACGGTCATCGGTATTCACGCGCACAGCGGTAGCGGTGTGCAGGATCCCGAATCCTGGCGCATCGTCGCTGGTGTTCTGGCAGAGGTCGCGAAACGCTTTCCGTCGGTGCTTACGATTGATCTTGGTGGTGGTCTTGGGATCCCGGAGAAACCGGGCGACAAGGATTTTGACCTGTCGCGACTGGACGAGGCCCTGGGCGAAATTCGCCAGGCCTACCCGCAGTATGAGTTATGGCTGGAGCCCGGTCGTTACATGGTTGCTCGTGCCGGCATTCTGTTGACGCGCGTAACCCAGGTCAAAGGCAAGGGAGATATGCGATATATCGGTGTCGGTACCGGAATGAATTCGCTGATACGGCCTGCGTTGTATGGCGCCTATCACGAAATCGTCAATTTGAGTCGTGCGCATGAGGCGGCGACCGAAACGGTTACGGTGGTTGGACCGATCTGCGAAACCGGCGACCGGCTGGGCAGTGACCGGCTGTTGCCACCATCGAGCGAAAATGATGTCATCCTGATCGCCAATACGGGTGCTTACGGTTACGTCATGCGATCGAATTACAATCGCCGCGCCGACGCGGTCGAAATTGTTATCTGATGAAGCTCTATTGGGCACCACAAACAAGAGCCGCGCGAGCCATCTGGATGTTGGAGGAGGCGGGCGTCAGTTACGATGTCGAAGTCGTGGACATTCGTAACCCGGCACGCCAGG
>CAZHLE010000042.1:10216-14269 GCA_964533065.1 uncultured Woeseiaceae bacterium | reverse complement strand
GAGCCCGATGCGCAAGGTACCCGCGCTGGTCGACGGTAATGTGCAAATGGCGGAGTCGGCAGCTATTTGCCTGTATGTCGCGGATCGCTATTGCAGTGGCAGGCTCGCGCCGGCGATTGACGATCCGCAGCGCGGAGAGTTCCTGTACTGGCTCATGTACACGCCGGCTGTCATCGAACCGACAATGTCGGAAAAAATCAACAGGATTCAGCCAAATCGTGGCCGCAACGGCTGGGGTGATTTCAATTCGATGATGGCGACCTTGTCAGACGGTCTCGGGCAGAGTCCCTGGATCCTGGGTGAGCAGTTTTCCGCCGCTGACGTCATGCTGGGCTCCAGCGTACATTTTTTGCAATTATTCAACATGCTCGGCGATGCACCGGTATTGCTCGAATACGTCGATCGCTGCCGGCAACGACCGGCGTTCAAGGCCATGCAGGCCAGGGAGAGCTAGACCATGAAGGCACTCTCGACCGTGGCAGCGTTGATGCTGCTGGCTGCCTGCGACCTGGAACTCGATTTCGATGGGCTGTTCAATGTTGGTGCGGCCACCGACGCCTAGGGGCCGCTCGCGTATATGCGCGATGAAGCCAAACTCTATGTCACGCTGCGCAATGAAGTTGCTGCCGGTGATACGCATTCGGGGGGTGGCATTGAATGTCGCACCCTACGTGCTGCTCGAATGGGGCAGGGCCAGCGCTTCCCGTCCCGATCAGGTTTTGCGGCGCGCCGCGAGTGTTGCAACGACGTCCGCAAGAGGAATGTGCTGATTCGCAAGTAACACCAGCAGGTGATAAACCAGGTCGGCGGCCTCATTGACTACTTCATCACGATCGCCGGTCTGCGCTGCCAGGGCTACCTCGATCGCCTCCTCGCCAACTTTTTGCGCGATGCGGCGTGTGCCGGCAGCAAAAAGTTCTGCCGTATAGCTCGCATCCGGCGCTGCTGTTCGACGCGCATTGATGATGTTCTCGAGTGTCCCCAGGAACTCCAGCCCCGATTCTTTCATTTTCTCGTCCTCATGATCTTATCGCCAGGTTTTTTCCGGCGAGAAATTGTTTCAGGTCCGCGATGTGAATGTCGGCGTTGTGAAAAACGCTGGCTGCCAGCGCGCCATCGACTTTGGCCTGTTGAAATACGTCGGCGAAATGCTGCATTTCGCCGGCACCACCCGAGGCGATCAACGGCACACTGCAGTTTTGCCTGGCTATCCCTAGCTGCGCGCAGTCATATCCCTGGCGTACACCGTCCTGGTTCATGCAATTGAGGACGATCTCGCCTGCGCCGCGCCGTTGCGCTTCGACGATCCAGTCAACCATTGAGCGCTGGGCTGCGGCAATCTTGTTCGGGTCGCCGGTATTTCGAAACACCCTATAGGCGCCCGCTTGCTCATGACTGTCGACACCCAGCACAACACACTGCGAGCCAAAACGGCGCGCCAGGTCATCGATGAGGCCGGGATTTTCCAACGCGGGCGAATTGATCGAAATCTTGTCAGCCCCCTTGTTCAGTACTTCTTCGGCCGCGGCAATGGTGCGAATGCCGCCTGCCACGCAAAACGGAATATCGATGACAGCAGCAACCTTGCTGATCCAGAGGCGATCAACGGTACGGCCGTCTGGACTTGCGGTAATGTCGTAAAACACCAGCTCGTCCGCACCTTCGGCGCAGTATCGTTCGGCCAGTTCGACGATATCACCGACCACGCGATGGTCACGAAATCGCACACCCTTGACGACCACACCATCGCGCACGTCGAGGCACGGAATTATGCGTTTTGCTGGAATGCTGCGATCTCCCTGGCGCTGATTCGCCCGTCCAGCAACGCACGACCGCTGATTGCGGCCGGTACGCGCAGACGGCGTAATTCTTCCAGGTCCCCGATGTGGCGTACTCCGCCTGATGCCTGCACCAGCAGTTTCGGATAACGCGCCATGATTCGCCCATAGAGTTCGAAATTGGGCCCGGTCATGGCGCCATCGCGACTTACATCGGTACACAAAACGTGTTGCAGGCCCGCAGCGATGAAATCGTCGATGCATTCGAACAGGGTGGTATCGCTGTCTCGCGTCCAGCCGTGCGTCGTAACCATCGGCTCGTTCTGTCTGCCGTAGCGGATATCCAGCGCAAGCACGATCCTGTCCCGGCCATACTGGTTAAGCCACGCCTTGACGGTATCCGGTTCGGTCAGTACAAGGCTGCCGATGACGCAGCGCTGCACGCCGGCATCGAACCAGCTCGCCAGTGTCGCCTCGTCGCGGATACCGCCACCGAGCTGCAATTCAAGGCAGGACTCTGCAGCAATCGCTGCAACAATGTCCCGGTTGAGCTGTTCGCCGCTGCGGGCGCCGTCGAGATCGACAAGATGCAGTGTCGTAACGGCGAGGTCTGCAAACTGGCGGGCGATCTCGGTCGGGTGACTGCTGTATTCGGTGGTCTGCGCAAAATCACCACGCAGCAAGCGCACGCACTTGCCGTCCTGAAGGTCGATGGCGGGAATAATGTTCACGGCTGCCAGTTCAGGAAGTTTTGCAACAATCGTGCACCTGCCGCTGATGAACGCTCAGGGTGGCATTGCGCAGCGAGGAAATTGTCCTGTCGAACGACAGCCGCGAATTCATGCACGTGCTCTGCGCTGGCCAGCGTGATCGCCGAAACGGGCAGCGCATAGCTATGCACGAAATAGAAATAGCTGCCGTTATCGAGTCCGTCCAATAGCGGGTCTTCTGCGGTTTTACGGATCGGACACCAACCCATGTTGGGTACCGGAAACTCTGGGCTTCCCGGCAGTCGCGCTGCAACGCCGGGAATCACGCCAAGACAATCAACATCCTCCTCTTCAGAGGCCTTTGCGAGCAGTTGCATACCGAGACAAATGCCGAGGACGGGTTGCTCAAGACGGCGAATGACATCAATGAGCCCGTGATCGCGTAACCTCTGCATCGCATTGCGCGCCGCGCCGACGCCGGGAAGTATGACGCGTGGCGCGCCGCGGATCTCGGCTGCATCCGCGGTCAACACACTTTTCTGGCCGAGGCGCTGTAGCGCGAACTGCAATGACGCAATATTCGCGCCACCGCTATCGATGATCGCGACCGTCGGAGCAGCCATCTCAGCTCAGCACGCCTTTGGTACTGGGTAGCGTATTGCCGTCCCGGCGCATGGCCTGACGAAGCACCCGCCCAACGGCTTTAAAGCAGGCCTCGACCATGTGGTGTGTATTCGAACCACGCACGTGAATATGCAACGCAGCTCCCAGCGAGTCGGCCAGCGAGCGAAAGAAATGCTGCACCATTTCGGTCGACATTTCGCCAACGCGATCGGCAGGAAAATCACCCTCGAACACGAGGAAGGAACGCCCGGACAGATCGATGGATACCCGGGCTTCGCTTTCATCCATCGGTACGACGAATCCGTAGCGATCGATGCCGAACTTGTTGCCGAGCGCATTGCGCAGCGCAGTGCCGAGGCAGATTGCCGTGTCTTCGACGGTATGATGGTCATCGATCTCGGTATCGCCATCACATTGCAGGTTCAGGCTGAAACCGCCGTGCTTGGCAATCTGCTCCAGCATGTGGTTGTAGAACCCGATCCCGGTTGCTACGCTGATTGGCAATTCCCGATCCAGGTTAACGGCGACGCGGATATTGGTCTCGCTGGTTTTCCGGGTTACTTCCGCATGACGCGCACCATGGCAGAGCGACGTCACAATTTTGCGCCAGCTCTCGTGGGCACCGCTGGGGTCGATCAGGAATCCTTGCACACCGATACGCTCGGCAAGTTGCAGATCCGTCTCCCGGTCACCAATGACGGCAGAGGCAAGCAAGTCAACGTTGTGCCTGGCCAGAAATCCCGTCAACAGTCCGGCGCGCGGCTTGCGACACTCGCAACCCGCATCTGCAGTATGCGGACAGATGAAAATCTCATCAAAGATGACACCCTGGGATTCGAACAGCGCCAGGATATGATCCTGGCAAAGCTGAAATTGCGCAGCCGGAAATGCCTCGGTCCCCAGCCCATCCTGGTTGCTGACCATGACAAACCGGTAGCCGT
>CAZHLE010000042.1:9759-10206 GCA_964533065.1 uncultured Woeseiaceae bacterium | reverse complement strand
CGCAGCTCCAGCAACGCCGGAATGACGCCGTCGACCAGCCGAATCTTGTCGAGGCGGTCAACCTGGTTGTCGGCCGGTTCCGCGACCAGGGTTCCATCGCGGTCGATAAAAAGTATCTTGTCTTTCATGACTGCAGGTCCGCCAACTCGGAAAAAGCGGCCAGCAAGCGTCCGTTGTCTTCAGCGCTGCCGACCGTAATTCGTACGCAATCGGCGAGTTCGCCGCCGAAAAAACGCAATAGCAACTTTCGCTCCGAACAATGTGTGAGCAGGGTCGCGGCATCCTGCACCTGCACAAGGAAAAAATTGGCGGCGCTCTGCCAGGTCCTGCGTACAAAGGGAAATGTTGTCATCGCTGCGAGCAGCGCATCGCGTTCGTGAACAATATCGCGTGCAAATTGCTCGGTTTCCTTGAGGTCCTCGGCCTGTAACGCGTTCTCAACGATCT
>CAZHLE010000042.1:2923-9749 GCA_964533065.1 uncultured Woeseiaceae bacterium | reverse complement strand
CCACCGGGGTCGCGATGGCATACGGTGCCTGGACCGCCGAAACCAGTTCAATGAAAGGTGCCGCAGCGATCACGCTGCCGCAGCGCGCGCCCGCGCAGGCCAGTGCTTTCGACAAGGTGCGCAGTACGACCAGGTTCTCGTAGCGCGGCAGCAGTTCGATCGCCGATGATTCGTTCGCGAATTCGATATAGGCCTCATCGACGATGATGGCGGATTGATCGGCGCGTGCTTCGAGCAGGCGAATCAGGTCGTTCCTTGACCACAGTTTGCCGGTAGGGTTGTTGGGGGAACAGACAAAGACTGCGCGGGTAGAATCGTCACAACTTGCAATCAGTGCGTCTATGTCGATCGCGAAATCGTCGTTGCGTGAAGTTGCATACTCAATCAGCCCTGCACCTTGAACTTTGGCGTAATGCTGGTACATGCTGAATGTCGGGGTGGGAATCAGCACACTGTCTTCGCCTGCGCGGCAACAGAGGCGAATCAGCAAATCGATGCCTTCACTGGTACCGCGAGTAACCAGCAGTTCATCTGCAGAGCAGCCATAACGATCTGCGAGCAGGGCGGCCAATCGCGCCGGCCGAACCTCCGGGTAGCGATTCAGGGTGCGGCGAAAATGATCGCCGCGACGTGGCCACGGCATTTCATTCGCATTCAGACGCACGGTTCCGTCAACCTGGGCGGCGGCGGCATAGGGCTCTAATTCGCGTAATTCCGGCCGCACAATGCTGATCAGGCTCATCGACTCGCTCCTTGTCTCACGCGTACAGCAGCCGCATGTGCATCCAGGCCCTCGAGTTCCGCCAACGCCACGATGGTGTCGCCGAGAGCGGCCAGCCCGTCGAGCGTAAGCTCCTGGACCGTAGTCTGGCGCAGGAATTGATCCACACCCAAACCGCTGTAGGCGCGGGCAAATCCGTAAGTTGGCAATACGTGATTCGTGCCGCTGCAGTAATCGCCGGCCGACTCGGGCGACCAGGCGCCAAGGAAAATCGATCCCGCATTGCGTATCCTCGGCAAAAAAGTCCGCGCAGCCTCGATCTGCAGAATCAGGTGCTCGGGCGCGTAGGCATTGCTGATCGCAATGGCAGTGTCGATATCGTCCGCCAAAATACAATACGAATGTTGCAGCGCCGCTCGTATCGTGTCCGCACGTGTCAATGTGGCGATCTGTGCGGCAAGTTCCGTGTTCACCCGGTTCGCAAGATCGACGCTGGTTGTCACCAGCATGGCTTGCGAGTCTCTGCCGTGCTCCGCTTGCGCCAGCAGGTCAGCCGCGACGAATGCCGGCGACGCGGCGGCATCGGCAATGACCATAACCTCGGAGGGACCGGCCGGCATATCGATGGCCGCGCCATTGACATCGGCGCTGACCAGCGTCTTTGCGAGGGTTACCCAGGCGTTACCCGGGCCGAATATCTTGCACACCCTGGGCACTGTTTCGCTGCCGTAGGCCATGGCGGCGATGGCCTGTGCGCCGCCGATCTTGAAGATATCGCGGATACCGGCGCGCGACGCAGCGACCAGCACCGCCGGATCGGCACGCCCGTCAGGCCGGGGCGGTGTACAGAGTATGCGCACGGGGCAGCCGGCAATCGCGGCCGGCACGGCGAGCATGATGGCGGCGGAAGGCAATGGCGCTGTGCCGGCAGGCACGTAAAGGCCCACCGCATCAATAGCGTGGCTGATACGCTCGCAATAGACGCCCGGCATCGTTTCCACGGCAATTGGCGCCGGCATTTGGGCTGCATGGAAAGTCCGCACGTTGCGAATGGCAATATCGATGGCAGCGATGGAGCCAGCCGACAATTCCGCCTTCGCCGCTGCGAATTCGGCGTCACTGACGCGGTTGCTGCTGAGGTCAACCTTGTCGTAGCTTCGCGTCAGTCCCGCAATGGCCGCATCGCCACCTTCGCGAACCTCGCGCAATATATCGCGCACGGTCGTGAGCATAGCCGCGTTGTCCGCGCCCGCGGGACGTTGCAGCAAGGCCCGTTGGGCGGACGCGTCCAGTTCCGACCAGCTTGTTCGCCTCAGCAGCGTCATCAGGCGAGCATCTTTTCGACCGGCAGCACCAGCAACGAACTCGCACCGGCAGCCTTGAGGTTTTCCAGGGTCTCCCAGAAAACGTTTTCGCGGCAGACGGCGTGTACAGCGACGAGATCGGCCGAGCCTTCCAGCGGGATCACGGTCGGGCACTCACTGCCGGGCAACAGACTGCGGATTTGGTCGAGAGCCGCCCGCGGTGCATGCAGCATGATGTATTTGCTTTCGCGCACCTGGAGCACGCCATCAAGCCGCTGCAACAGGCGATTGACCAAGGCCTGCTTGGCATCGCTGAGCGGCGCATGCGTCTGAATGATGACCGCTTCACTCTCAAGCAAAACATCGAGTTCGCGCATGCCGTTAGCCTCGAGTGTCGAGCCGGTGGAAACGAGGTCACAAATGAAGTCGGCCTTGCCCAGCTTTGGCGCGATTTCGACCGCACCGGAGAAAAAAACCGTCTCGGCCTGAATACGATTATTCTTGAGAAAACGGTTTAATAGATGCACATAACTTGTTGCTATCCTTTTGTTTTGTAAGGCTTCAATGCCCGAATACTCGGTATTGTCAGGCGCCGCGAGCGACAGTCGGCAATGGCCAAAATCGAGCGCGAAAACCTGGCTGAACAAGGCCTCATGGCCCGTCGACTGCAGTTCCAGTCGCTTCTCCTCGACCACGTTTAGCCCGACGATACCCAGGTCGCAGACGTCGTCGCTGACGAGGCCAGGAATATCATCGTCGCGAACCAACAGCAGGTCGACGGGCATATTTTCGCCATAACAGAACAGGCGATCCTTGCTACGAGTGAGTTTCAGCCCACAGCGCTCGAGAAGATCCTGGGAGTGCTCCGTGAGACGTCCGGTTTTCTGCACGGCGATCTTGACGCGCTGGTCTGAAGTTTCCATCAAAATTCCTTAGTGTGCGGTCGGGGTGTTGCGGCTTGCGGCGCGGTTGACGACGGTCCTGTAGCCGCCATAGCCGTCCGCGAGGAAGCGCGCTACCCGGCCAATCGTGGTCACGCTGACCCCGGTGAGTTCATTGATGTGCCGGTAAGTAAGGCCATTCTCGAGCAGTTCCACCACCTGCCAGCGGTCCACCAGCGCCTGCAGCTCGGCGGGAGTACAAAGATCGCGCAGGAAGTTCTGGCATTCCTCGGCGCTTTTCAGGCTGATGATTGCGCGGCACAAGGCCTTTTCGGCCTCGACCTGGTGGTTTTGGCGGTCGGTACGTTTGGGTTTCATTGGAACTGCCTATGTATTAGCGTGTTAGTACGCTAATACATTAATACAAACGGCGCAAGCCAGCGGTGCGCATTAATCCATGAATTTGACGATTGCCTCGGTCATATCAGCGGTCGACAGGGATTTCCCGCCACCGCGCACCAGGTCCGCCGTGCGGGCACCGGCGGCAATGGCGCCCAATATCGCCTGTTCCAGGAGATCGGCCTCGGTATCCAGCTTCAGGCTGTGTCGGAGCAACATTGCGGCGCTGGCGATCATGCCGCAGGGATTGGCAATGCCGCGTCCGGCAATATCGGGTGCCGAGCCATGAATAGGCTCGAAAAGGCCACGTGCGCTGTCGCCCAGCGATGCGGACGCCAGCATGCCCATGGAGCCTGCGAGCATCGATGCCTCGTCAGTCAGAATGTCACCGAACATGTTCTCGGTAACGATAACGTCAAAATCCGCAGGCCGGCTAAGCAGGTGCATGGCGGCCGCGTCGACCAGCAGCGTTTCCAGCTCAATCGCGGGGAACTCGTCCCGCATGACGCGGTTGGTGACGGCGCGCCAGAGCCGCGAGGTCTCCAGCACATTCGCCTTGTCAACCGAGCAGAGTTTGCCGCGGCGCGCGTCGGCCAGCCTGGCTGCGACACGCACGATCCGCTCTACCTCGCTGACGGAGTAGACACACAGATCGCTGGCCGAGTCCTGAGTGCGCGTTTTCGCACCGAAGTAGATGCCGCCGGTCAGTTCCCGGATGACCAGCAGATCCACGCCGGCCAGGATTTCGGCCTTGAGGGGCGATGCCCCGGCCAGCTCCGGGATCACTTTGACCGGGCGCAGGTTGGCGTATACGCCGAGCAGGGAGCGCAACTGCAACAGCCCCTGTTCGGGCCGGATAACGGCATTCGGGTCAGACCATTTCGGTCCGCCTACCGCCCCCAGCAGCACCGCGGAGGACCGCTGGCAACTGGCGACGGTCGCATCCGGCAGCGGCGTGCCAAAGGCGTCGATGGCGCCGCCGCCGATCGCCTGCACATCGAATTCAAAGCGATGGCCAAACCGGGCCGCGATTTCCTGCAAGACGCGCCGACCCGCTGCCGTTACCTCTGGGCCTATGCCGTCACCCGGTAAAAGAGTGATCAGGGCATCCATGTTCGGTGCTCCTCGAATCTTTCGATATCCGGCACACGTTGCAGCAGGAAACCCAGCTGGTCGACGCCTTCGAGCAGGCAGTAACGGGCGAAGTTATCGATTGGAAATTCAACACAACGGTCGTCGGCAAATCGCAGCGTCGCAGTCGCAACATCGATCTCGACCTCGGCGCCCGGGTTTTGCAGCAACCATTGCTGCGACTCAGCGTCGACCACAATTGGCAGCAGCCCGTTTTTGAGACCGTTGTTGCGAAAAATATCCGCGATTTCGGTACTGATGACCGCCCGGATACCGTAGTCCAGCAATGCCCAGATAGCGTGTTCACGCGATGAGCCGCAGCCGAAGTTATTGCCCGCAACGAGCACTTCACAACCCGCCGCGGCCGGCTGGTTGAGTGCGAAGTCGGTGTTCGGGCTGCTATCCCGATTAAAGCGAAGATCGTAAAACAGCTGGGCGCCAAAGCCTTCGCGCGAGGTTGCCGTCAGAAATCGCGCCGGGATGATCTGGTCGGTGTCGATGTCGCGAGTGGCCAGCACGACAGTGCGCGAGCGAATCTGGATTACCGGCTGCATCGTCAGCGGTCTCGCAGGTATAACCGTGGATCGGCAACCCGGCCCCGGATCGCCGAAGCAGCGGCGGTCATCGGACTGGCCAGGATCGTTCGCGCCCCGGCACCCTGACGGCCCTCGAAATTTCGATTGCTGGTGCTGACGCTGAGCTTGCCTTTCGGTACCGTATCGCCGTTCATGCCGAGGCACATGGAGCAGCCGGACTCGCGCCATTCTGCACCGGCACTGCGAAAGATCTTGTCAAGGCCGATGGCCTCCGCCTGAGATTTAACTTGCTGTGAACCCGGTACGACGAGCATCCGCACACCTTCCGCAATGTGCCGCCCGTCAAGAATCAGGGCCGCTTCCTTGAGGTCCGACAGCCTGGAATTGGTGCAACTGCCGACGAACACAATGTCAACCATGGTTTCCGTCAACGGTTTACCTGCTGTGAGTTGCATGTAATCGAGCGCCTTGCGAAAACTCGGGTCGCTGCCGTTGTCGGGCACAGGATCGTTGATCGCGATAACCATGCCGGGATTCGTACCGAAGGTTGCCATCGGCTCGAGACGACTCGCGTTGATCGCGACCGTAGCGTCAAATTGCGCGCCCTCGTCACTCGCAAGGCTGCGCCAACGCAGCACGGCGTTGTCCCAGTCTTCGCCATGCGGCGCTTGCGGCCGCCCGGCAAGGTAACTGATGGTGCTGTCATCGGGCGCGATCATGCCGGCTCGTGCGCCGGCCTCAATGGACATGTTGCATACCGTCATTCGTGCGTCCATGCCCATGGTCCGAATGGCGTCACCGCGATATTCAATAATGTGCCCGGTACCGCCGTTAACGCCGATCTGGCCAATGATCGCCAGGATCAGGTCTTTCGCGGTCACCCCGATGCCCAGCCGCCCGGTGACCTCGATGGCGAGTGTCTTCGGCTTGCGTTGCAACAGGCATTGCGTGGCGAGTACATGCCCGACTTCCGTAGTGCCAATACCGAATGCCAATGCACCGAAAGCGCCGTGAGTGCTGGTATGGCTGTCGCCGCAAACGATGGTCTTGCCCGGTTGTGTGGCCCCGAGTTCCGGGCCGATGACATGGACTATGCCGCGCTGCGCGCTGTCGTGATTGAACAGGGCAATGCCAAAGTCGGCGCAGTTTTTCTCCATCTGAGAAATTTGCTGTATCGCGCTCGCACCCACGATCGCGACATCCTTGAAGCTGGCGCCCGGCAGAGTCGGCGTCGAGTGATCCATGGTAGCGAGGGTCAGATCCGGTCGCCGAACTGGCAGACCTTGCGCGCGCAATAACGCAAACGCCTGCGGCGTTGTGACTTCGTGAATCAGGTGCAAATCGATATACAACACCGCCGGTGTATCGAGGGTCTCCGGCGTGACAATATGATCGCGCCAAACCTTGTCGAACAATGTAGCCGGCATCAGATCGATGACCTGGATAAATTCGCCGTCGAATCATTCCCGTCGCCATTGCGCTCGCGACGTCGAGCGATGCGATTGATGACATCGAGGCACGCACGTACGCCTGCCTCGACGATGTCGACACTGGCACCGTGGCCGCGATACAGCTCAGCACCGTGTTGAACGGTAATCGCAACTTCGCCCTGTGCGTCCTCGCCGATCGAAGCGCTGTGCAGGTCGAAACTCTTCAGAGTGATGTGCACATTCGTGGCCTCCTCGAGCGCCGCGAACGCTGCAGCCACCGGGCCATCGCCGGTCGCGCTGGCTGTGACGGGGTTCGTCTCCGTACCGAGCAGGACAACGGTTGCACGGGCAGGGCGGTCCGATGCCGTTTGCACTTCGAGATGCTGCAAGGACCATGGGCCGACCGATGCGCTGTCGACGTTCA
>CAZHLE010000042.1:0-2913 GCA_964533065.1 uncultured Woeseiaceae bacterium | reverse complement strand
CCGACAATGGCTTCGATGTCACCGTCGTAGACATCCTTTTTCCGGTCGGCGAGTTTCTTGAACTCCAGAAACGCCCGATTGAGTTCGAATTCGTCCAACGCGAAGCCCAGTTCCTTCGCGCGGTCACGAAACGCATGCCGGCCACTGTGCTTACCGAGAACAAGGCTCGAGCGCGACAGCCCTACGTCTTCGGGCCGCATGATTTCATAGGTTGAATGGTGCTGCAGCATGCCGTGCTGATGGATACCGGCCTCGTGGGCAAAAGCATTCTCACCAACGATGGCCTTGTTTCGCGGCACCTGCATTCCGGTAATGCTCGATACGAGTCGCGAAGCCGGGTACAGCCGGGTCGAGTCGACGCCGGTAACGAGATCAAAGAATTCGGCACGCGTCTTAATCGCCATGACAACTTCCTCAAGGCTGCAGTTACCAGCGCGTTCGCCAATGCCGTTGATAGTGCATTCGATCTGGCGCGCGCCTGCGCGAACCGCGGCAAGACTGTTGGCCACCGCCATGCCGAGATCATCATGGCAATGCACACTCAGGGTAATTTCGTCGATGCCCGCGACATGTTTGCGCAGATAACGGAACAGCTCATCAAATTCTGCCGGCACGGTGTAGCCGACCGTGTCCGGGATATTGACCGTCGTCGCGCCAGCCTCGATCGCCGCACTGACGACCTCTGCAAGATAGGACAATTCCGTCCGCGATGCATCCTCGGGCGAAAATTCCACATCGCTGCAAAGCTCGCGGGCCATCCGGATAGCGCCGACGGCGCTCTTGATGATTTCTTCCTTTGCCATGCGCAGCTTGTGCTCACGATGAATCGCGCTGGTCGCGACGAATACGTGAATGCGATGTTGTGCGGCCCCCTTTACCGCCGCGTGGACCTTCTCGATGTCTGCCGGATTGCATCGGGCGAGGCCACAAATGATGGGGCCGAAATCTTCATCTGCGATCGCCTTGACCGCATCGAAGTCGCCTGGCGAGGCCGCCGGGAAGCCGGCCTCGATAACGTCAACTTTCAATTCGGCGAGTAATTTCGCGATCCGCAGCTTCTCGCGCAGCGTCATGCTGCAGCCCGGGGCCTGCTCGCCATCGCGCAGCGTCGTGTCGAAAATGCGGACGCGATTACCCATGCGGCGCTAAGCCTGCAGCCAATCCATACGACTTCGCAGGTCCGCACCAACTTTTTCGATCGGGTGCTCGAGATCGGCATTCATCAATTTCTCGAAACGCGGCATCCCGGCGGCGCTCTCGGCAATCCAGTTCCTGGCAAAAGTGCCATCCTGGATCTCCTTCAACACGGTCTGCATCGCGGCCCGCGAATTGGCGTCGACGACGCGTGGTCCACTGATCATGTCACCCCACGCCGCTGTGTCGCTGATGAACTTGTGCATTTTCTTGAGGCCGCCTTCATGCAACAGGTCGACGATCAGCTTCAGCTCGTGCATGACTTCGTAATAAGCGACCTCCGGCTGGTAGCCTGCCGCGACCAGGGTTTCGTAGCCTGCAACGATCAGCTCGGTTACTCCACCGCATAGTACCGCCTGCTCACCGAACAGGTCGGTCTCGGTTTCCTCGGCAAAAGTCGTCCGGATCACGCCGGCGCGAGCGCCACCAATACCGGCAGAGTAAGCCAGCGCAAGCTGCAAGGCGCTGCCCGTGGCGTCCCTATGAACGGCAACCAGGCAAGGTACGCCGTGGCCCTCTTCGTACTGGCGCCGTACCAGGCCGCCCGGGCCTTTGGGTGCAATCAGGACAACGTCGAGGTCGGCACGGGGCTCGATCAATTTGAAATGTACGGCAAAACCATGGGCGAACAGCAGCGTGGCGCCGTCAGCAATATCGTCGATCACCGATGCATACAATTCCTTTTGCACCATGTCCGGCGTCAAAAACGCCACGATGGCGGCGCCTTTCACAGCGGCGTTGGGCTCCTTGACGACGAGACCATCGGCCGTCGCCTTGTGCCAGCTCGCGCCGCCGCGGCGCAGGCCGACGACGACATTAAAGCCACTGTCGCGGAGATTCAGTGCGTGGGCGCGACCCTGGCTGCCATAACCCAGAATCGTAACTTGCTGATCAATCAGGCGGGCCGTGTCGACATCCGCGTCCAAGTACATTTGCATGGTCCTGCTTCCCCGGCGTAATGCCTGTTTCAAGTAAACAAATTAAAAAAAACCCGCAATCCTGTTCGGATGCGGGGTTCACGTTGTCCTGGGTTTGGAAACGCGCTACCCGCACTTCCTCCGAAGCAGAAGCAGGGCAGGTGCGAGAGCCAGTCCCGAAAAAAATTCATGTCGCGAACTGCAGGCGTTCATAGCGCCGCATGATCTTTTAACAATGCGGCGAAGTCAACTGCCGAAATATCAGTTACTTGTGTTACCAATTTGCTCTTTTTCCGAATCAATATAAGGGCAACATCGTGATCCCCGACAGGGTCGGAACTTAATGTTGTTGCCGGACTAGTCAAGCGCGTGCCATGTGTTATTCTCTTGCTGCGGGTGCTCGGGGACCTTAAAAAAAATTGATTACACAAATGGCGGGGATACCGGAAGAATTCGATCCGGAAGGCCAAATACAAGAGAGAGAGATCAGGGTCCAAACAAAATTATTCGCCGCGGCGAAGGTGGAGAGGGCCGCATGCGAGGCTGCTAGCCAGCAACTTCGTGCGTCAATTGTGCATGTCATGTATACAACGGATGCATTGCAATCGTCTCCATCGTCACAACCAGATAACTACACTTTGACCTCGTAAAGGAGCGTTCATGAAACGGTGCAAAAGCAGCAGTCGGCGCATTAGCGTTGCATTTCTTGCAGCGAGTCTAATTGCGGCAACCGGCAGCGTATTCGCCCAGACCGTCGACCAGGTTTTGCAAGCGCAGGACCGTCGCCTGGACCTGGCGCAAC
>CAZHLE010000041.1:0-20009 GCA_964533065.1 uncultured Woeseiaceae bacterium | reverse complement strand
CGGTCGTCGGCCACGCGGCCTACCCGGACACGCTCGCTCGCGCGGGCGCTGACGATGCAGACATCGTCATCGCGCTGACCGACAGCGACGAAACCAACATGGTCGCCTGCCAGGTTGCGTATACGATGTTTCATACGCCAACCAAGATTGCGCGCATTCGGGCAACCGAGTACATGGTCGCCAAGGACCTGTTTACCCAGGATGCGATCCCGGTCGACGTTCGTATCAGCCCCGAGCAGCTGGTCTGCCAGCACGTCGAGCAACTGATCCTGTATCCGGGCGCGACCCAGGTGCTCGATTTCGCCAATGGCCGGGTGCGTCTCGTCGGCGCGCGCGCTGATCGCGATGGCCTGCTGGTAGGCGAGCGCATTGCGACCCTGAAGGACCATATCAAGAACACCGAGGCCCGCATCGCCGCTATCTATCGTGACGGCAAAGCGCTGTTGCCCGAAGGTGATACGGTTATCGAGGCAGGCGACGAGATTTTCTTTATTGCCGATCGCAAGGACATTCGCGTTTTCATGAGCGAAATGCGGCGATTGGAAGAGCCGGTGCGGCGCGTCGTTATCGCCGGTGGCGGCAATATTGGCCTGCGGCTGGCCCTGGCGCTCGAGCAGACTAACCAGGTCAAGATCATTGAGCGCGATCCGCGCCGTGCACGACAGATCTCGGAGCAGCTGAACAAGGCCATCGTGCTGGTTGGCGATGCCGCGAACGAAGAATTGCTGCTGGAAGAAAACATCGACAGCGTTGATGTGTTTTGCGGTCTGACGAATTCGGAAGAAGCGAACATCCTGAGCTCAATGCTTGCCAAACGGCTCGGCGCGCACAAGGTAATGGCTTTGATCAATCGCGCCTCTTATGTCGATCTCGTCGAGGCCAGCAGTATCGACATTGCGATCTCGCCGCAACAGATCACGATCGGCTCGCTGCTCGCACACGTGCGTCGGGGCGACGTCGTCAAGGTGCACTCGCTGCGCCGGGGTGCCGCCGAGGCCATCGAAGCCATTGCGCATGGCGACAAGGACACGTCGAAAGTCGTTGGCCGGGCGATCGAGGAAATAGACTTGCCACGAGGCTCCGCGATCGTTGCACTGGTGCGCGGCGATCAGGTCATCATGGCGCATCACGATACCGTCATCGAAGCGGACGACCACGTCATCCTGTTTTTGACTGACCGTCGCAAGATCGACCAGCTGGAAGTGCTTTTCCAGGTCGGCGTGTCCTTTGTCTGAGTTTGGCGGACACTGATGAATTGGGCGGTGGTACAGCGAATCCTCGGATTACTGCTGATGATGTTCAGTCTGACCATGTTGCCACCGATAATCATCAGCCTTATTTTCAGGGAAGCCTCCTGGCTGCCATTCATCGAGGGCTTCGGCCTGACGTTTGTTGCAGGTCTTTTGTTGTGGCTTCCGGTGCGGCGTTCGCGCAAGGACTTGCGATTGCGCGATGGCTTTCTCGTCGTAGCGGCGTTCTGGACCGTTCTCGGCAGCTTCGGCGCGGCACCGCTGTATTTTTATGATCCGCTTGCACTCACGCTGACCGACGCAATTTTTGAATCGATATCCGGCCTGACCACGACCGGCGCAACGGTGCTGACGGGCCTCGACGCTCTGCCGCGCGGGATTCTTTACTATCGCCAGCAACTTCAGTGGCTGGGCGGCATGGGTATCATCGTTCTTGCGGTCGCCGTGTTACCGATGCTCGGTGTCGGTGGCATGCAGCTGTATCGTGCCGAGACCCCCGGCCCGGTCAAGGATACCAAGCTCACGCCGCGAATTGCGGAGACTGCGAAGGCACTTTGGTATGTCTATTTCGCATTCACTGTCGCCTGTGCGCTCAGCTATTTCGCAGCGGGCATGGACTGGTTCGATGCGCTGTGTCACGCCTATTCGACCGTCGCGATCGGCGGCTTCTCGACACACGATCTCAGTATGGGCTATTTCGATAGTACTGCCATCGACCTGGTCGCGATTCTTTTCATGTTCGCCGCCGGCATCAACTTTTCCCTGCATTTCTATGGCTGGCGCTACATAACCATTGCGCATTACTCGCGCGACCCGGAATTTCGCGGCTACACGGTTATTCTGCTCGGCGTTGCGGCGCTGGTCGTTTTCGGCCTGTTCCGTAACTCAACATTTGACACCACCAGCGAAACCATCGTCGCCGGCGTGTTTCAGGCCGTGTCAATTGCAACCACCACCGGGTTTACCACCGCCGATTACGCGAGCTGGCCCACGGCGTTGCCGGTATTGTTGTTGTTTGCCAGCTTTGTCGGCGGCTGCGCGGGCTCGACTGCAGGTGGCATCAAAGTCGTGCGCTGTTTACTTATATACAAGCAAGGTGTTCGCGAGATTGCCCGGCTCGTACATCCGAGCGCCGAGATTCCGGTCAAGCTCGGCAACAGAGCGGTGCCGTATCGTGTCGTCGATGCCGTTTGGGGATTCTTTTCCGTCTACGTCGTTGTCTTCAGCGTCATGATGCTCGCCATGATGGCGACCGGCCTTGACCAGGTCACTGCTTTCTCGGCGATCGCGGCGACCCTGAACAACCTGGGGCCCGGTCTCGGCGATGTTGCAACCGGGTTTATGAGCGTCTCGGATCCGGGCAAATGGATTGCCATCGTTGCGATGCTGCTGGGCCGACTGGAGATATTTACGCTGCTGGTTTTGATTACGCCTGCCTTCTGGCGGCACTGATCCGTCGTGCACGGCGAGCAACGCAACTCCATAGAACGCTTTAGTGATCTGTCCGGCAGATTCACGGCCTGGTTGACCTTGTTCATGGTCATCACGACCTTCGGCATTGTGGTGCTGCGTTACCTGTTCGACACGCCAGCGATCTGGCTGCAGGAGTTGCTGGTCTGGATGCACGCGGCCGTCTTCATGGTCGGCGCGGCTTACACGCTGCAGCATGAAGGGCATGTGCGGGTTGACGTTTTTTACCGCAACATGACACCACGCCAGCAGGCCTGGGTCGACCTCGTAGGTGTATTGCTGTTGTTACTGCCGGTATGCGCTTTACTCACCTGGAAGTCATACGGTTTCGTGACTACCTCGTGGGCTATGCATGAGGCTTCGCGCGAGTCTGGCGGCCTGCCATACCCGGTGTTACCCCTAGTCAAACTGATCCTGGTCATCATGCCGCTGACCGTCGCGGCGCAGGGCCTATCGATGATGATGCGCTCGATCGCAGTATTGAGGCGCAGCAACTAATGGAATGGATGGCGTTGTTGCTGTTCGTCACCGTAGTGCTGGTACTGCTGGCCGGTTTTCCGGTCGCTTTCACGCTCGGTGGTATCGCGTTGATTTTCGCGGCACTGGGTGTACTGACGGGCGATTTCCAGGAAGCGCTGCTCTCGGGTCTCCCGAACCGCATATTCGGCATCATGGGCAACGAAACGCTGGTTGCGGTACCACTGTTTGTGTTCATGGGCGTGACGCTTGAACGAGCCCGAATTGCCGAGCAGTTGCTCGACACGCTGAGTGCCCTGCTCGGCAGCCTGCGCGGTGGGCTCGGTATCTCGGTAACGATCGTCGGCATGTTGCTCGCTGCGAGCACCGGAATCGTCGGCGCGACGGTAGTCACCATGGGCCTGCTGTCTCTGCCGACCATGTTGCGGCGCGGTTATTCGCCGGAGATTGCCACCGGAACAATTTGCGCATCCGGCACACTCGGACAGATCATTCCGCCGTCGATTATCCTGGTCATGCTGGGTGACGTCCTGTCGACCGCCTATCAAAACGCGCAGCTTGAGCAGGGCATTTTTTCGCCCAGGACCGTTTCCGTAGGTGACCTGTTCGCGGGTGCACTGATTCCCGGATTGCTGTTGGTGTTGCTCTATGTCCTTTACATCGGCGCGACGGCAATCTTTCGTCCGTCGGCGATGCCGGCACATGTGCGCGATCCGGATGAGCAGGTGACACTGCTGCAAGTGCTTGCAGCGATTGCACCACCTCTGGTTCTGATACTCGCCGTTCTCGGATCCATCCTCGGAGGTAAGGCGACGCCAACCGAGGCCGCCGGTGTCGGCGCGATGGGCGCGATGGCGCTCGCCGTAATGCGCCGGCAACTCAGTTATGCGCGCCTGCAGGAAATCATGCGCAGCACTCTTCGCATCAGCAGCATGGTGTTCCTGATCCTCATCGGAGCCTCGATCTTCTCGCTCGTGTTTCGCGGCTTCGGCGGTGACGAGGCGGTGCGCGGCCTGCTCGAATCTCTGCCCGGCGGCGTCATCGGAGCCGTCCTCGTGGTCATGCTTTTTATGTTCCTGCTCGGCTTCGTGCTCGATTTTATCGAGATCACGTTTGTCATCGTGCCCATTGTCGGCCCGGTGCTACTCGCGATGGGCCTTGACCCGGTCTGGCTCGGCATCATGATTGCGATCAATCTGCAAACCTCGTTCCTGACGCCACCTTTTGGATTCGCGTTGTTCTATTTGCGTGGTGTCGCGCCGCCCGAGGTCCGCACGGAGCAAATCTATCGGGGCGTCATGCCGTTCATTGCCATTCAGTTGTTTGCGCTGTTGCTGGTTGCGGTTTTCCCGGCGCTTGCGACCTGGTTGCCGGGGCAGATCTATGGCAATTAGATTCGGATCTGGTCACAGGATGTTTCCCGCTCGCTCGAACTGCTCCGTACTCAGCTTCGGGTGTCGAGATAAGCCTGTTCGGTAACCCGTTGCGCATACGCCGACTTGTCGAGAAACGCATAGTAGGAATCAGCTATTTTTTTCGCCGCCGGGTCCGTCGCCGTCCATTCTGCGACGATGTCAGCTGTAATCGACTTGAGCAGGTCCAGGACTTCGCGAGGAAACTGCCGCAGCTCGACATCCGGATCGACAAGCAGTTGTTGCAGTGCATAGGCGTTACCATGCGTATATTCCGCCACCATGTCGGTTGTGATCGCCTGGCAAGTCGTTTCGACAATCGCCTGCAAATCGGGCGGCAATGAATCCCATGCGGCTTTGTTGATTATGGTCTCCAGGCCGGGGCCCGGTTCTTGCCAGCCGGGGTAGTAATAATATCTCGCCGCTTTGTGCAGCCCAAAAGAAACGTCGTTGTAGGCACCCACCCATTCGGTCGCATCGATGACGCCGGTCTGCAGCGAAGTGAATATTTCAGCGCCCGGAAGCGTCACCGGCGTACCCCCGGCACGGCGCAACACTTCACCGCCCAGCCCCGGAATTCGCATCTTGAGTCCGACCAGGTCCGCAATCGTGTTGATCTCGCGGTTAAACCAGCCACCCATTTGCACGCCTGTGTTGCCGCAGGGAATCGGCACCAGGTTGAACGGTGCATACAGCTCGCGCCATAACTCGAGCCCGCCGCCGTAGTAAAGCCAGCCATTGAGCTCGAGATAGTTGAGGCCGAATGGAATCGAAGTGAAAAACTGCGCCGCGTCGAGTTTGCCCTTGTGGTAGTACGACGCATCGTGTCCCATTTCGACCGTGCCGCGGCTGACCGCGTCGAACACCTCGAAGGCCGGCACGAGTTCGCCGCCGCCGTATACTTTGATCTTGAGCCGCCCCGCCGACGCGAGCTCAATACGCCGGGTTAGGTTCTCGACCCCCATACCCATGCCCGGGTACTTTGGCGGCCAGGACGTGACGCACGACCATTCGAAACGTTCCAGCGGGTGGCCATCGGGTCCACCGCAGTCCTCAGCCGGTTCGCTGCAGGCCGCCACGCCCGCGGCCGCGGCCAGCCCTCCCACAAAATGCCTTCTTTTCATGGCCGCTAGTCTATGGGCTGCGACACTGCTTGCCAATGGGCGTTTCATGGCGATGGTAATCAGAAATGAGACCCACTTATTAACGAGAAATAACACAAATAAGATACGTTAATCCCACATTTCGTGTTTATTGAAAATGGTGGGGTTTTATGCGCAGTTTTTCGCCAAAAAAAGGCCCCGATCTATAGATCGGGGCCTAGTCCTTCCGTTGTCCGGAACCGAATTGTGGGTATCGAAGCCACCCTCCGTGGTGATCTCGCGCGGTAATATCCCACGCGTCGGCCGGTCTGCCCAGTGTCTCAGGGCTCTCAGGTCACTATGGCTTTCGTATCTCGTTGATGCATTAATAAAAGCTCTTCCGTGCCTGAAATCAGACAAAGTATTCGCAAATGATCGGCTTGTTACAGAGAGTCAGCGGGGCGTCCGTTACTGTCGACGACGCAGTGATAGGCAGCATCGGGCCCGGCCTGCTGGTGCTGGTAGCCGTGCATCGTGATGACGCCGACGCCGATGTCGAGCGACTGGCTGAGCGTATACTCACCTATCGCGTTTTCCCGGATAACGCCGACCGCATGAATCGCAGCCTGCTGGATGCCGGACTCGAACTCTTGCTTGTGCCGCAATTCACGCTGGCGGCGGACACCAGGAAGGGCACCCGCGCAAGCTTCAGCCGCGCGGCTGAACCGGACAAAGGTGCAGCCTTTTTCGAACGCCTGGTCGCTATTTGCCGGCAGCGCCTCGAAACAGTTGCAACCGGGCGTTTCGGTGCCAATATGCAGGTCCGCCTGACGAATGACGGCCCCGTAACCTTCTGGCTCGAGAGCTAGGCAAGTTGGGCTGTGACGCCGGCCCGGAATTGCCGGGGATTGCGGGTTATTATCGTCGTATTGGTGTAGAGGAGTATCGCAATGTTTTCAGGCATAAGCTGGCCGCAACTGCTGATCGTGCTGGTGATCGTGCTGGCAATTTTCGGCACCAAGAAGTTTGGCAATCTCGGTGCCGACCTTGGCAAGGCCATCAAGGGTTTCAAGGGCGCTATGAGCGATGCTGAAGATGCTAAAGAGCAAATTGAGAAAAGCCCCGACAAGTCAGCGAAGGAGGACGCGAATTTCGATAACACGCCGGCTAACGAGTCTCGCAAAGACTCCTGAGCCGCTGTTCCCATGTCCGGAGTCAGTTCTGCTGAATTACTTCTGCTGCTCGTGATCGGCCTGATTGTGCTCGGTCCGAAACGGCTACCCGAGATTGCACAGAAAATCGGCGGCTGGGTTGGCCAGGCACGAAGGATGACGCGTGTCATGAAACGCCAGCTTGATGAAGAACTGCGAGCCATAGAGATCGACAACGCGAACAAGCCCCAGGCTGCGCCGGAGAAAACATCCGTTCTGCAGGCCGCGCACGAAACTACCAGCAGCAGCACGCCTCCGAACCCTGCCGACCCGGCCTGCGACGATGAGCTGATTGCCCACCATATTCCGCGCGATGACGACGACTATTCTCCGCTACACGAAAAAGAAAAGGGATGAGCTCGACCGCCGAGTCTGACGAGGCGCTGGCCGAGGGCTCGTTGCTGTCGCATCTTGTCGAATTGCGCAGCCGCCTGGTAAAAATCGCCGCCGCGGTGGTTGGCCTGTTTGCTGCCCTTGTTCCCTTCAACCAGGACATCTACGAGGCAGTATCAGCGCCACTGTTCGCCGCGTCACCCGGCGTGGAGATGATCATCACCGGTATGGCGGCGCCATTGCTGGTGCCGTTCAAGCTGACTTTTGTTGTGGCGCTGTTCCTCGCCATGCCGGTCGTGCTCTACCAGGTCTGGGCATTTGTTGCGCCGGGCCTGTACAAAAAGGAAAAGCTCTTTGCCTTTCCGTTGCTGGCGAGCAGCATCGTGCTGTTTTACGCTGGCATCGCATTCGCCTACTTCATCGTGTTTCCCCTGGTGTTCGGGTTTTTCGGCTCCATAGAAATTGACGGCGCGCCGTGGACCCCCGACATTGGGTCCTACCTCGATTTCATCATCTCTATCGTGCTCGCCTTTGGCATCGCCTTCGAGGTGCCAGTTGCGACGTTGTTGCTGGTCTGGACCGGCCTGACCACGACAGAGACGCTCATCAAGGCTCGTCCCTACGTGTTCCTGATGGCCTTCGTGGTCGGCATGCTGCTGACCCCGCCGGATGTCATCAGCCAGACCCTGCTCGCCATCCCGGTCTACCTGCTGTACGAAGCCGGCATCCTCCTGGCGCGCCTGTTCGCCAGAAAAGCCGCAGACGAGACTGAACCTGGCACGACTTAGCTGGTCAGGTGGAAAGTTGCACTTGATATGGTGTACCGTCGCAGCCGGCACAGTTGCCCGGGTAAAGCGCGGAGAAATCCAGAAAAGGAGCAAAACCAGCATGCAGAGGCTAATCATTCTGCTCATAGCAGCAGGCTTTCTTGGAGCATGCTCGCAGTCAGACCTGCCCGGCCACGCAGCTCGCGTGGATACCGCCGCGAACGAAACCGCAGAGCAGTTTATCGACCGGGTGAATGCCGAATACAAGGACTGGTGGCGGGAACTGAACGCCGCCGGCTGGTTACGCGCGACTTACATTAACGAGGACTCCGGTGTCGTCGCTGCCCTGGCGAACGAGCGCTACGCGGAATGGCACACGGTGAAGATCCGCGAAGCGATGCGCTACGACGGCCAGGACGTCGACCCTGCCACACGCCGCGCCTTGGAACTCTTGAAGGGTGGTGCGCTGATGGTCGCGCCGGATGATGACGCCAAGCGCAAGGAGCTATCGGGCATTCTTACCGAGTTGCAGGGCATGTACGGCGCCGGCAAGTACTGCCGCAATGACAATGAGTGTTTCGGCGGCTCTGAACTAGAGGGGCTGATGCAGCAGAGCAAAGACTACGACGAGTTGCTCGAATACTGGGTGGGATGGCGTGAGATTGCCAAACCGATGCGTGCGAAGTACGAACGCTTCGTCGAACTTTCGAACGAGGGTGCGAGGGAGTTTGGCAGCGCCGACCTCGGAGAGCTGTGGCGCAAGAAGTACGATATGAGCGCGGATGCGTTCGAAGGCGAGACCGCGCGCTTGTGGCAACAGGTCAAGCCGCTATACGACGAGCTGCATTGTCATGTCCGCGCCAGGCTGGGCGAACATTACGGCAGCGACAAGGTATCGCAGGATGGGCCGATTCCGGCGCACCTGCTCGGTAACATGTGGGCGCAGGAGTGGGGCTTCATTTACGACCTCGTGGAACCCTACCCTGGCGTATCCGATCTCGACGTCGATGCGACGCTCAAGGCGAAGAATTATTCGCCGCAGGAGATGGTGCGCTCAGCCGAAGACTTCTATGTCTCGCTGGGCATGGCGCCCTTGCCGGATTCCTTCTGGGAGCTCTCGCAGTTTTCGAAGCCGGCGGATCGCGATGTGGTCTGCCATGCCAGCGCGTGGAATCTTGATGGCGAAGACGACCTGCGCATCAAGATGTGTATCAAGCAAACCTACGGCGAGCTGCGCGTCATCTATCATGAACTCGGCCACAACTATTACCAGCGCGCGTATAACAAGCAGCCCATGCTTTTTCGCGATGGTGCCAACGAGGGTTTCCACGAGGCGATTGGTGATGTGGTCACGCTGTCGATGACACCCGAATACCTGGCTGAGATCGGCCTGGTCGGCTCCGCCGCGAAATCGCAACAGGCCACCATCAATCGCCAGATGCAACAGGCGCTCGACAGCATCGCATTCCTGCCTTTCGGCAAACTGATTGACGAATGGCGCTGGGGCGTTTTCTCCGGCGATATCAAGCCGGAAAACTACAACCAGGCTTGGTGGGACCTGCGTCTCAAGTACCAGGGAGTCGCGCCGCCGGTGGCGAGAAGCGAGGCTGATTTCGATCCGGGCGCCAAGTACCACGTGCCTGGCAACGTGTCTTACACGCGTTACTTTCTTGCGCGTATCCTGCAGTTCCAGTTCCAGCGTTCGCTGTGCGAGGCGGCAGGCTTCGAAGGCCCGCTCGACGAGTGTTCCATCTATGGCAACAAGGAGGCCGGCGCCAAATTGACTGCCATGCTTGAGATGGGCGCGAGTGTGCCCTGGCAAGACACGCTCGAGAAACTTACGGGCACCCGCGAAATGGATGCGAGCGCCATCATCGAGTACTTCACGCCTCTCATGGGCTATCTCAAAGAGCAGAACGCGGGCCGCAGTTGCGGCTGGTAGAAACACGAAAGGGGTCAGAGCCCTTTTACGACCATATATGACAATTCCACATATGGGAATAAAAGGGCTCTGACCCCTTTTCTTAACGGGGGAATGCGATGTCGGATGTTCGGGTAAAAGAAAGTCTGTCCACGCGCATGCTGGCGTCGGTCGAACGTGTCGGCAACAAGCTGCCGGATCCCACCATGCTGTTCGTTGGCCTGCTCTTCATTGTCTGGATACTGTCGTGGCTGTTGTCATACCTGAGTTTTGAGCTGGTCGATCCGAGGACCAGCCAGCCGCTGGTCGTCAACAACCTGCTCGAGGGCGCCAGGATGACCCAGTGGTTGTCGGTACTGGTAACCAACTTCACACACTTTCACCCGGTTGGCGTAGTGCTCGTTGCCATGCTTGGTATCGGCGTTGCCGAGCATACGGGCTTTATTAATACCGGCTTGCGCGCCCTGCTGGGCGTTACGGCAAAGTGGCTGATCACACCGATGGTTATCCTGGTTGGCATCGTCAGCCACTCCGCGGTGGACGCCGGCTATGTGCTGGTGATACCGCTCGGCGGCATCATTTTTTACGCGGCCGGACGACACCCGCTGGCGGGAATCGCCGCCGCTTTCGCCGGCGTGTCCGGTGGCTTCTCGGCGAACTTCGTGCCGTCTTCGCTCGATCCCTTGTTGCAGGGCCTGTCGCAGGCCGGAGCGCGCATCCTCGACGCCGACATCACACTGAACCCTCTGAACAACTATTTCTTCACCACGGCGTCATCAGTATTGATCATCGGCCTTGGCTGGTACCTGACGGACAAAGTCGTTGAGCCGCGGCTGAAAAACGTCGCGCTTGACGGCGACCTCAATGACCTGCCAACCATGCATGCGCTGGAGCCGCAGGAACGGAAGGGCCTGAACGCTGCGCTGATCGCGTTGCTGCTCGGTGTCATCGTCATGGTCATCACCTCGCTGCCGGCCGATTCTGCCTGGCGCGATTCCAATGGCTCGCTGGCCAGCGGCGCGGCGCCGATCATGCGCTCGATCGTGTCACTCATATTCCTCATGTTCGTGATCCCGGGTATCGTCTACGGCGTCGCGGCAAAAACTATCAAAAGTTCAAAGGATGTCATTGACGGCATGACCAAGGCCATGCACAGCATGGCGTACTACCTGGTCATCATGTTTTTCATTGCGCAGTTTGTCTACGCATTCGGCGAGTCGAACCTCGGCGTGCTGCTCGCCCTCGAAGGCGCTGCCGGATTACAGGCGCTCGCCCTGCCGGCAGCGGTCACGCTGGTCGGTATCGTGCTCCTGACAGCATTTATCAACCTGTTTGTCGGCTCGGCGACCGGCAAGTGGGGACTGCTCGCACCGATATTTGTGCCCATGCTGATGGCGCTGGGTATGTCCCCCGACCTGACACAGGCGGCCTATCGCATTGGCGATTCAAGCACCAACATCATCACACCACTGATGCCGTACTTTCCACTGGTCGTGGTCTATTGCCAGCGATACGTAACGAACACCGGTATCGGCACGCTTACGGCGATGATGTTGCCGTATTCGATGTCGTTCCTCGTGACGTGGACGATATTCCTGGTCGTCTACTTCCTGCTTGGAATCCCGTTAGGGCTCGGCGCCAGTTACACCTACCCGTGATCGTTCAGTCGCCGAGGCAGGCACCGGCATAAGCCTTGTCCACGCGTGCGTTTTCCAGCTGGCATTGGTTGTCATAGGTAACGCCATCAATGCCGCAAACCGGTAACAGTGTGCGCGGGCAGTTTTGCCCCTGTGCCTCGCAGACACCCGCGTAATCGATGCGCACGCCACGCCGCTCGGCGTAACAGGCATTGCTGTAGGTTAGCTCGTCGGAACCACACACCGGCACGAACAGGTTGGGGCAGGGCCGCACGCCACAGATGCCGGGTGTAAACGTCGTGATTCCCGCGGTTTCAGCGTTGCAGGCATTGTTATACGTTTGCTCGTCGGAACCACAGACCGGCGCGACCACGAGCGAGCAGTTGTTCACGTCACACACACCCTTGTGTTGCACCGGAACGCGGCTTGCATCTGCTTCACAGCGATTCAGGAAGCTCAAGCCATTCATGCCGCACACCGGATCCAATGTGGAGGGACAGCCGTTCGCGGTACACGCGCCGAGCCCGGCGAGCGTTACGCCGGACTGTTTTGCGAAACATTCGTTGATGTAGGTGTTGCCGTCCACACCACAGACGGGATCAAAATTCTCCGGGCAGTTGGTCGCGCCGTCTTCACAACGGCCGGCGGCTGCGACCTCGACCCCGGCTGCGCCAGCGACGCAAGCGTTACTGTAGGTCTGCTGGTCCACGCCGCAAACCGGGTTGTATTCCATGGTGCACGCGGTCGCCTCGTCCTGTGCCTGAACGCCCTGGCTGAGGCATGTCATTGCGATGCCTGTCAGAATTGCTGTGCTTGTTTTCATTAAAGCCATTAGAGTTCGCTTGCCTGGACAGGTTCAATAGTATTCAACGCCTCGCTGATCGGTATCAACCGGACCCCGGAGTCGTCCAGCTCAGCGAGTTTCTTTTCAAGAAAACTGAGGGTTTCAGGATAAGGGTGTCCAATCGCAATAGCGATCCCTTGCCGTTCGGCAATCTCCCCAAGTTTCTCGAATGCGCGTGTCATCGCCTGCACCGAGCGGTCGTTGTCAAGAAATACATGACGCCGTGTTGCTGCAACACCCGTTTCCCTGGCTATCTGCAGTGCCACGCTGGCAGGGGTCGTATAGCTATCGATGAAAAACAGGCCGTCGTGTGCGGCTATTTCCTGCATCAGCCAGCGCATATGCCCGGGGTGGCGCGTCAGGAGACTGCCGCGATGGCTGCTAACACCGATCGCATACGGCACCGACGCCAGTGCTTTGGCAAAAGCTTCGTGAAATGCGTCCGGGCCCATGTCCAGCGTAATGCCGCCTGGCTCGTTCTCGCCCTCGTGATCAACTGCCTGAAGTGGCAGGTGCAGCAGCACTTCCTTGCCCCGCTCGTGCGCGATGCGCGCCAGCGCTGCCCCATTTGGCGTCGAGGGCAGAATAGCGAAACTGATGGGGCCAGGCAGGCTGATAGCGCGCTCCCCGGCAGCATATTGATAACCCAGATCGTCAATGATGATGGCAACGCGACCGGAAGCCTGGGCCGCGGCCAAGCTGGCCGACAGTAGCGCCGCGCCGCCGAGCAGGAATCGAATCAGGCTCATTGCGTACTGCTGTGCATCACCTGGCGGCCCTGCAAGCGGCCAATCGCCTCGACCAGCTGCGCATCGTGGTCACGATCGACACCGCTGCTCAGGCTCAGGTCAGGATATCCGTCAGTATCGTCGACCAGCACGTCCGGCGTAATACCAACTTCATGTATGGAGTCGCCGGACGGCGTGAAGTAACGCGAGGTCGTCAGTTTGATCGCACGCCCCATCGACAGGGGCACAACGGTCTGCACCAGCCCTTTACCAAATGTCGGCGTGCCGACCACCGTCGCCCGATTGTGATCCTGCAAGGCCCCGGCAACGATTTCCGAAGCGGATGCGGAGCCCTTGTTGACGAGGACGACCATTGCGGCGCCATCGAGCACGTCGCCACGATGTGCTGAGAGAACGAATCGCGACTCGGCGGTGCGACCCTCGGCAGAAACAATTACGCCCGTATCAAGGAACAGGTCCGAAACGTCGATCGCCGCATCCAGAACGCCGCCCGGATTGTTGCGCAGGTCCAGTACCAGGCCATCGAGCATGCCGCCCTGTATTTTCTGCAGTTCGTCAACTGCGCGACCGAGCTCTTGTGCGGTCGAGTCCGTAAACTGGCTGACGCGGATGTAGCCGTAATTCGGTTGCAAACTCTCATGGTGTACGCTGGCAACGCGAATTAACTCGCGGCGCATTTCGTAGTCAATTGCCTCTTCGTCGCGCACCACGGTGATGGATATTTTCGACCCACGTTGGCCACGCATGCGGCCTATGGTGTCCTGCAGCTTTTTTCCATCAACCACATGGCCGTCTACCGCGATGATCTGGTCACCGGCTCGAATTCCGGAACGCGCCGCCGGTGAGCCAGCGATCGGCGTGATCACGCGTACCTTGCCATCGACCTCGGAGACCTCGATACCGACACCGGTATAGCTGCCGGTCGTACTGATGCGAATGTCCCGATATTCTTCAGCATCGAGATACTGCGAATGCGGATCCAGCTCGCTGAGCATGCCGCGCAATGCGCTTTCGACGAGCTCGCTGTCATCGATCGGCTCGACGAATTCGCTTTTCACCCGCTGAATGACCTCGGCCAGCAACGCTGCCTGCTCGGAAGGTGCTCCGATGGCGATCGGGCGCTGCTTGCCGGCCAACAGCTTACCGCCGTACGACAGGCTAAAGCCCAGCGCCGTACCCACGACAACAACCAGAATTGCTCTGGTTTTCAATGACATATAGGTCTCCCGGCACCCAAGGCCTGTCTGACGATAGCATAGCAGCAGAATCGGGCCTATGCGCCCCGGTCACGTTTCGGGCTAAGTCCCGGGCTGTCTCGTGATCCAGTCGCGCGGGTTTAGCGGCGCGGTGTCGCGCCGAATCTCGAAATACAGTGCCGAACGTGCCTGGCCGCCGCTGTCACCCACGGTAGCAATCACATCACCTGGCGCAACCCAGTCGCCAGCATTCTTCATCGTGGTTTCGTTGTAACCGTACAAGGTCATGTAGCCCTCACCATGCTCGACGATCACAAGCAGGCCAAGCCCGGCGAGCCAGTCGGAAAATACGACCCGGCCATGATATACGGCGCGAACTTCACGCCCGCGCGTGGCCGCGAGCACTACGCCGTTCCACTTCAGGCGATCACTGGCGCGTGGCTGGCCGAAGTCGTGCAGCACGGTACCGGCGACAGGCCAGGTCAGTCGTCCCTTGTGCGCGCTGAACGGATCCTCGGAACTGATCGGGTAATCCGAAAGAATGCTGGTCAGCTCGTCGATCAGACGCGCGAGATCTTTTTCCTGTGCCGCCAGTTGTTCGATCTCCTTGCCTTCGCTCGCAATGCGCCCCTGCAGGGAAACGAGCAGGCTGCGGCGCGATTCCTGCGCAGCGTTCAGCTTTGTGAGCTCGGCATAGCGCTCGTTCGCGAGGCCGGCGAGACGCGCCTCCTCTGCTGCAGTCTGGCTGCGCAACATCTCGAGTTCCATGAGATAGGCGTTCACCACCTCGATGTTGCTGGCGCGATAATCATTGAAATAACGATAGTAGCCAAGCAGGCGACCGAGGGTCGCCGGCTCGCGCTGGGTCAGCAACAGGCGCATGCGTTCCTGGCCGCCACTCATGTACGCCGCGCGTATCTGGTCGGCGAGCTGCCGCGACTCGATCGCGAGGTCAATCTGGCGTTGCTCGATGCGTGCGTCGAACTCGGCTTTGCGCCGGGTACTGTAGTTGCGTTCACGCTCCAGCTCCTGCAATCGGATGCGCTGCTCAGATATCTGTACTTCGGCGGCCTGCAGCTCCGCGGTGACGCGGTCCCGTGAGGCCGCGCTTTTGTCCATGCTGGCCTTTAGGGCGCTGATCCGCCCGCGTACTTCTTCAAGCTCCTGCTCTTTGATTTTGGCCAATTCGCCGTCCTGAGCTTGCAACGCTGCAACACCCGGCAGGAACAATAAAATCAGCAATGAGAGCAGTTTCATGGTGCCTGAGTTTGGTATAATGCGCGCCTCGTAACAAGCCACGCGCCTACCCAAGCGCGCAAAAGAAAACATGGAACAGATACTCGAATTCACCGGCAATAACACCGTGCTGGTGACCTTGCTCATGATCAGTTTTTTCGTGCTCGTCTTTAGCGAGCTGCGTCGCAAGAGCAGTTCCCTGGTTGCCGTCGAACCGACAGATGCCGTGGCGCTGATCAATAACGATGGTGTCGTAGTTGACCTGCGCAGCAATGAGGCATTTTCGCGCGGTCACATCGTCAATGCGAAAAACATTCCATATGATGAGCTGGATGCCCACAAGGCGAAGCTGGAGAAGTTCAAGGACAAGCCCATCGTCGCCGTTTGTGATTCCGGCATGACATCGAACCGCGCAGTTGCGACGTTGCGCGCAGCAGGATTCGGCTCGGTCTACGGGTTGAAGGGTGGCATGACAGCATGGGGCCAGGCCGGCATGCCGGTCGTTACCGCAAAGAAAACAAAGAGCAAGTCATAACACACGACCAGTAATTTTTGATCGTTCGCTGGTATTTGTGCCTGCGAACTCCGTTTTTAATAACAGGAAAGAGAGATGGCTGAAGAAAAGCAAAATGGTAACGAGAAGCGCATCGCCGTTGCGAAGATTTACGTGAAGGATTTTTCGTTTGAGTCACCGCAGGCACCGCAGATTTTCAGGTCCGACAAGTGGTCTCCGCAAACCAATCTGAACCTGCGCAGCAGTCAGCGTAAGGTGGACGACAATGTTTACGAAGTCGTCCTGACCATCACGGTAGATGCCAAGGACGGGGACAAAACCGTTTTCCTGGTCGAGATACATCAGGCTGGTTTGTTTGAGCTGGTTGGCTATGGCGATGCCGAACGCGCCGCCATAACGGGCAGTTACTGCCCGGGCATACTTTTCCCATACGCTCGCGAAGCCGTGGCCAGCACGATTCAACGCGGCGGGTTTCCGGAGTTCGTGCTGCAGCCGATAAATTTTGATGCGCTGTACGCGCAATCGCAGAAACAAGCCGCGGTGGCAGCGGCGCCCAAAGAGGAGAAGCACTGATAGGTACGCCGCGCGCTCAGGCGGTGGTTGGCGCCGGTTCCTGGGGAACCGCGCTGGCACTGCAGTTTGCGCGCAACGGTTGTGCCGTGCGGCTTTGGGGCCGAAACACCGCGGAAATGCAGAAGCTCGCCCGTGACCGTTGCAACGAGCGTTATCTGCCCGGCATCGTTTTTCCGGACAAGCTCCTGCCGGTCACAAGCCTCGGTGAGTGTCTCGAAGGTGTCAGGGATGTTCTTGTTGCTGTGCCAAGCCACGGTTTGCGCCAGACCCTGGTCGCGATTCGGCGCTTTCTTAATGATCAGTCGCGCGTCTGCTGGGCTACAAAGGGATTCGAATTGCACAGCGGCAAGCTGCCGCACCAGGTGGTCGCCGAGGAACTCGGGGTCAATCGCAAAGTTGCGGTTTTGTCCGGCCCGACCTTCGCCAAGGAGGTCGCCAGACAGCTACCAACCGCGATGACAGTTGCTGCCAATGACAGCGAGTTTGGAACCGAGCTTGCCGCGTCGCTGTCCGGCAATAATTTTCGTGCCTACACTTCGGACGACCTGATCGGTGTCGAGGTTGGCGGCGCCGTCAAGAACGTGCTGGCCATCGGTGCCGGCATGTCAGATGGTCTCGGCTTCGGTGCCAACGCCAGGGTTGCCCTGATTACCCGCGGCCTCGTTGAGATGACCCGCCTCGGTGTCGCGCTCGGGGCCAGGAAGGAAACATTTATGGGGCTCGCCGGTATGGGCGACCTGGTCCTGACCTGCACCGACAACCTGTCGCGAAATCGGCGCCTGGGCCTCGCACTGGCCAGTGGCAAGACGGCCGGCGAGGCGCAGGTGGAAATTCAGCAGGTCGTCGAGGGCGTAATGGCCGCGGAGGCCGTGCACGAGGTCGCCGCGAGGCTTGGCCTCGAGATGCCCATCTGCCACCAGATCTATCGCATCCTCTACGAAGGTGCCCAGCCGCTTGAAGCCGTCGGCGCCCTGATGCGGCGCGAACTAACCGCGGAATAACGCCCCCCCGGGAGCATGCCGGCGTGCCTGAAAAAAGGCGTATGATCGCCTGAGTTCGAACAAGCCAGAATTAAAACTATCAGGGGAGATCTGCCATGCAAAGACGTCAGTTTTGCCGTGCAGCGCTTGCCACCAGCGTCGCTGCAGCCATTCCGTTCTTACCCGGTTGCGAGAAAAAAGTGCCGGTCGCAACCACCGCCAATACCAGCATCCGTGCTATCTCCCTCGATGGCGCCGAGATCGAGCTCGAAAGAGCCGCCATCAGGGAGCTCGGGGGAAGCCTGAATGGCCCGGTGCTGCTGTCGGGCCACCCGGAGTATGATGCGGCGCGCAGGATATGGAACGGCATGCATGACAGGCGGCCGGCGCTGATTGCGCGCTGCCTGAATTCAACGGATGTCAGCAACGCCGTCACGTTTGCGCACGAGCGCGGCTTGTTAACCGCGGTGCGCGGCGGCGGCCATAGCTGGCCGGGAAAGTCCGTCTGCGACGATGGCATCATGATCGACCTGTCACTGATGAACACGGTGACGGCAGATCCGCGGGCGCGGCGCGCGCATGCGCGTGGCGGCGCGCTGTTGAATGCTCTCGATACCGCGGCGCTCGAACATGGACTGGTAACCACTGCAGGCGTCGTTTCACACACCGGCGTCGGTGGCTTCACCCTGGGTGGCGGCATGGGTCGCCTGAACCGCAAGTACGGTCTCGCGATCGACAATCTCCGTTCTGCGGAAATTGTCACGGCCGATGGTCAGGTCCGGCGGATCAGCGCCGAGCAGGAGCCAGATTTGTTCTGGGCAATTCGCGGCGGTGATGGCAATTTTGGCGTGGTCACCGAGTTCGAGTTCGAGCTGCACCCGTTCAGTCGCAATGTCCTGTCGGGCAACATTGTCTGGCCACTTGCGCAAGCAAGGGATGTGCTTGAGTTTTACGCCGAGTGGTACGAGAGCCTGTCCGACGAGTTGTATGTCGGCCCCGCCATGGCGACGATGCCTGACGGTACCGGCATAGTGATCATGGAGGTCGTCTACAACGGTGACCCGGCCGTTGGCGAGCGCGAGATGGAGCCATTACGCAGACTCGGCACGCCACTTGATGACGGCATCAGGATGCAGGATTACATGGTGATGCAGACGCAGGAGGACGTGTCTTTCGGCCACGGCGTTCGCTCCTATATCAAAAGCGGCATGGTCAGCGAAGTAACCCAGGGCCTGATTGACGCGATGCTCGATGCTTATACGAGCGACCCACGGCTCATGATGTTTACACATACTTTGGGAGGCGCTGCCAAGCGCGTCGGAGAACTCGATACGGCGTTTCCGCACCGCAATGCTGAAACGATGCTCGGCGTCGGCGGCGGCTGGATGGATGCGACCGACGACGAGTCCGGCATTGCGCTGTCACGAGCGTGGTATTCCAGCCTGGAGCCCTTCATGGGCGGCTACTACACCAACATAGACTTTGATGGTGCGGGGGCGGCTGGAAATTTTGGCCCTGTTTACAAGCGCTTGCAGGCGATCAAGACAAAGTTCGACCCTGGTAACCAGTTCCGCCTGAACAGCAATATCGTACCGGGCTGAGTCAGGCGCCGTTTTCGAACCCGTGCTGCCGCCACGCCTCATAGACGATCACGGCGGCGGTATTGGAAAGATTCAGGCTGCGGCTGCCCGCCCGCATTGGCAGCCGCAGTCGTTGCTCCGCGGGCAGGGCGTCGAGCAGTTCCTGGGGCAGTCCGCGGGTTTCGGGTCCAAGCAGGAAAGCATCGTTCTCTTTATAGCGCGGAACGTCGTGGCGCGTTTGGCCGCGCGTGCTGAGCGCGAATACGCGTGGTTGCTGCAACACTTTCAGGCATTCAGTGAGTGATTTGTGCGTACTCACTCTTGCGAATTCACGATAGTCGAGACCGGCACGGCGAAGTTTTTTCTCCTCGAGGTCGAAACCCAACGGCTCGATCAGGTGTAACGCAACCCCGGTATTTGCACACAGCCGAATGACATTGCCCGTGTTTGGTGGAATTTCTGGCTGGTAGAGAATCAGGCTGAACATTGACGTAGAATGCCGCATCCAATGGCCAGCCCACAAACAAATTCGCTTGCCGTCGATTTTTGCGGCCTGTCGCTGAGTTCGCCGATTGTGTTGCTCTCCGGCTGCGTCGGTTTCGGTGAGGAATACACGCGCATCAGCGGTTTTTCCAACGCTGATGTGGGTGCCGTAGTATTGAAGGGCACGACGCGCGAGCCGCGCCTCGGAAATCCACCGCCACGCATCTACGAAACACCGATGGGCATGCTGAACGCCATCGGGCTGCAGAATCCTGGCGTCGACAAGGTCGTGGA
>CAZHLE010000040.1:11655-21016 GCA_964533065.1 uncultured Woeseiaceae bacterium | reverse complement strand
CAGCTTGGTCTGGGTGGAGACCGGGATGTCGGCGATTTCGTCCAGGAACAGGGTGCCGCCATCAGCACTCTGCACGAGCCCGAGCTTGTCATTCACGGCCCCCGTGAAACTGCCCTTGCGATGACCAAAGAACTCACTTTCCATGAGTTCACCCGGTATTGCGCCGCAGTTGACCGCGACGAACGGGCCGTCGGCACGCGGTCCACTGTCGTGTATCAGCCGTGCCACCAGCTCCTTGCCGGTCCCCGACTCGCCGGAAATGTGCACGGGCGCCTGCGAGCGAGACACCCTGTCGACCATCTCGCGCAGTTCGTGCATTGCAGGCGATTCGCCGAGCAGACGCGATGGCCGGTTCTGCGGCTTTCCTTCAACCTTCAGGGCATTCGCGACAACGTTGCGCAGATGATTCAGGTCCAGCGGCTTGGAGATGAAGTCGAAGGCGCCGAGTTTCAGTGCCTGCACGGCCGTTTCCACGTTGCCGTGCGCGGTTATCACGGCAACCGGTATACCGGTGGCATGCATTTGCATCCATGCCACGAGCTCCAGCCCATCGCCATCCGGCAGGCGCATGTCGGTCAGGCATATATCGTAGTGGGCGGTACCGAGCCGGGATTTGGCACTTGCGACATCAACCGCCGTGTCGGTGCGGATCTGCATGCGCCCGAGTGTCATCGAGAGCAATTCACAAATGTCCGGCTCATCATCAACTACGAGTGCACGTGCCTGTCGCATCAGTTATTACCTGTGTCCCATCGGTCCGGATCGGCGAAAACAATGCGAAAGATACTGCCTCCGCCGGGTCGGTCAAGGTACATCAATGTGGCCCGGTTCAGCTCGCACAGCTCGCGGGAGATATACAGGCCGAGCCCGGTACCCCCGGATCGCTCGGTATAAAAGGGTTCGAACATCTTACTCGCGGTCGTGGCGTCGACGCCGAGACCCCGATCCTGTACGTCAACGTACGGGCGGCTTTGGCCTTGCAAGCGGCCGGCGTGGATCTCAACCATGATACCGCCGGTCTCGCTCGCATATTTGACCGCGTTATCGCAAAGATTCCAAAGCACCTGCCGAAAATGGCTCGGATCCATGCGGATTTCGAGGTCAGCGGGCGCCTCGGCAACCGTGAATTCGCCTTCCTGCAATTCGAGCGTGTGCGTAAATTCCTCGGCGAATTCCAGTAACCAGGGTCTTGCGGCAAAGCGCTCCGGGCGGCTGTTTTCGCGCCGCGACAGCTGCAACATGTTGTCGATGATATGACTGACCCGGCTTGAATGTGTCTTGATGATTTCGGTCAGGCGCCGGTCGTCCTCGGAAATACTCCCACCTTCAGCCAGTAACTGCGCCGCGTGACTCATTGCTCCCACCGGATTGCGAATTTCGTGCGCGATGCTGGCGCTAAGGCGGCCAAGCGAAGCCAGCTTCGATTGTTGCACGCGCTCGTTCATCAGGCTCGCGTCCTCGAGAAATATCAGTACCGGCCCGCTGCGCACCCCATCCTTGCCCAGTGGAGCCAGGTGCGCGGTAATTGGCAGGCCGCTCGAGATCGAGAATTCCGGGTGCGAAGACAACGCCGGACTTAGGCGCCATTGCACGACGTAATCCGCCAGTGGCGCGAACGCATTCTTGAGTGGTGAACCGCTCAAGGCTTGGGTCACGCCAAGAAGTTGTGCCGCCGAGTTGTTATTAAGACGCACGGTGTCAACGGCATCGATCACGAGGATGCTCTCGCGAAGGTGTTGCACGATATATTCGTTGAGCTGCGACAGGTTCCTGAGATCGACTCCACGTTGCAGTGCCAGTGCCTCACTGGCCTGGATGCGCCGGCCGAGCGGACGGGTTGCCAGTGCCATCGCAAATATGACCGCGCTCAGAATTCCGGCTGCCGGGTAATTGGTATTGGCGCCGCCGCTGCTTAGCTGCGTATAAACCTGTTCGCCGAGGATGGCGAATGTCGCCATTGCGGCGAGCACGGTCGGATATCTCAACGGCAGCACCAGGCTTCCGGCGCCGACGAAAACGATCAACAGGCCACCAAGGCCGCTCTCCAGTCCGCCGCTCGCATGCATCATGATCACAATCGATGCGATATCCAGCAGTGACTGCCCCACCGATTGCAATTCAAGCCGTGGCCAGCGCCTTCGCAAAGTGACCAACGAGACAATCGCGAACAACAGGTAGCTGGTCGCAGTCGCCAGGAACAGGGTCGGATGCTGCCCGCCGAACACATGCGAATCGCCACCGACGAAGAACATTCCGATCAGGCCGACCGCGATCAGGATTCGCGCAAAATTGAGCGTCTTGAGCACCCGCCACGTCAGGTCGAGGTCTTCAGTAGCGCGCTGTAGAAGCGCTTCGCGGCTGCCGCGAAATGTCCTCTTGAGTTGGGATTCAGACGATGCGCGGTTCATGCCCGGGATTGTTGCCTGTTGCAGGCGCCATGTGCAATTGCTTTTGCGTCTGCCAGAGGATTACTCCAAAATGCGTTGATTCGTGCGCCCCGGCGCATCCCCCAAGACAACCAAGAAAAGCGGGCAATGAATCTCCACGAATATCAATCAAAACGGCTGTTTGCCGAGTACGGCATACCGGTCCCGCGCGGTATCGCGGTCAAGAGCCCCAATGCCGCGGCCGATGCGGCGAAAGAGCTGGGCGGCGAGCTCTGGGTCGTCAAGGCCCAGGTGCACGCGGGCGGCCGCGGCAAGGCCGGCGGCGTAAAGCTCGCGCGAAGCCGCGAGGACGTACACGCAGCTGCCAAGGGAATGCTTGGAAAGCAGCTAGTTACGCACCAGTCCGGGCCGGACGGGTTGCCCGTCAATGTGGTCTATGTTGAGTGCGGCTCGGCTATTGAGCGTGAGTTGTACCTGTCGATGCTGGTCGATCGCGAAGTCAGCCGGGTCGCGTTCATCGCCTCGGCAGCAGGCGGTATGGACATCGAAAAGGTCGCGGCCGAGACCCCGGAAAAAATATTCACAGTCGCGATCGCGCCGGATGCTGGTCTGCAGGACTACCAGGCTCGGCAGCTTGGTTTCGGACTTGGCCTTGGCAGCAGCCAGTTGCGGCAATTTACTGACCTGATTAAAAATCTTTATCGACTTTACGAGGAATGCGATGCGAGCCTGGTTGAGGTGAATCCGCTGATCGTCACCAAGGCCGGCGACGTCGTTGCCCTGGACGCCAAGATCAATATCGACAGCAATGCGCTTTATCGCCAGCCCAGGCTGGTCGAACTACGCGATATCACGCAGGAAGATGAAAAAGAACGGGAAGCGGCGGCGCATGATTTGAACTATGTATCACTCGGTGGCGACATCGCCTGCATGGTCAACGGTGCCGGCCTTGCCATGGCGACCATGGACCTGATCAAACTGCATGGCGGCGAACCGGCAAATTTCCTTGACGTGGGCGGTGGCGCCACGAAGGAACGAGTTGCGGAAGCATTCAAGTTGATTCTTTCCAATAAAAACGTCACGGCGATACTCGTCAACATTTTTGGAGGCATCGTGCGCTGCGACCTGATTGCGGAAGGCATCATCGATGCGGTCAAGGAAGTCGGGGTCAGCGTGCCAGTGGTAGTTCGACTGGAAGGTACCAACGTAGACAAGGGCCGCGAATTACTGGCCGGCAGTGGTCTCGCTATTATTTCAGCGAATGACCTGACCGATGCGGCGAAGAAGGTTGTTGCGGCCACCAACAGAGAGTCACGATGAGTATTCTCGTTGATAAAAACAGCAAGATCGTTTGCCAGGGTATAACCGGCAGCCAGGGCACGTTTCACTCGGAGCAATGCATCGCCTACGGAACGCAGCTTGTTGCCGGCGTGACGCCGGGGCGCGGTGGCCAGGAGCACATCGGGGTACCGGTATTCAATACGATGCGCGATGCGGTGAAGGAAACGGGGGCGGACGTCAGCATGATCCTGGTGCCGCCGCCGTTTGCCGCCGACGCGATACTCGAGGCGGCTGATGCCGGTGTCGGCCTGATCGTGTGTATCACCGAGGGTATCCCGGTCCTGGATATGGTTCGGGTGAAGTCGGCACTGCGTGATCACGATTGCCGACTCATCGGCCCGAACTGCCCCGGCATCATCACACCGGCGCAGTGCAAGATTGGCATCATGCCGGGTTTTATTCACAAGCCCGGACGCATCGGCGTGGTATCGAGATCGGGTACCCTGACCTACGAAGCGGTCTACCAGACCACGGTCAATGGCCTTGGCCAGACGACCTGCATCGGCATCGGTGGCGACCCCGTGCGCGGCATGAATTTCATTGACTGTCTCGAGTTATTCGAAGCCGACCCGGACACCGACGGCATTATCATGGTCGGCGAAATCGGCGGTACGGACGAGGAAGCGGCGGCCGAATACATTCAGTCGAATGTTTCCAAGCCCGTGGTTGCTTATATCGCTGGCGTCACCGCGCCACCGGGCAAGCGCATGGGTCATGCCGGCGCCATTGTCGCGGGCGGCAAGGGGACAGCAGCAGATAAATTCAAGGCGCTCGATGCAGCCGGCGTGGCAACGGTACGATCGCCGGCAGAGCTCGGCCGCAAGATGCAGGAGATTCTTGGCGACTAGGCCATGACCAGTACTGTCTCTATCGCCCTGGCGCAGATCGATCTTGCGGTCGGTGATGTGGCCGGCAATACCGCCAAGATACTCGATTACGCCAACCGGGCGCGCAATGAGCTGCGTGCGGATCTGGTCATATTTCCTGAGCTCAGTATCTGCGGCTATCCGCCCGAGGATCTGTTGTTTCACTCCGGCCTGCGTAGGCGCATCGAACAGGCGCTGGCTGAAATCCGAGACAGGGTGCGCGACATCGCGATCGTGGTTGGCTTTCCCGAGTACGTGGATGACGACATCTATAATGCCTGCGCTGTGTTCAGGAACGGCCAGCTGCTGTGCAGTTATCGCAAGCAATGCCTGCCAAACTACAGCGTGTTCGATGAGGAACGCTACTTCGCGAAAGGCAGGAAGGCAGCCGTGTTTCGCCTCAATGGCATCGCGTTCGGCCTGACGATCTGCGAAGACATCTGGCAAACCGCGCCAACGCAGGCAGCGCGGGCCGCGGGCGCGGAGTGCATTCTTTCCATCAACGGTTCTCCTTACGAATTGCGCAGCCAGCAGCGACGCGAAGCGGTGGCGCGTGCACGCATTGCCGAGATCGGTGTGCCAATGGTTTACCTGAATATGGTCGGCGGCCAGGACGAACTCGTCTTCGACGGCGGGTCGTTTGGCATGCAGGCCGATGGCGATGTGGCGTTTCGCGCCGCTGCGTTCGAAGACAAACTGTATGGCGTGGAAATCCAGGGCGGAAGCGGTGGCGTTTCGATCATACCGGGCGCAGTTACCGAACCGGCTTCCACTGAGGCAACCGTGTACAGCGCGCTGGTGCGGGGTACGCGCGACTACGTCGACAAGCACGGGTTTCCGGGCGTAATCATTGGTCTGTCAGGAGGCGTCGATTCGGCGCTGGTCGCCGCGATTGCCTGCGACGCGCTCGGTCCGGGCCGGGTACGAACCGTCATGATGCCGTTTCGCTACACGGCGACCATGAGCCAGGAAGATGCCGCGTTGCAGGCAAAAACACTGGGCATACGTTATGACGTCTTGCCGATCGGTCCTTTGTACGATGCGACCGTAGCTCAACTGGCCGGATTGTTCACAGGCCTCGACAAAGACGTCACCGAGGAAAATATACAGGCGCGCTGTCGCGGCCTGCTGTTGATGGCGATATCGAACAAGACCGGCGTCATGCTGCTGACCACGGGCAACAAGAGCGAAATGGCGGTGGGTTATGCCACGCTGTATGGTGATATGGCCGGTGGGTTTGCGCCAATCAAGGACTGCAGCAAGACTCTGGTTTATCGACTGGCCCGGTATCGCAACTCGATCAGTCCGGTAATCCCGGAGCGCATCATTACGCGGCCACCATCGGCCGAGTTGCGACCAAACCAAAAGGACAGTGATTCGCTGCCGGACTACAGCGTGCTCGATCCAATTCTCGAGGCGTTCATCGAGGAAGACTTGTCTGTGGATGCGATTGTTGCGCGCGGATTTGAACGTGAGGTTGTGATCCGGATTCTCGAAATGGTGAAGCGCAATGAGTACAAGCGCCGCCAGGCGCCGCCGGGCGTGCGTATCAGCAGCCGGGCCTTTGGTCGTGACTGGCGCTATCCGATAACGTCCGGTTATCGATTTCCGGAATGAGCTGGTTTTCGACCCGGCTAACTTTCGTTCGGGAAGTTAGCCTCTAAAACGCGACGAGTGTCGACAGCGAGGTCGTGCATGCCCAGTTCCTGGTAAGCTTCTGCCATGATCTCAAGCGAGCGCGCATTGCCTTCGGCGCCATTGTAATTCTCGAGAGCACTCTTGGCGCGATTCAGTGCCGCGACATAAGCACCACGACGCATATAGTAGTCCGCGACGTGATTCTCGTAGGCCGACATGCGGTTCTTCAGAAACAGTAGCCGCTGCTCTGCGTCCGCCGCATATTCACTGGCCGGATAGCGCTCGACAAGTCGGCGCAATGTTGAGTACGCCAGGTCGACATCCTTCGGAGGCCGCACACTGACGTCCTTGTTGAAACGCCGTTCGATGAAACCGGCATCCTGTTCGTAGTAGGCGAGTCCCTTGATGTAGAGCGCATAGTCGACACGCTCATGGATCGGGTTCTCGCGCATGAACGTATCCGCAGCTTCAATTGCCTGCTCGCGTTTGCCCGACTTGTAATAGGCATACATGAGTTCGAGCTGCACCTGGCGGCTGATGTCGCTGAACGGGTAACGCGCCTGAATGGCTTCGAAAATCTGCACGCCGCGTGAGAAATTGCCGCGATCGATGCTTCGTTGCGCCTCGGCATAAGCCTCGGTCAGGCTTTCGACCTCAGTCTCCAGCTCGTCATTCCCCGCGCAGGCCGCCAACAACATCAGGCCCGCAACGAGCGCGATCAGGTTAGCCCGGTATTGGCCAAAGCGGGTCAAAAAGGTGTTTTGCTCCAACGATTTCGTGCCTCAGGCTCGTTCCGGTCGGCGAGTATACCGTAGACTTGGCGCCACAATGAAAGCTGAACCCAAAGTCATGCTGGTTCCAACGGAGTTCGCCGGCCAGAGATTGGACCAGGCGCTGGCCCGGATGTTTCCCGAGTTTTCCCGCAGCCGGCTCAAGGCCTGGCTCTTGTCGGGTGCCATTACGGTGGACGGCAAGTCGCCGCGGCCGCGCGATCCCGTCGATGGTGGTGAGCGGGTCGAGGTCCGGTCGGTCGCGGAACCGAGCGTTGCCGCCGCGCCGGAGGTGATCGGCCTCGATGTGGTCTACGAGGACGAGGCACTGCTGGTGATCAACAAGCCGGTCGGCCTGGTGGTCCACCCCGGCGCCGGCAATCCGCGCGGCACTTTGATGAACGGACTGCTAAACCATGCAAGCGAGCTTAAGCAACTGCCGCGGGCCGGCATCGTGCATCGGCTGGACAAGGACACGAGCGGCCTGTTGCTGATAGGCAAGACCCTTGAAACGCATACGGCGCTGGTGCGCCTGCTGGCTGAGCGCGAGATTGCGCGCTTTTATGTGGCGGTCTGCAATGGTGTGCTCACGGGTGGCGGTATCGTGGATGAGCCGATCGGGCGGCATCCCGTCGATCGCAAGCGCATGTGCATCCGGCAAGACGGCAAGCCGGCCGTCACTCGATATACCGTGCTGGAACGGTTCCGCGCACACACTTATATAAGTGTCTCGCTGGAAACCGGCCGCACGCACCAGATTCGCGTGCATCTCGCGCATCGGCGGCACGCGCTGCTCGGCGATCCGACCTACGGCGGGCGACTTGCGCTGCCGGCCCGAGCGAGCGATGCACTGATCGAAACGCTGCGCGCATTCAAGCGCCAGGCCCTGCACGCGACGCGGCTTGAGTTTACGCACCCCGTCAGCGGCGAGACTTTGCGACTCGAGGCGCCCCCACCGGCGGATTTCGAGGCATTGCTCGCCGTGCTGCGCAAGGATGCCGCGTGAACGAGCGCGTGGTATTTGCGGACTGGCCGGCACCGCCGAATATCGTGGCAGGAACCACCTTGCGCGACGGCAGCGAGGCGGACCTGCCCGCGCCGCCGATCTGGATCAGGCAGGTGCACGGTAATCGCGCGGTGGAGCTGGGCTCTGCTGATTTCAGCCGCGGCATGCCGGAGGCGGATGCGATTTTTAGCCGCCAGCCCGGCGATCTCTGCGTGGTGCAGACCGCCGACTGCCTGCCGGTACTGCTCTGCTCCATTGACGGCCAGGAAATAGCGGCGGTACATGCCGGTTGGCGTGGCCTGGCCGCGGGGGTGATAGAGGCGGCCGTGGCGCATTTTTCGTCAGCACCGGCCGGGATCCTGGCCTGGATCGGTCCGGCGATTTCGCAAACCGCTTTCGAAGTCGGCGACGAGGTCCGGCAGCAATTTGGCAGTCTCGGCATTATCCCGTCGGCCCTGTTTGTCGCCAACCAGCGCGGACGCTGGCAAGCGGATCTTCAGGGCCTTGCAGAGGCTCGTATGCGGGCCCTCGGCATGCGCTCGATCTTTAGCGCGAATCTCTGCACCCATGCCGATCCGGTGCGATGTTATTCGTACCGTCGCGATGGTCAGACCGGTCGGCACCTGAGCTTCATCCATAGAAAGTGAATCGGCAAAAAGGCTCAGACCCTTATTTGACACTTGAAAATCAGCGTATCGGCGTCATCTCCGCGTAAGTTTGAGGGCCGGCCAGACCGGCGAATGGGAAGCATATGCGATTAGACAAACTGACCAGTAAATTCCAGATGGCGCTTGCCGATGCACAATCGCTGGCGGTTGGCCGCGATAACCAGTACATCGAGCCCGTGCACGTCATGCTGGCGCTGCTCGATCAGCAGGGCGGCTCCGTGCGCGGCCTGTTGACCAAGGCTGGCATCAACGTCAACCTGTTACGCTCGCAGCTCGGTGACGCACTCGATCGTCTGCCGAAGGTCGAAGGGGCAGGTGGCGACGTGCATATCGCCAATGACCTCACCAGGCTCTTCAACCTGACGGATAAGCTCGCGCAAAAGCGCGGCGACCAATTCATTACCAGCGAGCTGTTCGTGCTGGCCGCGATGGACGACAAGTCACCGCTGCTGTCGATCCTGCAACAGGCAGGCGCAGTGCGCGGCGCAATCGAAAAAGCCATCGACGATCTGCGCGGCGGGCAGCAGATCAATGACCCGAACGCCGAAGATACTCGCCAGGCGTTGGAAAAATTCACGATCGACCTGACCGAACGCGCCGAACAGGGCAAGCTCGATCCGATCATCGGCCGCGATGAGGAAATTCGCCGCACCATCCAGATCCTGCAGCGGCGCACCAAGAACAA
>CAZHLE010000040.1:0-11645 GCA_964533065.1 uncultured Woeseiaceae bacterium | reverse complement strand
AGCCGGGCGTCGGCAAGACCGCCATCATCGAAGGACTCGCGCAGCGCATCGTTAACAACGAAGTCCCGGAAGGCCTGCGTGGCAAGCGCATCCTGTCACTCGACATGGGTGCGCTCATCGCCGGCGCAAAATTTCGCGGCGAATTCGAGGAACGGCTGAAAGCCGTGCTCAGCGATCTCGCCAAGCAGGAAGGCCAGATCATCCTGTTTATTGACGAATTGCACACCATGGTGGGTGCCGGCAAGGCCGAGGGGTCGATGGACGCCGGCAACATGCTCAAGCCGGCGCTGGCGCGTGGTGAGTTGCACTGCGTTGGCGCCACGACCCTGGACGAGTATCGGCAACACCTGGAGAAGGATGCGGCGCTCGAGCGTCGTTTCCAGAAAGTGCTGGTCGGTGAGCCCACGGTCGAAGACACGATCGCGATTCTGCGAGGCCTGAAGGAGCGCTACGAAGTTCACCATGGCGTCGAGATTACCGACCCGGCCATCGTTGCGGCCGCGACTTTATCGCATCGCTATATCAGTGACCGCCAGCTGCCGGACAAGGCGATCGACCTGATCGACGAGGCCGCATCACGAATTCGCATCGAGATCGATTCGAAACCGGAGGAGATGGATAGACTCGAGCGCCGCATCATCCAGTTGAAGATCGAGCGTGAGGCATTGAAGAAGGAATCCGATGACGCCTCGCGCAAGCGGCTTGGAGATCTCGACCTGCAGCTTGACGATCTTGAAAAGGAATTTTCGGACCTGGAAGAGGTCTGGAAATCGGAGAAAGCCGCCATGCAGGGCACGACGCACATCAAGGAAGAAATTGAGCGCGCGCGCCTCGAGTTCGAGACGGCCCATCGCGCCAACGATCTCGCGCGCATGTCCGAGTTGCAGTATGGCCGTATCCCGGAACTGGAAAAGCAGCTGGCAAGCGCAATGCAACAGGAGCACGCGACGAATACGTTGTTGCGCAACAATGTCACCGACGAAGAAGTTGCGGAAATCGTTTCCAAGTGGACCGGCATCCCGGTATCGAAGATGCTTGAGGGCGAGAAAGAAAAGCTTCTGCAGATGGAGTCCGCGTTGCAAGGCCGTGTCGTCGGCCAGCATGAGGCCGTAACCGCGGTAGCCAATGCGATTCGCCGCTCACGTGCCGGTTTGTCCGATCCGAAGCGGCCGATCGGCTCGTTCCTGTTTCTCGGACCGACGGGTGTCGGCAAGACCGAGCTCAGCAAGGCGCTGGCGAATTTCATGTTCGACACCGACGATTCCATGGTGCGGCTCGACATGTCCGAGTTCATGGAAAAGCACTCGGTCGCGCGGCTGATCGGCGCGCCACCCGGATATATCGGCTACGACCAGGGCGGTTACCTGACCGAGGCCGTACGGCGCCGCCCGTATTCCGTCATTCTGCTCGACGAAGTCGAGAAGGCGCATTCCGACGTCTTCAATGTGCTGCTGCAGGTGCTGGACGACGGACGCCTGACCGACGGCCAGGGACGAACCGTCGATTTTCGCAACACGGTCGTTATCATGACGTCGAACCTTGGTTCGCACGTGATCCAGGAGATGACCGGCGAAGAGAACTACGCCGACATGAAGTCTGCGGTAATGCAGATCGTTGGCACTCACTTCAGGCCCGAATTCATTAACCGCGTCGACGATGTCGTGGTATTCCACCCGCTCAGCCGGGAACACATACGCAAGATCGTTGATATCCAGCTTGGTTACCTGCACGATCGGCTGGCCGAGCGGGACATGCGCATACATTTGTCTGACGCCGCAAGAGATCGCCTGGCCGACGCCGGATTCGACCCTGTCTACGGCGCCAGGCCGCTGAAACGCGCGATCCAGCAGCAGATCGAAAATCCGCTGGCGAATGAAATTTTGGCCGGCAAGTTCCGGCCGGGCGATATGATCGAAGTAGGCGTTGCCGGCGACAATCTTGCATTCCAGAATGCGGCATAATGCGCTGATCCTGAGGAGCCACACGCTTGCCAATTTATGAATATGCATGCACTGCATGCGACCACCGGCTGGATGCACTGCAAAAAGTGTCCGATGGTACGCTAAAGGATTGCCCGTCCTGTGGTGAGCCCGACCTGCAACGATTGCTGTCGGCACCCCGTTTCCGCCTGAAAGGCCAGGGCTGGTACGAGACCGACTTCAAAGCGGACAAGCAGCGCAACATCGCGGGCGATAAAGAGCCGGCAAAAGCGGACGCCGCAAAAGCAGAATCCGGCGATTCGGGCAGCAAGGCAGACACAAAGACAACGGCCACCAAAGCCGACAAAGCCGATACGAAGAGTTCCTCGTGATGAAACAACTGCGGCGTTACCTGGTGGCCGGCTTGCTCGTGTGGCTGCCGCTCGGCATCACGGTGTTCGTGTTTCGCCTGATACTCGGCCTGATGGACAGATCGCTGCTGCTGTTGCCACAGAAATATCATCCGGAATCGTGGCTCGGCGTGAGCATCCCCGGGCTGGGCGTCATCCTGACGATACTGGTCTTGCTGCTCACGGGTATGCTGATGACCAACATCGTGGGGCGCAAGTTTCTAGGCGGCTGGGAATCTCTGCTGGACCGCATTCCCATTGCGCGATCGATTTATTCGGCAGCGAAGAATTTTACGACAATTGTGTTTTCCGATTCGGGCAAAGCCTTCAAGAAAGTGCTGCTCATCGAGTACCCGCGCAAGGGAATCTACTCACTGGCGTTACAAACCTCCAACGAGCTGGGAGAAGTGCAGGGCCGGACGGGCGAGGACGTCATCTGCTGTTTTCTGCCGACGACGCCGAACCCGACCTCGGGGTTCATCATCGTGGTGCCGAAAGCCGACGTTATCGAGCTCGACATGGCGATCGACGAGGCCGTCAAGCTCATCATGTCGCTCGGCGTCGTTGTGCCGACGTGGGGTAAGGAGCAGACAGCGGAATTGCCGCTGAAATACCCGTAGGGCAGCGGTTGACGCGGTTGTATATTCGCGGGGCAGGCCGTAAGATTCCGCCTCTTTTTCAACCACATAAGCACGAAAATGACGATGCGCAGCCACTATTGCGGAGAAGTTGACGAAAGCCTGGTCGGGCAGGTAATTGACGTCTGCGGCTGGGTGCATCGTCGCCGCGACCACGGTGGTGTGATTTTCGTTGACCTCAGGGACCGCGAAGGTCTGCTGCAGGTCGTTTTCGATCCGGATCGCGCCGGGATCTTTGCGGCCGCCGAGCGCATTCGTAGTGAGTATGTGCTGGCGGTCAAAGGCCTGGTTCGACGACGTCCGGACGGTACAACCAATGCCAATATGCGGACCGGGCAGATCGAAGTCCTGGCGCAGGAGCTGACGGTACTGAATCGCTCCGAGACGCCGCCGTTCCATCATGATGAAAACGTCAATGAAGAACTGCGCCTGACTTATCGTTACCTGGACCTGCGGCGCGAAGGCATGCTCGGCAATCTGCGTTTGCGGCATAAAGTCACCATGGCGATGCGTTCCTACCTCGATGCCAACGGTTTCGTCGATGTCGAGACGCCCATGCTGACGCGTGCGACGCCCGAGGGTGCGCGCGATTACATCGTTCCGAGCCGCACCAACCCCGGAAAATTCTTCGCGCTGCCGCAGTCACCGCAGATTTTCAAACAGCTGCTGATGATGTCGGGGCTCGATCGCTATTACCAGATCGTGCGCTGCTTCCGTGACGAAGATCTGCGCGCCGATCGCCAGCCGGAATTCACGCAGCTTGATATCGAGATGAGCTTTGTCGACGAGCACGACGTCACCGGCAAGATGGAGGCGATGGTTCGGCACCTCTTCCGGCAGGTAATGGACGTCGAATTGCCGGATCCCTTCCCGCGAATGAGTTATGCGGATGCGATGCATCGCTATGGTTCGGACAAGCCGGACCTGCGCATTGATCTCGAATTGGTGGATGTGTCCGATCTCATGGCCGCGGTCGACTTCAAGGTTTTCTCCGGGCCTGCCAATGATCCGGCGGGTCGCGTGGCGGCATTGCGCCTGCCGGCCGGCAATACGCTGAGCCGCAAGGAAATCGACGACTACACAGCCTTCGTTGCCCGTTACGGCGCCAAGGGCCTTGCATACATCAAGGTGAACGACGTCGAGGCCGGCCGTGACGGCCTGCAGTCGCCAATCCTCAAATTTCTGCCGGATGATGCCGTCAACGGCATCCTGCAGCGTACGGCAGCGGCAACCGGCGACCTGATTTTCTTCGGCGCCGACAAAGCGCGGGTGGTCAATGATGCACTCGGCGCCTTGCGAATCCGGCTGGGCCAGGATCGAGACCTCGTTGCCGCCGGCTGGTCACCACTCTGGGTCGTTGATTTTCCGATGTTCGAACAGGACCCGGTGAGCAAGCGCTGGAGCGCCTTGCATCACCCGTTTACGGCACCTTCGATCAACGATGCAGAGCAGCTGCGCGCGGATCCGGGCCATGCCTTGTCGCGCGCCTATGACATGGTGCTGAACGGCTCGGAAATCGGCGGTGGTTCGATTCGTATTCATGATCAGGCTATCCAGTCGGCGGTATTTGATCTGCTCGGCATCAGCAGGGCGGAAGCCCAGGAGAAATTCGGCTTCCTGCTTCGCGCACTCGAGTTCGGTTGCCCGCCGCACGGCGGCATCGCGTTTGGCCTGGATCGTGTGGTCATGCTGATGGCAGGCGCCGACAGCATTCGCGATGTGATTGCATTTCCCAAGACACAGACGGCAAGCTGTCCGCTGACCAATGCGCCGGGCGAGGTTTCGGAGGAACAACTCAAAGAAGCCGGTATTCGCCTGCGCGCGCCGAAGTCCTCGTAGCAATCACGCCATGTCGGCGACGGAGTTCCGCACGCCTGTCTCGGTTCTTGTCGTTATCTACTCTGACGATGGCCAGGCGCTGTTGCTGCGGCGCGTAAAGCCGTTCGATTTCTGGCAGTCCGTCACAGGCAGTCTGCGAGTCGGCGAGAGCCACGCCGAGGCGGCACAACGTGAACTGTTCGAGGAAACCGGCTTGTGCGATACCAGCAGGCTCTCGTACTCGGGCATCAATCGGCAATACGTCATTGACCCGCGCTGGCGGCACAGATTCGCACCGGGTACTGTGGAGAATGTTGAGTTCGAGTGGCATTACCGGCTGCCCGGGCCAGAGGACATCCGCATCTGCGACCGCGAACACTCCGAGTATTGCTGGCTGCCGATCGCTGTGGCGGCGGAACGGGTCTGGTCCTGGACCAACCGTGATGCCCTCCTGAGTTTGTGATGCTGGACGGTATCGACACGGTCATCTGTGTGCACGGGGTCTGGTCGCATGGCGCCAGCATGTACCTGATCAAGCGTCGCCTGGAAAACGAATACGGCACGCGCTCGCTGCTGTTCAATTACCCATCCGTGAGCGGTACGCTGGACGAGAACGCGGCTGCCCTGGCCAGTTTCATCGCGCGGCAGGGACTCGCCGGTGCACACCTGATCGGCCATAGTCTTGGTGGCGTCGTGGCATTACGCATGCTGGCGCGACACGCTGACGCGCCGCCCGGGCGCCTCGTTTGCCTTGGTTCCCCATTGACCGGGTCGCGAGCGGCGCATTTCCTCGGTCGGCAGAACTGGGCCCAATCGATCCTCGGGCACTCGTTGTCCAAAGGCGTGATCAACGAGCCTGCCAGCGCCTGGGCGATGGACGTCTGCACGTCACGTGAAGTGGGTGTGATTGCCGGCAATGCCACTATCGGACTCGGTCAGTTGCTGGCGAAATTCGATGAAGACAATGACGGCACGGTCAGTGTTTCGGAGACGAGACTGGAGGGGATCCGCGATCACCTGGTCATGCCGGTCAGCCACAATGGCATGCTGCTCTCGGGCCGCGTCGTTGACCAGGCCGCAGCTTTCCTGCGCCGCGGCGAATTCCTGCGCGACACATGACAGGGGTCAGAGCCCTTTTTTTCCCATATACGGCTGCTTCCATATATGGGAAAAAAAGGGCTCTGACCCCTGTTACGAAGATTTGAGTTTGTAGATCAGTGCGAGCGCAGCGCGCGGTGTCAGTGTGTCCGGATCGACGTCAGCGAGGATGTTGTGCACTGCGTCGGATTCTGATGCCTCCGCTGGCGCATCGAATACGAGCTGGCCTTGCGGCCCACTGCCGCCCGCACGCATGGCCTCGAGCCGTGTCAGGTACTTCCGGGCCCTCTGGATGACTGGTTTCGGCACGCCGGCGAGAGCGGCCACTTGCAGGCCGTAGCTCTGGTTGGCCGGGCCGGGCTTCACGGCGTGCAGAAATACGAGTTCGCTCCTGTGCTCGGTCGCATCGAGATGCACGTTGCGACAGGCCGGCAACTCATCGGCGAGCGCCGTGAGCTCAAAATAATGCGTCGCGAACAGGGTAAAAGCTCCGGCCGTTTCGCCCATGTAATGCGCAGCGGCCCAGGCCAGCGAGAGCCCATCGAAGGTGCTGGTGCCGCGGCCGATTTCGTCCATAAGAACCAGGCTTTGCGGGGTCGCATTGTGCAGAATCGTCGCCGTTTCGGTCATCTCGACCATGAAAGTCGAGCGGCCGCCCGCGAGGTCATCCGACGCACCAATGCGCGTGAAGATTCGGTCGATCGGCCCGATGCAGAGTTTTTCCGCCGGTACGAAACTGCCGATATGCGCAAGGATCGCGATCAATGCCGTTTGGCGCATGAAAGTCGATTTACCGCCCATGTTCGGACCGGTGATCACGAGCAGCCGCACGGTATCGTTCAGGCTGAGGTCGTTGGCGACGAAGGGCGCCTCGATGACCTGCTCAACGACGAGGTGGCGACCGGCCTGGATCTCGATACAGGGGGTGTCGGCAATTTCAGGCTTGCACAGGCTCAGGGTGCCGGCGCGTTCCGCAAAACAGCCCAGTACGTCGAGTTCAGCGATCGCGAATGCCGTCTGTTGCAGAGCCGCCAGCTCACTGTTGAGCTGGTCGAGCAGTTCTTCATACAGCAGCTTCTCCCGTGACAGTGCACGTTCCCGCGCGCCCAGAACCTTGTCTTCGAATTCCTTGAGTTCCGGCATGACGTAACGTTCGGCCCCTTTCAGCGTCTGCCGGCGCACGTATTCGATCGGTGCCTTGTCCGCCTGTGCGCGACTGATTTCAATGTAGTAGCCATGCACTCGGTTGTAGCCCAGTTTCAGCGTGGCAATCCCGGTACGCGCTCGTTCGCGCGCCTCGAGATCGAGCAGGTACTGGTCAGCGTTGCCCGCAATTGCACGCAGCGCGTCCAGTTCCGCGTCGTAGCTCTCGGCGATGACGCCACCGTCGCGCAACAGCATCGGTGGGTTGTCAATAATCGCCTTTTGCAGCAAATCGCACTGCCGCCGATGGTCACCGATCCGCGCATGCAATTCGCCCAGCGCCGGCGAATTCAACCGGACCAACTGTCGGCGCAGCGCGGGCAGGCGCGACAACGCGTCGCCCAGCGCCCGCAAATCGCGCGGCCGCGCCGAGCGTAACGCGACGCGCGCCAGGATGCGCTCGACGTCGCCAATACCATCGATGGTCGCTTGAATGTCCTCAAAGCTGCCGCCCGCCAGCAGTGTTTCTACCGCCTGGTAGCGCGCGAGCAGCGTGGTCTTGTCTCGTAGCGGTCGCTGCAGCCAGCGACGCAGCAGGCGAGAGCCCATGGTGCTCTTGCAGCGATCCATGATGCCGGCGAGCGTGTGTTCGTCGTGCCCGCTCAGCGACTCCTCAATTTCCAGATTTCGCCGCGTGGCGGCGTCCATGATGACGGCTTCGTCGTGTCGCTCGAGCGCGATCGACTGCAGATGCGGCAGGTTCGCTTTTTGTGTGTCCTGCACGTATTGCAGCAGGGCACCTGCGGCCGCAATACCCTTTGGATGGTCAGCGCAGCCGAAACCACTGAGATCACGCGTCGCAAACTGCGCGCACAGCAAGCGGGTTGCGCTGTCGAGGTCGAAATGCCAGGGCGGTCGCCGTGTTACCCGAATCCCGACAGTCAAGGCGTTCGCCAAAACCAATTCTTCGTCGATGATGAGTTCCGCGGGACGCAGGCGTTCGATCTCGCCGGCGAGGGCTTCGAAATCGGCTACCTCGGTCATGCGAAAACGCCCGCCGGCAAGATCCAGCCAGGCGATACCGATACCATCCTTGTCAGCATGGACGCTGGCGACCAGGTTGTCGCGGGATTCCGGCAGCAGCGCTTCATCGGTCAACGTGCCCGGCGTGACGATGCGTGTCACCCTGCGTTCGATCGGTCCCTTGCTGGTCGCCGGGTCGCCGACTTGCTCGCAGATTGCAACGGACTCGCCCTTGCGCACGAGCCTCGCGAGATAGCCCTCGAGCGCGTGATAGGGAACACCCGCCATCGAGATCGCATTGCCGCCGGACTTACCGCGTGCGGTCAGCGTGATATCAAGCAGCCGCGCCGCGCGCCGTGCGTCATCGTAAAAAAGCTCGTAAAAGTCGCCCATGCGATACAACACGAGCATGTCGGGATACTCGGCTTTGATGGCCAGGTACTGGCGCATCATCGGTGTGTGGACGGCAGAAATTTCGACTGGCATGGTTTTTACGTTTGGGGTCAGAGCCCTTTTTTTCCCAGATACGGTCGCTGCCGGATCTGGGAAAAAAAGGGCTCTGACCCCTGTATGACAATATAATGCGGCCCATGAAAATACTGCATGTCGAAACCGGGCGCCATTTTTACGGTGGGCCGCAGCAGGCGGTCTACCTGGTATCGGCCTTGCGGCAGCGGGGCCTTGACTGCACGCTGCTTTGCCCGCCGGACACGGGCGTGGATTGCGCGGCCCGCGAAGCGCGCATCCCGGTACGCAACCTGTTTTGCGCCGGCGACCTCGACCTGCCGTTCGCCTACCGCCTGACCCAGTACCTGCAATCAGCGAAACCGGATCTCCTGCATTGCCACAGTCGGCGTGGTGCGGACATGCTGGGTGGCCTCGCGGCCAGTTTTGCCGACGTACCAGCGGTCGTATCACGGCGCGTCGATAATACCGAGATGCGCGTGCTGGCAGCGCTGCGCTACCGGCCGTTTCAGAAGATCATTGCGATCTCGGAAGCGATCGCGGCTGTGCTGCGCGAACATGACGTCGCCCCCGAGCGCATCGAAGTCATTAAGAGCGCCGTGGATACGGCGCGGTTTGAAGCACCGGCGAACCGGGCTGCATTTCGCGCAGAGTTCGGTATTCCTCGCGACGCGCTGGTGCTCGGCGCGGCCGGGCAATTGATCCCGCGTAAAGGGCACCGCTACCTGCTCGAGGCCGTGGCGGAGTTGCGGCAGGCGCACCGCAACATCCGGTTGATCATTTTCGGCGAGGGGTACCTGAACAACCAGTTGCGTGCCCTGGCGGCGGCACTGAGCCTGGGCGATGTCGTGCAATTCGCCGGTTTCCGTGACGACCTCGATGATTTCATGGGTTGCTTCGATATTTTCGCGCACCCGGCACTGTCTGAGGGCCTCGGCGTGGTAACGCTGAAAGCCGCCGCCGCAGGCGTGCCGGTCGTGGGCTTCGATGCCGGTGGACTGTCCGAGGCAGTGCTCAACGGTGTGACTGGCATTCTTGTGCCCACCGAGGACGTGACTGCGCTCAGGGATGCCATTGCGACCCTGCTTGAGAACAAGCCAATGCGTCAGAAAATGGGCGAAGCCGGCCGCGAGCGGATGCAAAACGAGTTCTCGATCGCTACGATGGCGGACAAGCATATTGCGTTGTACGAGGCGGTACTGGGTGGCTGATCACGAGGCAATTGGAAAACTGGCGCGGGCGCTGGTCGAGGAATTGACAGCGGCCGGCAAGGTTGTGTCGACCGCCGAGTCCTGTTCCGGCGGCTGGGTGGCCAAGGCCATCACCGACATATCGGGCAGCTCCGCGGTGTTTCACTACGGCATCGTGAGCTATTCGAATGGTGCCAAGGAGTCGCTGCTCGGCGTGAAGAATGAAACCCTGGAGGAACACGGCGCCGTGAGCGAAGCGGTGGTTATCGAAATGGCGGAGGGGGTGCTGAATCTGAGTGGTTCGGATATTGCCGTCGCGGTCAGCGGCGTCGCCGGCCCGACCGGTGGCAGCGAACAGAAACCCGTTGGCACAGTCTGGTTCGCCTGGACGGTACGCGACCGATCGAAGCTACGCTCCACGACCCGCTGCGAGCATTTTGACGGCGATCGCGACCTCATTCGTAAATTGACGGTGGTACACGCGCTGCAGGGCGTGCGCGAGCGCATTGCCTGATGGCTACGAAGACGCTGTTCTTCGGTTTGTGGCCCGATGACCGGCAGCGCGACCGAATGCGCGATTTCATCGTGCCGGTCACCAAGCTCGTTGACGGGCGCGCGGTCGATCGCCGCGAATGGCATATCACGCTGGTCTACATTGGCGAACTGGATGAGCGCTACATCCTGGAATTACAGGCCGCCGCGCGCACGATCCATTTCGATCCGTTCCGGCTGCGGCTCGACCGCATGGAATTCTGGCCGCGGCCGAAGATCGCGGTGATGGTGCCGCCGACCATCCCGCCGGAACTCGAAAAACTCGTCGAGGATCTGAGCGGCATCGTGTTTGCGGCCGGCGTTGAGACCCAGCAACGGGTCTACCGGCCGCATGTCACGGTGGTGCGCAACGCCAGGGCCTTCGAGACCGAGCGCCTGCCGCAGTCTGCCATGACGGAGTGGTCGGGCTTTGAGCTGCTCGAGATCGTTCGGGATCGCGGCAGCACGACTTATCGCCCATTGCTCAGCGACTTCGGCTGAATACCTCGCGTTTGTTCCAATAGTGCCGAAATTGGCCTGAAAAAAAGACTGACGAAACAGACTGTTTGTGGAATAATACTGTTCAAATACACAGTAGTTCCGGATTCCCGCCTTAGTACCCACAGGATGGCCTCAAATATGGATGACAACCGTAAGAAAGCACTCGCAGCAGCCCTCGGGCAGATCGAAAAACAGTTCGGCAAGGGTTCCGTCATGCGCCTCGGCGACAACCCCATGTCGCGCGATGTCGACGTCATTTCAACGGGTTCGATCGGGCTCGACATAGCGCTCGGTGTTGGAGGCGTGCCCAAGGGGCGCGTCGTTGAGATCTACGGGCCTGAAGCGTCCGGCAAGACCACGCTGACGCTGCAGATCGTGGCGGAAGCACAAAAGATGGGTGGCACAGCCGCGTTTGTCGACGCCGAACATGCGCTGGACCCAAGCTATGCCGAAAAGCTTGGCGTGAACGTGGATGAACTGCTCGTGTCACAACCGGATACCGGTGAGCAGGCACTGGAAATTACCGACATGCTGGTTCGTTCCGGCGCCGTCGACGTCATCATCGTTGACTCGGTCGCGGCACTCACGCCGAAAGCCGAAATCGAAGGCGAAATGGGTGATTCGCACATGGGCCTGCAGGCACGGCTGATGTCACAGGCACTGCGCAAGCTGACCGGCAATATCAAGCGATCCAATGCGATGGTGATCTTCATCAACCAGATTCGCATGAAGATCGGGGTGATGTTTGGCAGTCCCGAAACCACCACGGGTGGCAACGCGCTGAAATTCTATTCCTCCGTGCGGCTCGACATACGCCGTATCGGTGCCATCAAGAAGGGCGAGGAAGTCATCGGCAACCAGACTCGCGTGAAGGTGGTCAAGAACAAGGTTGCACCACCGTTCAAGATG
>CAZHLE010000039.1:0-21559 GCA_964533065.1 uncultured Woeseiaceae bacterium | reverse complement strand
CGCTCGGCCTTGAGAACTGCAAGATCACGATTCGTATCGGCGGCGACAAGCGCAATGAGGCCATTATCGAATGCGCCTGCCGCGTGCACCACAAGACGGGCGTAGAAATGGAGGCGCTCACGGGCGCGACAGTGGCCGCACTGACGATCTATGACATGTGCAAGGCCTTATCACACGACATGGTTATTGCCGAAACCCGCCTGCTGTCGAAAACTGGTGGCAAACAGGACTTTCGACATGTCGGCTAATGCAATCTACGGCCTGGTGCTGGCGGGCGGCGAAAGCCGTCGCATGGGCCGCGACAAGGCCTTGCTGTCGCACAACGGGCAGAGCCAGCTCGCCTGGATGGCGGCACTGCTTGGTCTAGTGACCGAGCGCGTGTTCGTCTCCGCGCGCAGCACGCAGCAACACGATGCCGAGCGCAGCCGCTTCGAGTTGATTGTCGATCATTATGAGAACATCGGGCCGATGGCCGGCATTCTGTCTGCGCTGGAGGAGTACCCTGACGTAGACTGGCTCGTGGTCGCTTGCGACCTGCCCAATGTGGATGAGCCAACCCTGAAATTTTTGCTCGAGCATCGCTCGCCGGACAAACCATTCACCGCATTCAAAAGCACTCATGACGGCCTGCCCGAGCCGCTGTGTGCCGTGTACAAAAACAGCAGCGCCGACATTTTGCGGCAATTCGTTGCCGACGGTATCTTCTGTCCGCGTAAAGTCGTGATTCATTCTGACAGTCATCTGCTCGAGCAGCCGAATTCGGCGGCGCTCGACAACATCAACACGCCCGATGACTTTGCGCGCAGTGTGCTGGGAGCGGGATCGTGAAAACCATCACGGTGCGCTATTTTGCGATGTTCCGTGAACACGCGGGCATCGGCGCGGAGACCCTGACGCTGGCTGCTGACACGGCAGCGGACGTGTTCGCCGCAACGCGCAAACGGCACGGTTCGACCGAGCCGAAGGGGCATTGCAAAGTGGCCATCAACGACGTGATGGCAAGCTGGGACTCGAAAGTTGAGGACGGCGATACGGTGCTGCTGTTCCCACCAGTGGCAGGCGGCTGAGATGCTGACGATTTCGAATAGCCCGATCCAGCCCGCCGCCCTGCGCCGCGAACTGTTCGATGCTGCCGCGGGCGGCTACTGCGCCTTCGAAGGCTGGGTGCGCAACGAAAACGAGGGGCATACGGTGCTGCGTCTCGAGTACGAAGCCTATGAGCCGCTGGCTGTCAGCGAAGCAAGAAAAATTTTTGCCGAGGCGAAGCAGCAATTTCCCTACCTGAAGGCCTACTGCGTGCATCGCATCGGGCTGCTCGAGATTGGCGATTGCGCCGTCTGGGTTGGCGTATCGTCGCCGCATCGCGACGAAGCGTTTCGCGCCTGCCGTTACATCATCGATGAGGTAAAAGTCCGTTTGCCAATCTGGAAGAAAGAGCACTATGCCGACGGCAATTCGGGCTGGGTCAACTGTGAGCGTTGCGCTCGAGCCTCGTAAGGTCGGCGACGGTATCGATATCGACGGCCGCAGCCTCACACGCGATGGCGTGCAGCCTAAAACCCGGGTCATCAAACAACGAGCGCGCTCCCTGGTCAGCGCTCAACGATGCAAGCCGGGGAAAACAACCACGGGCGAAGAGCGCGGGTGCGCCACGGGTGCCGGCATACGCCGAGGCGATGATTTCGTGCTCGTCGCCGCTCCACGCCGCGATCAGCTTATTGATATGCGCAGGAATGATGAGAGGCTGATCGGCGAGCATGACCAGTACCGCATCGGCGGCGTGCCGAACTGCCCGGACGGCGATGGCCAGTGACGAACCGATGCCGTGCTGGTGGAGTTCATTGACCACCAGGTAGCCAGCCCAGGGTGTGCAGGCATCGGCCACCGCGCGCCATTGGTCGCCAGCGACGAGCACGCTGCGTGAACCGCAGGTTTGAATGGCAAGCCGGGCGGCATATCCAACCAGTGGCAAGTCATTCAGCATTGCCAGTTGCTTTGCAGAACCGAAACGCGATGCGCTGCCGGCAGCCAACACGATGGCAAATACTGATTTATTGTTTACACTGCGCACGGTCCGGGAATTCTAAAGCAAACTGGCAGGGTATAACGGAAACAATGACGCGACTGATCACCTCAATCGAGGACGCCAGGGCACTTGAAGGCGAAGAAGTTGGCCTGTCCGACTGGATCGTCATTGACCAGAACCGAATTGACGAATTTGCCGAAGCGACGGCCGATTATCAGTGGATTCATGTCGACACCGAGCGTGCCAGGCGCGAGTTACCGGATGGCAAGACCATTGCGCACGGTTACCTGACTTTGTCCCTGATTCCGGCGCTGACCGGCAAGTTCATCGAGGTCCGGAACCTGACGCGTGCGATCAACTTCGGGCTCAACAAGGTGCGTTTCTATACGCCGGTACCATCGGGCGCAAGGGTTCGGGCACGCACCACGGTGTTGCAGGCACGGATGCGTGCGGGCGCCTTGCTGCTGACCTCGGAAGTACGCATCGAAGTCGAAAACGAACGCAAACCCGCCTGCGTTGCCGAAACGCTCGGCATGTACTTCTTCGAACCGTAGCTTTTCTGTAGGAGGCCACCATTGTTGTGGGCATGGCCCGCTCCCACAAGCAAGACTTGCCACAGCTTCTAACTGCGCGAGTGCAGCCACCCGGGCAGAAAGGAATACGGGTCCGTTTTCACGGATCGGTTCCACCTGACATTGTTTTTCTCAAGCTTCGCTCCGAGGCGACCATCCTTGCAGGCCTCGAATAGGTCGGTTGCGCCGCCCAGGTGCTCGCCACCGATGTAGATCTGGGGCACCGTCTTGAGTCCGGTGCGCTGCTCAATGGCGCGCCGGATCTTGCCGCCCTTGTTGTCGACCTGGTAGGCCACCGAGTCGAGGTCATAGGCGCGATACGGAATCTCATAGTGCGCGAACATTTTGCGTGCGGACCAGGAAAATTCGCACCACTCGGTGGCAAACAACACGACCGGATTTTCATCGTCATGGATTGCCTGTTCTAAAAACGCCAGTGCCTCTGCCTCGGCAACGACAGGCGGCGGAGCCGGGGCGGCGACGGGTGCCGCGGCCGGAACCTGGGCGTCGAAGCGGTAATTCGGTGTCGAGCGTGATAATTCCTGCTCTGCCTCGGTCATGTCGGCTGGAATATCCTCGAACAGCGTCGTACTCAGGTATCGCTCGCCCGTGTCCGGCAGCATGCAGAGGATGTTCGTGCCGGCCGCTACCCGTTCGGCGAGGATCAGCGCGCCCGCGAGCGTCGCGCCGCCCGAGATGCCGGTGAAGATGCCTTCCTCGGTGGCGAGCTTCCTGGCGAGAAGCAGTGCGTCGTTGCCGTTGATCGGAATGATGTCGTCGATAAAGCCGGCCGTGACAACGTCTTCGGTCAGTTTCGGGATGAAGTCCGGGCTCCAGCCCTGCATCAGGTGCGGTCGAAACAAGGGGTGGCTCTCGCTCGGCCAGCCGCTGGCGTCTCGCGGTTGCGGGATGCCGCTGCCGAGAATGGGCGAATTGTCGGGCTCGCAGACCATGACCTTGGTGTGCGGCGATGCTTTTTTCAGCACGCGTGCGACGCCCTTCAGCGTGCCGCCCGTGCCGAAGCCGGTCACCCAGTAGTCGAGCTTCCGGTCTGCAAAAGCGCTAAGGATTTCGGGTGCGGTGGTACGCGAATGCACGTCGGCATTCGCTTCGTTCTCAAATTGCCGCACCAGGAACCAGCCATGCTTTTCGGCGAGTTCCACCGCCTTGTTGAGCATGCCGCTGCCCTTCAGGTGCGCCGGCGTAAGCACGACCTTTGCGCCCAGGAAGCGCATCATCTTGCGCCGCTCAATGCTGAAGCTTTCGGCCATCGTGACGACCAGCGGGTAGCCCTTTTGTGCGCAGACCATTGCGAGGCCAATGCCCGTATTGCCACTGGTTGCCTCGATGACCGTCTGGCCCGGCTTTAGCGTGCCTCGCTTTTCTGCATCTTCGATAACGCCGAGCGCGAGTCGATCCTTGACCGAGCCCATCGGGTTGAAGGCTTCAACCTTGACGTACACGTTTACGCCCTCGGGCGCGAGCTTGTTGAGTCGTACGATCGGCGTATTGCCAATCGTTTCGAGGATATTGTTGTACAGCCGAGTCACATCAGTCGCCCAGTGCGTGATAACGCACCATCGTGCGTCGATAAATGCCGGCCGCCTTCATTCGTTCGGCAAGCCCGCCATGCAAGAGCTCGTCCCAGTAGTTCCAGCGCTCGATGAATTCCCACGCCTGAACATAGTCGCCACCGTAATGGATCTGCAGTACCTGTTCGAGCATCTGCGTCACCACCTGGTGATATCGATCATAGTTAATGATCAAGGTGCCGGACTCTGCATCGAGCTCGAGCAGCCCGAGCTCCATGAAGAAGTTGAATTGCATCAGCTGCATGACACCATACGGCTGGTCCGGGCGTGGCTGCACGTCTTTCAGGCTACGATAGATACCATCCGCATAGTGCGCGCGCAGTCCCGCAGCATCGTAATAGCCGGACTCGTACAATGCGGGCGCCGCAAACAGCGATACCAGGTCCGACTTCAGTTCTTCCAGCAGGTCGGCCGTATCCCTGAAGGCGTCGCTCAGGCGCTGGCCGTCAGCCGTGGTATCGGCACCGAGGTAATGGCCGACTTCATGCCAGAGGGTGCGATTAAAGGAGCCCTCGCCGGTCAGGTCATCGCGAAAATTCGCATGCACCACCGAGTCGTAGAGTTTCTTGCGGTTCGCGATCAGCTCGGGCTTGCTGAGAATGTTGTAGCGAATCAGGATCAAGCGCCCGTACTTGCGCGCAAAGGCCGCGTCATTGGGCAATATCGTCGCGGTGTTGCCGCCGCGGGCCTGGCCAAAGTCGGCTATGACCCGGTAGACACCCACGGGGATACGCGAACGTACTTCCTTGTTTTGATCATAGGGCAGGGAATCTTCGATCGATTGCAGGCCTGCCATCGCTTTGGCCAGCGCGTCACTTCGGGCGACGTCACGGGCCAGCACACTGGCACCGAAAAACGCCTTGGCACCCAGCAGGGTATCGTCATAGGTCTCGTAACTGCCTATCTGGATATTGAGATTGGCAAATTCACCACTGACCCAGCTCGCGTCGCCGGACTCGTAGTTGCCGCTGAGCAGATCACGTGCGCGATTCTCAAGGTAGGCCGCGAAATCGGGTGAGTTGGCTTGCGACAATCGCGCTGCGGCGAGCAGGTGGCGGCGAACCTCGCCGAGCTCTGCCGCGTAGGCGAGCGCATACGGCACGGCGTAGTACAGATCGTCGCCAGTGGGCTCTGCGACCAGCCGGGCGCGCAAACCCTCATGTAAAACATCGACTGCGGGATGGGCATCGAGCTTTGCTATATCGGCTGCAATGTTGGCCGCAGTCGAGCGTCGCACCACGCTACGCAGGCCGCGGATACTTGCGGTCTTGGCGGGATAGGCCGCGAGAAAACGATCAATCTCGATCCGTGTCAGGCCGAAGGGATAGACATTCTTGCCCGGCTGCTCAGTGTCAGTTGTCAGGATCGGCGAGCGTACATTGTCGAGCGTTGTCGCAACAGGTCCGTTGGACAGGTAGAACAGATCGAGCAGGTTCTGCGTTTCTATGGAACCACCGCTCTCTGCGTTTCGTCGCTCAAGATCGGCTTTGGCCTTTGCCGCGCCGCGATGCAACTGATCCTCGTACAGGGTCTGCATGATGCGACCTGCCGCAAGCAGCTCCTCGAGCGCCTGGAACTCGGTACTGCTGAGATGGCTGAGGTCCGGGTTCAGCGTGATGCGCAGGGTCGCATCGAGTATGGGCTGCGACTGTTCGACCCCCCAATAGCCCTCCGGCAGCTCGGCGTTCGCACTGGCCGTTATCAGCAGCAGCAGCGCGAGCGCGCAGACGTCGATGGCAGAGCGGTGAAGGCGGACTGGCGCAGTCTGCGCCAGTCCGATTGTTGATCTGCTGATGGTCAGTCGAATGCCTTCCTGAAAGTTACGCCGTAGGTCGACGGTTCTGCGGGATAGGCGTGCATACGGCCCGCCTGGACCGGTGCGTCGGAGCTGCCGAGGATGTAGCGTTCGTCGGTAATGTTTCGACCCCACAGTGTGAGGCTCGAATTCGACTTGCCGAAGTTGATACCGATGCGGGCATTGACGATCTCGAAACTGTCCTGCTCGGTAAACGGGTCGAGATCGCCATCGGTCAGGAAATCAGAGCTTGACGAGTACTCGCCGCGCAGGAACAGCGTGTTGTCAGCACCGAGGTTGAATTCCTGCTGCAGGCTTACGAAGAACCGGTCCTCGGGATTGTAGGCTTGTGCCAGTCCGGTCTTCGAGCAGATCTGCGCGTCCAGCGCCGGATTAAAGTCCGATGGCAGGCCGGGGTCCAGCATACCGGTATGGAAGGTATAACCATCCCAGCAGGTGCCGGCCTCGAATTCGGCGAACTCCACCTCGTTGTGCGTATAGATGATCTGCGCCTCAAAGGAATCGGTGGGGCGAATCAGCATTTCGACTTCAACGCCCATGTTGTCGATCGAGCCCGCGTTCTGCAGGTTGAATCCGCTGCCGGTAAACGTCTGTGCCTGGAAGTCTTCGAACTCGGTGTCGTACACGGTGAGTCCCAGGCGCACCGGGCCAATATCGCCCTTGTAGCCAATTTCAAACGAGGTAGAGGTTTCCGCGCCGAAGATGGAATCGAACGCGGCCGGGATGCGCTCCGTGTTCGTGCCACCCGATTTGTAACCGGTGGAGTAGGAGGCATAAATCATCGAGTTGTCGCTGACGAACCAGCTGAGTTTCGCAGTACCCGTGGTCTGGTCGTCTTTTAGCTCGTCATCGAGATCGGTGCGCGGTGCGAGTGGCGGGAAGCCATAGGCGCCCCAGCCATCAACCGAGAACGGTGCGAACGCCGCAATGGTCGCCGGGTCGAACGGGTTGAAAGGCCCAACGCTCGGATCGCACGCCAGGAACTGGCAGCCAGCCAGCGCGATTGCGCCGAAATCGGGGATCGGACCCGCAGGCGTGTTCTGCGTGAATACAGCATCGATCTCCTTGGTCTCGTCCGTGTAGCGCGCGCCAAGCGTCAGCACCAGGTTCTCCGTGAGCGAGAAGTCAACCTGGCCAAACACGGCCCAGGCCTCCTGGTCCTGTTCAATGATGTCGTTCGACCAGATACCCGGCAAGAAGGCGACGCCGGCCGGATCATATAGTGGCGGCACCGCGGCCGCGACGCCATTCACCAGGTTGGTGATGTTTACAATATCCGGATTGTTGTTCAGGTAAATTTCCAGGAAGGGTGTGCCGATGGTGTCGGTCGACTGGTCGATGGTCTGTGCAAAATAGTAGACGCCGGCAACCCAGTTGTTGTTCTCGCCAAAATCGCCGGCGAGGCGGAATTCCTGCGTAATCATGTCGAGCTCGGCGTCATTGATGCGCGCCACGAGGTCAACATTGGAGAAGTCGACGTCGCTGTTGTCGTAGGTGTCAAACGTGCGATAGGCGGTTATCGATGTGAAGGTCTTGCCGCTCGCGAGCGTTTTGTTGATATCCACGGACAGGCCCGCGTCTTCGTTCTGCGAAATCGGCAGGAAGTTCATGGAAGCAATATGGTCGTCGACGCCCACTCCCGTGACGATCGTGCCCGGCAGCCCGGCCAGCGCGTCGAGGAACGGCTGCGGATACGGGAAGTCGGTAAACACGGTGCCGCCAAGATTCAGTAGCAGCGCGTCGGATCCCAGGACCGGTGTGCCGCTCAGGCTGCCGTGCGAGTAGATGCCATCGACCAGGGTCACCGCGGCGCAACAGACTTCGTCGATCTCGGAATAGTCCGCGATCACGCGCACATTCAGGTCGTCGGATGGTTCGTACAGGAATTGCAGGCGTCCGCCGATGCGGTCGCGATCGTTGTAGAGGTCATCACCGAGCGTGTAGTCGTCCACGTAGCCATCACGTTGTGACGAGAACAGGGTGGCGCGCATGGCGAGATCGTCATTGATCGGCACGTTTACGGCGGCCGACACTCTGATCAGGTCGAAGTCACCGACGGTCACGTCGACGAAGGCATCGCGATCCTGGCTCGGGGCAACCGTCCTGACCTGCACTGCACCGGCCGGTGTGTTTTTGCCGAACAGGGTGCCCTGCGGGCCGCGCAACACTTCGACGGCCTGGATATCGACGAGATCATTGATCATTGAACTTTGCCGTGAGCGATACACACCATCGACATAGAGTCCGACCGACGGGTCGACACCGAAGTTATTGGACGTGGAGCTGATGCCGCGAATCGAGAATGTCGACGTTGTTGCCGTCTGGCTGGCGCTGACGATCAGGTTCGGGACATTCTGCTGCAGGTCTGCCATGTCCTTGATGCCAGCATCGACCATCTGCGTACCGCTGACGGCGCTGACCGCGACCGGAACATCCATGATGTTCTGTTCGCGTTTTTGTGCGAGCACCACGATCTCTTCGAAAATTTCCCTGCCGCCGTCCTGGGCCATGACCAGGCCGCTGGCGAGCAAGCTACAAGCGATTACCGGAAATAACGTACCGGCGCCGCATCTCATACCTGCATGACTGCACGTGCTCATTTTCTCTCCCTGATTGGGTCGGCGCCCCCGCGCCGTTGGTGCGGCCGAGGATAGCACGATTCGGGCAATTCAAGATCTAAGTAATGACACTAAGCCCCCGCAAATACTGGCTTTTCTGTTAAATTACTGCCCGAAAAGAGACCCTGACCGGAGCGGGAATAATGCTGGGACTGATGATGGATACGCCGCTGTTGATTTCTTCGATAGCGACCCATGCGGAGAAATTTCACGGTGGGCAGGAGATCGTGTCGGTAACAGCCGATAATCCGCGCCATCGCTACACCTATCGCGAGTGTTTCGGGCGCGCCAGGCAGCTCGCTGGCGCTCTGGAAAACCTTGGCCTTCATCCTGGCGATCGGGTCGCCACCCTGTGCTGGAACGATTATCGCCACCTCGAGGCCTACTACGGCGTCAGCGGCGCCGGCCTGGTATGCCATACGATCAATCCGCGCCTGTTTCCCGAACAGCTGATTTTCATCATCAACCACGCCGAAGACCGCTGGATCATGACCGACGTCATGTTCGTGCCCTTGCTGGAGTCGTTCGCCGATGAGATCAGCAATGTCGAGGGCTTTATCATCATGACGGACGAGGCGCACATGCCGAAGACCTCGTTGCAAAACGTCGTTTGCTACGAGACCCTGGTTGCGACCGGGTCAGGCGACTATGCCTGGCAGACGTTTGACGAACGCACGGCCGCGGCGCTTTGTTATACCTCAGGCACCACGGGCAACCCCAAAGGAGTGCTCTACGACCATCGGTCCAGCCTGCTGCATGCCTACGCCGCGGTCGCGCCCGATGTCATGGGCTTGTCGAGCCGCGATTGTGTGCTGCCCGTGGTGCCGCTGTTTCATGTCAGCTCCTGGGGCACGCCCTATTCGATGCCGATGGTGGGCTGCAAGATCGTCTATCCGGGTCCGAAAATGGGTGACGGCAAGGCGCTGTATGAGCTGATGGATTCGGAAAATGTGACTGCTTCGCTCGGCGTGCCGACGGTTTGGCTTGCACTCCTGAAGTACTGTCGCGAGTCGGGCAAGCGCCTGGATAAAATGCAGCGCACCATTGCGGGCGGTGCCGCGGTACCGCGTTCCATGATCAAGGAATTTCGCGATGCGCATGGCGTGGAAGTGCGGCAGGGTTGGGGCATGACGGAGATGAGCCCGCTCGGTGTCACCAATACGCCCAAGGCCGGCCTTGAGCACCTGTCGGACGATGAGAAGCTGGACCTGGCCGCCAAGGCAGGCCGCGGTATTTTCGGTTGCGAGATGCGCATCCTCAGCGAGACGGGCGAGGAATTGCCCTGGGATGGGCAAGCCTACGGCGCCTTGCAGGTCCGCGGCCCCTGGGTTTGCAGCGACTATTTCAAGTTGCACGGAAGCGGCGGTGCGCACACCGTCGATGGCTGGTTTGATACAGGCGACGTTGCGACGATTGACGCGGAAGGATTCATGGCCATCACGGACCGTACCAAGGACGTGATCAAGTCCGGCGGCGAGTGGATCAGTTCGATCGAGCTGGAAAACACCGTCATGGCGCATCCCGGTGTCGCGGAAGCGGCGGTCATCGGCCTGCCGCATCCGAAATGGACAGAACGGCCGCTGCTGGTGGTTGTGAAAGCGGACAAGGCCGAAGTGACCGCCAAAGAGCTGCTGGATTTCTACGTCGGTAAAGTCGCGAGCTGGTGCATACCGGACGACGTCGCATTTGTTGACGCGATTCCACACACGGCAACCGGCAAGATCAAGAAGATTGAATTGCGTCGGCAATTCGCTGACTATCAATTTCCCGCCTGAACCTGGAGAGATAATGGCCGCTCCATTGCGTCTGTACGGATTGAAAGCCCTGATTTGCAATGCTGGCAGCGGTATTGGCGAGGCCTCGGCACGCACGCTGGTCAAGCAGGGCGCCACGGTGCTCGCGGTTGATACCATCAACAGTGGTGTCGAACAGACCTTCAAGCGCGTCAAGGGTATCGAAGGTCTGGCGGCCAATCTGAGCGATGCGACCCGCATGCCAGCGCTGATCGAGGAGGCCGTCAATCGTCTCGGTCGCATTGATATCCTGGTCAACGATTTTCCGTGGCATCTTGATGCGCCGTTGACGGATAGCGATGTACAACTAAAAGAGCTGTTGCAGCAGCGATCGGCGCTCATCCTGTCCTTGTGTCGTTCAGCTCTGCCACACCTGAAAAAAAGCCCGAGCGGGAGAATCATCAGTATCGGTTTCCTGCGCAGCATGTTTGCAGCTGACGGTGACGCCGCGTTTGCCAAGGCCGAACAGGACCTCGCGGACCTGACCACGGCACTGGCAACGGAAACCGGCGACTTTGGCATCACGGCAAACTACGTGCAGCCAGGCGCAATCATGACGCCCGTGAGTCGTGAGGTGTTTCGCAAGAACAAGGCGTTGCGGGATTTTTGTATCGCCCGCTCGGCAGCGCACCGCCTCGGTGAACCCATTGATGTCGCCAGGGTTGTGTCTTTCCTGGCCGGCGACGAAGCGGCTTTCGTCAACGGCACAGGCATTACCGTTGACGGCGGCCGCCAGCTGAGCTGACGAGATGCACCCGGTACTCGATGACCTGATTACGCTGCTGCACCTTGAGCGTATTGAAGACAACATCTTCCGCGGTGAGAGTCGCGACATTGGCGGTGCACAGGTCTTTGGTGGCCAGGTGCTTGGGCAGGCGCTGTCGGCGGCCCAGCATACGGTCGACGGCCGGGTCGCACATTCGCTGCATGCCTATTTTCTCCGGCGTGGCGATATGGAAGCACCGATCGTGTATGAAGTTGACCGCGCACGTGATGGTGGCAGTTTTTCGAATCGTCGCGTCGTCGCCATTCAACATGGCCGGCCAATACTCAATCTGGCAGCGTCGTTTCAGAACCCGGAGCAGGGCGTCGAGCATCAGGCCCGCATGCCTGACGTGCCCGGCCCCGACGATTGTCGTGACATCGATGCAGAATCGGACCAGCAGCAGAAGATGCCGGAAAAAATGCGCCACCATCTGGCGGACAGGCGCGCGTTCGAACTCCGGCCGGCACGCCAGGATTCCCGCGACGGGACACCACAGAAGCATGTCTGGTTACGTACTGTTGATACGCTGCCTGCCGGTCTGGCGCTGCACCAGAACCTGCTCGCGTATGCCTCGGACTACGAGCTCCTGGGTGCCAGCACTTTGCCGCACGATCTGCCTTTCGGCAAAGGAGCCGTCATCATGGCGAGTCTTGATCATGCGCTGTGGTTCCACCGACCCGTGCATATCGATGACTGGTTGTTGTATTCGATGGACAGCCCGAATGCATCCGGCGCAAGGGGTTTTGCGCGCGGGCAATTTTTTAACCGTGCGGGCGAATTGATCGCATCGGCCGCGCAGGAGGGCCTGATGCGCGTGGTAACGGGAGTTGCCGGCAAGAAGCGCAGCGACCCGAAGCTGCAAAATTAGATTGCGTAGCTAATCGGCTTTGCCCTGCCGGGCGACGGCGGCAGCGGCCGCAGCAATTGCATCGGCATCGCCAAGGAATTCGCGGGACATTGGCGTTAGATTGTTATCGAGCTCGTAGGCCAGCGGCACGCCGGTCGGAATATTGAATCCTGTAATCTCGTCATCGGATATGCGGTCCAGCATCTTGACCAGTGCGCGCAGGCTGTTGCCGTGCGCAGCGACCAATACATTCCTGCCGCGGCGCAAGTCGGGTGCGATGACCTCGTTCCAGCATGGCAGGACGCGTTGCAGTGTCGTTGCCAGCGACTCGGTGGCCGGCAAGCCGGCTATGCCCGCATACCGCGGATCGTGCACCGGATGGCGTTCGTCGGAAGCGTCCAATGGCGGCGGCGCAATATCGTAACTGCGGCGCCAGATATGGACCTGTTCATCGCCGTACTTTGCGGCAGTATCCGCCTTGTTCAGTCCCTGCAGGGCGCCGTAATGACGCTCGTTCAACCGCCAGTCGCGGACGACCGGAATCCAGATCCGGTGCATTTCGTCCAGCATGATCCAGAGAGTTCGAATAGCCCGCTGCAGCACCGAGGTATAAGCGATGTCGAATTCGTAACCGAGTTCAAGGAGCAGCTTGCCAGCGGCGCGCGCTTCGGCTCTGCCTTGCTCGGTCAGATCCACATCCGTCCAGCCGGTGAACAGGATTTTCAAATTCCAGTCGCTTTGACCGTGCCGACAAAGTACCAGCTTTCCCGCCATGAATTCTCCAGGAGGTTGTTTATGAAATTTACTTTTGGCCTATCGCGCGATGAGTTTGCGAAATTCCTGGGCCGCCACCGACAGGGTAGCAAAGTCAAACTCACCGCGTAACTGCATGTCCTGCAGCATCGTGCGGAACTGCTGAACTTCAACCTGATTTCGCTGCAGCCAGGCATTGGCGGCGGCAATCACTGATGGGCCTCCGCGCGAGCGCAGAAAACCGGACACGTGTTCGCGGCGGATACGATACAACTCCTCGCGCAGGTTATTGCGTGCCGCCGCCCGCCAGCGACCGTAGACCTTAAGTTCTTCAGCACCGACATGTAACCGGAACAGGCCGAGATTCTCGTTAAACAGTGAATACAGACCAGCCGCGTCGGCAACGTTGCGCTTGTGTTCGGCGACAAGATCCGCAATGTCAAGTGCGGCACGAGTCAGTACCAAAGACGCCATTCGCTGGGCAAGTGGCCCGGACACGCCAAGTCGCAGGTAATTCGCCTCTGCGTTAGCTACTCGCTCGCGACCGGAAGATGACATGCTGCTCCTGCTTCGGCCGTACACCTCCTTCATGGCAGGCTTGAGTCGTTCGACGGTCGCGGCGATCTGCAGCTTGTTGCCAAATCGCCCTATCAGCCAGTAACAGGCGTGTCGCAATGTGCGACTGAGTTCGAACAGCATGGTCATTTGGGTACTGGCCGCCAGTTCGTCATCAAGTGCTTCGATCATCTTGTATACGCTGCCGATATCGCAGACCTGCCTGGCCGCGGTGTACGCGCGCGCGATGGTAACGATGTCGGCACTGGTGTCGTCCTGCATACGCTTGAAGAAGGCCGGCCCCATGTTGTTGACGAGGTCGTTGGCAATCAGGGTGGCCAGTATCTGCCGGCTCAGGCGATGGCCGGGAATAAACTCGGCGAACCGCTTGCGTAATACGTCCGGGAAATAACGCAACCGGTCGACGAACAGAAAGTCTTCCAGGCTCTCGCCGGATGCGATCAGGCCATTGTACAAGTCGATCTTTGCATAGCTTAAGACTATGGCGAGTTCAGGTCGTGTGAATCCCTGTTTTCTCGCGCGCCGGTCTTCAATAGCGGTGTCGTCCGGCAGGAACTCAAGCTCGCGATTGAGGAGTCCGGTCTTTTCGAGATTTGTGATCAATTGTGCGATTTCATCGATGCGTGTCGCCGATCCGACTTCGCTCATGCTGATGGACTGCGTTTGCAGATAGTTGCTGCGCAATACCAATGCGGCTACATCGTCGGTCATCGATGCGAGTAACTTGTTGCGATTACTGCGGGTCATGCCGGTGCGTTTGACGACATCGCTGAGCAGGATCTTGATGTTGACTTCACGATCGGAGCTGTCGACGCCGCCCGAGTTGTCGATAAAGTCGGTATTGATCCGGCCGCCGCCGAGGCTGTATTCAATTCGGGCGCGTTGCGTCAGCCCGAGGTTGCCACCTTCGCCGATCACCTTGCAGCGTAATTCGCGCGCGTCGACGCGCACACCGTCGTTGCTGCGGTCGCCGACATCCGCATTTCCCTCGGTGCTCGACTTGACGTAGGTGCCGATGCCGCCGTTCCAGAGCAGGTCGACCTGCATCCTGAGGATGAGCCGGATCACCTGCGTGGGCTGCAAGGTCGTTTCCTCGGTATCGAGGAGCTGTCGCAGCTCCGGGCTCAGGCGAATTGTCTTGTCCTGGCGCGAGAATACGCCGCCGCCCTTGGAAATGAGCTCTGTCTTGTAGTCGGCCCAGCCAGAACGCGGCAACCTGAACAGTCGTTGCCGCTCCTTGAAGCTGGCGGCCATATCCGGCTCCGGGTCGAGAAATATATGCTGGTGATTGAATGCAGCGAGCAGCCGGATCTTGCGCGACAGCAACATGCCGTTGCCAAATACGTCGCCGCTCATGTCGCCAATGCCCGCTGCGGTGAATGGATCCTTCTGCACGTTCAGGCCCTGTTCGCGAAAGTGCCGGCGCACGGCCTCCCAGGCTCCTCGTGCCGTGATGCCCATTTTCTTGTGGTCGTAACCGGCCGAGCCGCCCGAGGCAAACGCATCATCGAGCCAGAATCCGTACTCCGCCGAGATACTGTTTGCGATATCAGAGAATGTTGCCGTTCCCTTGTCCGCCGCCACGACCAGGTAAGGATCGTCGCCATCGCGCCGCACGACACCGGGCGGAGTGACCACGGCGCCATCGATGACGTTGTCGGTAATGTCCAGCAATCCGGCGATGAAGTTCCTGTAACAGGAGATGCCGTTGGCGAGCACCGCGTCGCGATCGCCCTGCGGTGCTTTTTTCGGGAAAAAACCACCCTTGGCGCCGGTGGGAACGATGACGGTATTTTTCACGACCTGCGCTTTCAGAAGGCCGAGAACCTCGGTACGAAAATCTTCGCGACGATCCGACCAGCGTATGCCGCCGCGCGCGATGTCTCCGCCGCGTAAGTGCACACCCTCGAACTCCGTCGAGTAGACGAATATTTCGTATCTGGGTCGTGGCAAAGGTACTTCGCGCAAGCTCGTGGGATCCAGCTTGATGGATATGCACGGCCGTGGTGCACCGCCCGTCGTCGTGAGATAAAAGTTGCTGCGCAAAGTCGCATCGATGACGCTGGCAAACGCCGTCATGATTCGGTCTTCGTCGACATTGGCTGCCTTGCTCAGGCCGCGCTTGATCTGCGGTCGCAGTTCTTCGATTTCGCGCTTGCGCCGGGCGTTGGCGATGGATGGATCAAATTGCAATTCAAACTGGCGCACGAGCAATTGTGTAAATCCGGAATGGGCCGCGAGGACGTCTTCCATGTAGGCCTGGCTGAATGGCATGCCAAGTTGCAACAGGTACTTGGCGTAACTACGCAACAAGGCCGCCTGGCGCCAGTTCAGGCTCGCGCTGAGGATGAGGCGATTCATGCCGTCGTTTTCGGCCTGGCCGGTGAGTATGGCGCTGAAGCATTCCTCGAACGGCAATTCAACTTTGTCGAAATCAAGGTCTTCGCCGGACTCGTGGCGCAGGTGAAAGTCCTGGATCCACAACGACTCGCCGGATTGCAGGGTCAATTCGTACGGGTGCTCCGTATACACGGTGACACCCATACCCTCGAGCATCGGCAGTGCGTCGGACAGGGCGAGCGGCTCGCCAAAGCTGTACAGCAGGAAATGCATGTGACCGGGCAGGCTGTCTTTCGGCTTGTACAGGTCGACGGACTTCCTGAGCCCACCTTTCAGCATCGACTCAATTTGTTGAATATCACTGCAGGCCTCGCGCGGGTTGACCTCATCCTGGTAGCCCGGCGGGAAGGCATCGCGATAGCGACGATACACTTTCGGGCCCTCATCGGGTCCATAGTTGCTCGTCATCTCGGCACGCAGCCGATCTGCCCAAGTGATGACAACCGACGCAATGCGCTGTTCAATTTTCTGAATACTGATACGCGGCCGGTCGTTCTGCGGCACATGCACAACAATGTGTACCCGGGCAAGCGCCGAGTCTGAAATCTGCACGCTCGATTCCACTGAGCTGCCGTCCAGTGCTTCCTTCAGAATCTCCTCGATTCTGTGTCGGATCGCGGTCGTGTACTTTTCCCTTGGCACATACACAAGGCTGGAGAAGAAGCGCCGGAACGTATCGCGGCGCAGGAAGAACTTGACGCGTTGGCGGTCCTGAAGATTAAGAATGCCAATGGTGGTGCGAGTCAGATCCTGTATCGAAGCCTGGAACAGTTCATCGCGCGGGTAGGTATCGATGATGTGCATCAATGCCTTGCCGCGATGCGCTGAATGTTCGATATCGCCGCGCTCTAATATTCTCGCGACCTTGTGTCGCAGCAAGGGAATATTGCGCGGGTTTTCGCTGTAGGCGACCGACGTAAAAAGCCCGATAAACCGGCGTTCCCCGCGCGCCTTGCCATGCTGGTCGTAAATTTTAACGCCAATGTAGTCGAGATAAACATTGCGATGCACGGTGGAGCGGGAATTCGCCTTGGTCAGAATCAACCAATCCTTGGAACGCGTAAGGCGAAGCATTTCCTGCGTGAGCTCGCTGACATGTCCGGTGCGCTCCTCGCGTGACAACAGGCCCAGCCCGGTACCCGGTACCGGGTGCAGCGTGATTTTTCCGCTGCGGCGCGCCAGCTGATACTCCCGGTAGCCAAGAAACGTGAAATGATCGGTAAGCAGCCACTCGAGCAATGCGCGACTTTCGCTGCGCAGATTCTCATCGACTCCCGTCGGACCCAACTCCAGGAGCTGGTCACATTCCTGCATGCGCTTGCGCATGGGTTTCCAGTCGCGCACGGTGAGCCGCACGTCGCCGAGCACGTGGCGAATTTCCTTTTCAAGCAGTTTGAGTTCTTCGACGTCGGTTTCGCGGTCGATCGCGAATCGAATGAAAGATTCGGGGTGGCCGCCGTCTTCGCCGGGACCGGCGATGCCCAGCAATTTGCCCTTGGAGTCCCGACGCAGGGAAAAAATCGGGTGCACCGTGATATGTACGGACAGCTCGTGGCGATTGATTGCCGCCGTCACCGAGTCAACGAGAAACGGCATGTCATCGTTGATCATTTCGATGAATGTGTAGGGCGAAACGTAGCCGTGCGTTCTCCTGCTGACGTTGAAAATGCGCAGCAGCGCCTGGCCCTTGCGACGCTTGGCACCAAATTCCAAGTGCGATAGCGCGATACGGGCCATGATTTCTGGCGATCGGCCGGCCAGATCGTCTACGGGTACGTTGGCGAAGTAGCGCTCAAGGAACTGGCGCGTCTGTGCTGCGCAAGGCAACACTTTGGTCGATACTTTGGTCGCTACGATACTTTTGATTATGGACGACTTGCGGTCGCTACTTCGTCGGTGCAGTTTCTTCTTCACTGGTTCGTCGCCTGGGCTTTGCGATTAGGGGCGGGTCGCTGGGATTATCCGACACCCAGCTGTCGGGCCCGGTCGAGCAATCGCTCGACGACGACATTGAACGCGGCAAAGTCTTCGTTGCTGATGCCCTGCAACAGTTCGCGCTCAAAAGCCAGCGCCAACGGTGCAATTTCGTTGTGTACTGCCTGACCGGCGGTTGACAGGTTCAGAATCGAACGGCGGCGGTCGACGTCTGCGAACTCGCGGTCGATGCGCCCGTTCTTGATCAGTTTGCTGACCGCGCGACTGACGGCTACCTTGTCGAGCATGGTGCGGTCGGCAACCTCGACGGCCGACAGCCCCGGGAAACGGCCCAGAATGGCTATGACACGCCACTCCGGAATCGAAACACCGAACTTTTTCTCGTAGACCTTCGCGATCGTGGTACTCACGGTATGCGAGAGAACCGCCAGCCGGTAAGGCAGGAATTGTTCGAGAATGAGCTCGTCTTTCATGCTTTCAACAGTAACCATAATTACAGCGCCGCACAACCAGTTCAGGCGAGGTGCGGGGCCGCCAGGTAATCGGTTGATTGCATCTCGATGAGCCGGCTGACGGTACGCTCGAACTCGAATCCAAGCCGGCGACCCTGGTATAGATCATCGGGTGTGGATTGTGCCGAGATGATCAGCTTTACGCGGCGGTCATAGAACTCATCGACCAGGGCTATAAAGCGCCGTGCCTGGTTTTCGCGCGTCACGTCAAATACGGGCACTGCGGCGAGGATTACAGTGGGATACCAGCGCGCTATTTCGATGTAATCGTCCTGGCTGCGTGGCCCGTCACATACATCCTTGAAGTTGAACCAAGCGATGCCCTTGGCACATCGCTGTGTATGGATCTTGCGCCCGTTCACCTCGATCGCGCGATTCTTGCTCACCGCGCTGGACGCGCTCTCGTCAAAGAAGTGCTGCAGTTTCTGCTGCGCTTCTGCGTCGTGCGGTGTCAGGTAAGTTCCGGCTTGTTGCAACAGGCGCAGGCGATAGTCTGTACCAGCCGCCATGTGGACGACCCGGGTATGTTTCTTGAGCAACTCGATGGCTGGCACAAAGCGTTGCCGCTGCAGGCCGTCCTTGTAGAGTTCGTCAGGCGCCGAGTTCGACGTCGCGACCAGCGTCACGCCGCGCTGAAACAGCCCGGCGAGCAGCCGCCCGAGCAGCATCGCGTCGGCAATGTCGCTGACAAAAAACTCGTCGAAACACAGTACGCGCGTTTCCGTGGCAATTTCCGCTGCGGCTTTATCGACCGGGTCTTCGATATCGCTCCAGCGTGCAAGGCGTGCATGCACCTCGCGCATCATGCGGTGGAAATGAATGCGTTTCTTGGCCGGCACTTCGAGTGTTTCAAAGAACAGGTCGAGCAAAAATGTCTTGCCGCGACCAACGCCACCCCATAAATAGAGTCCCGGTATCAACGCTGTTGCTGGTGAAGAGCGCCGCAACAGCCAGTCAAACATGCCAGGCCTGTCGGCTGCAGCCGACTTTAGTGTTGACTGCAAGCGCTCGAGCTCGGTGACGACCCTGTCCTGTGCACTGTCGCGCTCGCGCCCTTCTCGCCGCAGGCTTGCCTCGTAGGCCTCGCGCACATTCGATATTCCGGATATCCTCATTTTTGCTCGGCATGTTACAGGCGTGGTGACAATACTATGAGTACAGAACGCGAATCCATGGAATTTGATGTTGTGGTTGTCGGCGGTGGACCGGCCGGACTCGCGGCTGCCTGCCGCCTGATGCAGCTTGACAGCAATCTGTCTGTGGTTGTGGTCGAAAAAGGCTCGGAGATCGGCGCGCATATTCTTTCCGGCAATGTTTTCGAGCCGATCGGCCTGAATGAGTTGTTCCCTGACTGGCAGCAAATGGGCGCGCCAGTGAAAACAGCGGTCAAGGGTGACGACGTGCATTACCTGATTGGCGCGAACAAGTCAGTTCGTGTTCCCAATCTGTTCGTGCCGCGGCCCATGCACAACAAGGGCAACTACATCATCAGCCTGGGCCGCTTGTGCCAATGGCTGGGCGAGCAGGCGGAAACGCTTGGCGTCAACGTGTTCCCCGGCTTTGCGGCATCCGAGGTCCTGTATGACGAGGGCGGTCGTGTCCGCGGTGTTGCCACCAGCGACATGGGCGTCAGCAAAGCCGGCGATCAAAAGCCTACCTATCAACGCGGCTATGCGCTGACGGCCAAGTACACGATTTTTGCTGAGGGTTGCCGTGGCAATCTCGGCGAGGAGTTGATGAAGAAGTTCGATTTGCGGGCGAATGCCGATCCGCAGCACTACGGAATCGGTATCAAAGAGATCTGGGAAGTCGACGCTGCGAAGCACGATGAGGGCCTGGTCGTGCACACGACCGGCTGGCCACTGGATAATCACACGGAGGGCGGCGGTTTTCTCTACCACGCCGCGAATAACCAGGTGTTTCTCGGCCTGATCGTTGCTCTCAACTACACCAATCCACATCTCTCGCCGTTCGAGGAATACCAGCGCTGGAAACAGCACCCGAAAATTCGCCAATACCTCGAAGGCGGCAAGCGTATCGCCTACGGCGCTCGTGCGGTGAACAAGGGCGGATTACAGTCGTTGCCGAAACTGGCATTCCCCGGGGGTATGCTGGTCGGCTGCGATGCGGGTTTCCTCAACGGTGTAAAGATCAAGGGTGCACACACGGCGATCAAGACCGGCATGCTGGCCGCCGAAAGTGTGCACAAAGCGCTCGCGGCCGGGTTAGACACCGCGGAACTTGGCGACTACGAAGACAATGTGAAGGCATCCTGGGTCTACAAGGAACTACACCGCGGCCGCAATTTTGGCCCGGCCCTGCACAAGCTCGGCATGTTCTGGGGTGCAGCCTTTACCTTTATCGACCAGAATATTTTCTTCGGCAAGCTGCCGTTCACCTGGCACAACAAGGCACCCGATCACGAATCGCTCGCGAAGGCGAGTGATGCACCAAAGATCCAGTACCTACGGCCGGATGGAGTCATCAGCTTCGATCGACTGTCGTCGGTATTCCTGTCCAGCACCAACCACGAGGAAGACCAGCCGTCACACCTGACGCTTAAGGATGCGAGTGTGCCGATCAGTTACAACCTGCCAAATTTCGACGAGCCCGCGCAACGTTATTGTCCGGCCGGTGTGTATGAAGTTGTCGAAGAGGGCGGTGCGCAGAAATTCCAGATCAGCGCGCAGAATTGCGTGCATTGCAAAACCTGCGATATCAAGGACCCGACGCAAAACATCGTCTGGACCGTGCCCGAGGGCGGCGGTGGCCCGAATTACACGGGCATGTAGGCATTGCTCGTGGGAGACCGCCTCTCACAGCGGGATTGACGCCTACTTCGGTTGCATGCGAATCGCGCCGTCGACGCGAATCGTTTCTCCATTCACCATCGCGGTGCTGTAAATAAATGCCACGGCAGCGGCATATTCTTCCGGGCGGCCGAGCCGGGGCGGAAACGGCACCTGCTTACCCAGTGACTCCCGCACCTCCGCTGGCATGCCGGCAATCATCGGTGTCAGGAACACCCCGGGCGCTATGGTGTTGACGCGGATGCCGAAAGCGGCGAATTCGCGTGCGAGAGGCAGCATCATGCCGACGATGCCACCCTTGGATGCCGAATAGGCGGCCTGGCCGATCTGGCCTTCGAACGCGGCAATGGAGGCGGTGCTGATGACGACGCCACGCTCGCCATCGGCGTTCGGTGTGTTGTGCTGCATGAACGCGGCGGCTTCCTTGGTCACGTTGTAGCTGCCGACCAGGTTTACCTGGATCACCTTGTTGAAGAGTTCACTGGGCCAGGGGCCGTCGCGGCCCAGTGTCCGCCCGGCTGTGGTGATGCCGGCGCAGTTCAC
>CAZHLE010000038.1:0-22074 GCA_964533065.1 uncultured Woeseiaceae bacterium | reverse complement strand
AATTGTGGGCGGCCTGCTACAGCTCCTCGATGGTGATGTTCTGGTTGGTAAACACGCAGATATCGCCGGCAATGCGCAGCGCCTTTTCGACGATCTCGCGCGCCCCGAGGTCGGTATTGCGCATCAGGGCAAGCGCCGCTGCCTGTGCGTACGGTCCTCCGGAGCCGATCGCCATGAGGTTGTCCTCGGGTTCGATGACGTCGCCATTGCCCGAAATGACGAACGAGCTTTCGCTGTCGGCGACGCAAAGCAGCGCTTCGAGGCGGCGTAAACGGCGATCCGTACGCCAGTCCTTGGCGAGTTCTATGGCAGCGCGCGTGAGGTTCCCGTATTGCTCGATCTTGCTCTCGAACAACTCGAATAACGTGAATGCATCTGCAGTACCACCCGCGAATCCCGCAATGACGCGGCCGTTGGCCAAGCGCCGCACCTTGCGGGCGTTGCCCTTCATTATGGTGTTGCCCATGCTGACCTGGCCGTCGCCGGCGATTGCGACCTTGCCATTGCGGCGCACCGAGACGATTGTCGTCCCTCGAAACTGTTGCATGCTGATTTTCCTCGCGCGTACTAGTCTTTCTTGCGCGCCCTGGGATGGGTTTTGTCGTATATCTGGGCAAGATGCTGGAAGTCAAGGTGGGTATAAACCTGGGTGGTCGAGATACTCGAATGCCCAAGCAGCTCCTGCACGCCACGCAGGTCGTGGCTCGACTCAAGTACATGGGTGGCAAACGAGTGCCGGAACAGGTGCGGATAGACCTTGGAATCAATGCCCTGGCGCTTCGCCCAATAGCTGACGCGCGCTTGCACGGCGCGCGGGCTCAAGCGGTGGCCCCGCTTGCTGACGAATAACGCGTGTTCATCGACAGCGGCCATGGACGGCCGCGACTTGTGCCATTGCGCCAGCGCTTCTAGGGCCTTTCGCCCCACGGGCACGATGCGATCCTTGTTGCCCTTGCCCGTGACCTGCACCGTCGCGTCGTGCCGGTCGATATCGCCGACATTGAGGTCGATCAACTCAGCCAGTCGCAGCCCCGACGAGTACAGCAGCTCAAGTATGGCGCGGTCCCGTTCAACGATTGCGCCTTCGCCCCTGATATCGAGCAAGCGCGCCATGCGATCCGCGTCCAGATTTTCCGGCAGGCGCTTCTTGTGCTTTGGTGCAGGCACGCTGCTGATGGGATTTCGCGGCACGTGTTTCTCGCGCAACAGGTAACGGAAAAACGTACGCGCTGCCGAAAGGCGGCGTTGAATGCTGCGCGCCGACAGGCCGCGCCGATAACTCGTGCCGGCGAATGCGCGAACGCACTCGCCATCGACGCCGGCCCAGCTATTGACTCCGGTTTCGTCGCAGAAAGCGGCAAGGGCATTGAGATCGCGCCGGTAATGCTTGCAGGTCAGTGGTGACAGGCGACGTTCATACCCAAGATGAGAGATGAACCTGTCGATCCAGTTCGTTGCAGCGCTGTCCAACGGGCGGACCCCCGAGACTCAGAAGCGGTTAAGCGCTCCGGCGATCAGGTCGCCAACTCGCGCCAGAAAATCGATACTCATGCCTGGGTGAAAGCGGTTGGCATCGACACTACCAATCGCGAGAAAGCCGATTTGCAAATTCTTGCCCAGCGGCACGAGCGCCAGCGACCCGATCTCATCGCGGTCTTTGTGAAATAAAAATTCACTTTGTGCATCACGCACCTGGCCACAGCGCGGGCTGCTACCCTTGAGAAACGTGGTGAACGGTTTGAGCGCAGCATCGTCGCGTTCCAGCACGCGAAAGAATCGACCCGCGTCGATATCAGCAAACAATGCAGGGTCGCCAAACAAAACGAGTACCGACTGGTCAGCACCGAAACCGCTGCGCATGGCTTTTTCCACGGCCGCAATGGTCACATCGAGTTTTCCGGCGCCGAGCAATTGCAGCGACAGCTCGTGGATCTTTGCCGCCAGTACATCGTTGGCGCGAGCGACGGAGATCAGCTCTTTGAGCTGGCGTTCGAGCTTGAGCTCTTTCTGTCGCAGCAGCGACACCTGACGCTCGATCAGCGAGATGGCCTCGCCGGAGCGGTGCGGCACGCGCAGCGAGGAGAGCAGCGCGCTGTGCCGTTCAAAAAAGTCCGGGTGCTCCTCGAGATACGCCCGAACGGCGTGATCGGATAGTTCGGTCATGGCGAATTCGGGCCTTCTTTGCGTGCTCATAAATCGATTGACCCCTCGCTGATTAGTTCGGCATCGCCCGTAAGCCAGACCGCCTCGTTGCCGCTGCGCCAGCTTACCACGAGTTGCCCGCCGGGCAGCTTCACGGCCACTTCATCGTCGAGCAGGCCACGACGCCGGGCGGCGACAACTGCCGCGCAGGCACCCGTGCCACAGGCCAGGGTTTCTCCTGCACCACGCTCGAAGACGCGCAGGTTGATGTTGCGCCGATCGACAAGCTGCATGAAACCGACGTTGCAACCGTCCGGGAACAAAGCGTGGCGCTCGATCGCAGGACCGAGCCTGGCGACGTCGGCCGTCCGGACGTCGTCGACATCGAGTACGCAATGGGGATTACCCATGGACAATACGGTGACCGCAAGTTGTCGCCCGCCAGCCTCGAGCGTCCGGATAGCATCATCAAATACGGGAGGTCCCATGTTGACGGCGGCCCGGTTTGTGCCGATAACACGTGCCTCGATCCGGCCGACCGGACTATCGAACAACAGCGTGGCCACCGAGTCGTTCCGCGGCGCCAACAGCACGGCAACACAGCGGACTCCGTTACCACATTGCTCGACTTCCGAGCCGTCGTTATTGAAGACCCGGTAACTTGCTGCAGCGCCGGCCGAGCGCGGCGGGCCAAGCCACATCAGCTGGTCGAAAGCGGTACCCGGATGGCTGCCGTGCAGCTGCCGGATCAACTGTTCGGAGGGCGTAATCCCGGCCGTGCTGAGTTGGTCGACGACCAGAATCTGATTGCCGGCACCCTGCATTTTTCGGAAGGCGATCTGCATCGTGTGAGTGTATCGTTAGTCATTGGGCCGAATGGACTTTTGAGTTCGGCCTCTGTAGTTTACATAAGTAACACGCCAATCTAATAACAACGCCATGGGAGAGCAGCATGCGGCACATAATGGTCCTGAACGCGAAAGGTGGCTGTGGCAAGAGTACGCTGGCAACCAATATCGCCTCCTATTTCGCCAGTGAGGGCGCCAGCGTTGTGCTGGCGGACTATGACTCACAACGGTCGAGTCTCGACTGGCTCGATCGCCGGCCTGAAGATCGACCCAAAATTGTCGGTGTCGCAGCCTACGACGACGGCTTGCGGCACGTACCGCGCAGCGCCGATATCGTGGTGAGTGACGCTCCGGCCCGATCGCACGGTGCGGAACTCACCAACCTGGTCAGACATGCCGAAACCCTCTTGGTACCGGTTTTGCCATCGACCATCGACATGCAGGCAACAACGGCGTTCCTGAAGGAACTGCAGGCGCTGCCAAAAGTGCAGCGCAAGGAAGTCAAGATCGGAGCCGTGGCGAATCGAGCGCGTGACAACACGCTGATATTTGAGGATCTCGATGAGTACCTGACCAAGGCCCGTGTGCCGTACATTGCCGCACTGCGTGAGGCACAGAATTACGTGCGTGCCTATACACGCGGCCTTGGTATCTTCGACCTGCCCGAGTATCTCGCCTGGCCGGACTGGCAGGAGTGGGAACCGCTAACGGCGTGGCTGCGCAGCGTTCGCAGCCAGCCCTGAGGCATCACTGGCCCTGACGGCGCGGCCTGATGTGCGGTATGGCCGGCAGGGGTTCGTTGGTCACCATGCGCAGGCCCGAGCCGTAGGCCTCGCCGGCCGCGTCGCCCTCGCCAAGCTGGGTCAGCAGGCGGCCATACACCTGGTAGGCTTCGGGTGTCGGGCGTAGTGCGATAACCGTCTCGAGATAACTTCGGGCCTTTCCCCATAGCTCGCTTCTCAGGCACAGGCGTGCGGTCGTCAGTAACAGGTCGGCATCGTTGTCATGCTCGCGCAGCCAGATCTCGGCACGTTTCAACTGCTTGCCCGGGTCCGGGCCTTCAATCAGCCCGAACAGGCGCACCAGTGGTGCGCGCCACTCGGCTTGCAGTTCCGCGACCAGGTCTTTCTCTGCTTTCTCATGCATCCTGTGGCGCATGAGTGACCGGTACCAGGCGTCGAGCAACGACAAATCCTTTTTGAGTCGTTTCGGAATCGTCTTCCATTCAGCGAGTAAGGCCTCGCCGCTAGCAGTACGCCGCAAGTTCTCGGCGTACACACGTGCAGTCCACTTGTCGATCGTCTCCTGATTGACCCGGCCATGCGCCTTGACACGCGGCAGCAATTCGGCCAGCTGCTTCCAGTCCTCAAGGCGGTAGTAAAGGCGGCCGAGTAGTGCGATCGCGTAGTTGTGATCTTTAGAGTTTTCGTCCAGGCGGCGCAAGGTCGCGAGCGCCTGCTCGTATTGCTGACGATCAAGCTGCAGCTCCGCCTGAGTGAGCAGCACGGCATTCGCCGCTTCCGGCGTATGTTCGTAGGCGAGTTTCAGCCATTCGTCGCGGCGCTCGTCCTGCCCCTGAAGATGCGCGGCGCGTGCTGCCTGCAGGTAGTTAAAAAGGGGTGCATCGCTGGACTTGGCCGCGCGCGCCAGCAGTTTCTCACCACGTGAAAAATTGCCTTCGGCAATCTCTATCATGCCGAGCGTGAGCTGGTTCCCGGCCCGCCCGGCCCGCAAACGGGCAGCCGCTTCGCCAATCTTGCGTGGTACGGTGATGACGAACCATGCCAACCACAAGGCAAAGCCGAGCAACACGAACAGACCGACCAGAACCGGCACCGACATTTCAAATAGGTGGCCGCGAAAATCGATTAATACATAGCCCGGGTCGCCGATCAGGAAGTGCGCCGCGAATGCACTCAACACCAATGCAATGACGACAATCGAAGCGAATTTCATTGCGCTGTCTCGACCACACTCATGTATCGGCGCAGCAGTTGCAAAGACCCGGAGATATCGGGTCGGGTGACGTCAGGCATGCCATCACGCAGGGAAGCGATTGTTTGCAACGCAGCGTTTACGGATTCGTGGCTGACATCGAAATAGGTCCTCATCCAGTCGCTGGCGTCGGCGAGACTTGCCGCGTAGGCACTTTGCTCGCCGCGCAGTAACGCGAGCCGCGCAGTTTGCAGTTGCAGCACCAGGTTCGTTCGCAGGAAGTACTCGGCCTCGGGCGAGATCAGGGGTATTACCGATTCGTCGCTGGTGCGATGCTTTACCAGCCCCGAAGTTGCCTGCTTGATGGAACTCCAGGCGCGATCGAAACTACCGGCATCCGCCGGCAGTGCTTCCGCCTCCGGCTCAGCAATGCGCTCGACACGGCGCATCGGCAGCGTCGCAACCGTGCGCGCAAGAGCGGCGAGTTGCAGCGTGATACCTTCAACATCCGGTACCAACAGGCCGTCCAGTGTGGCGCGCTCCTCGGCAACGGCCATGCGGATATTGGTCAGTGCAGGATTGGCGAGCTCCGCAATCCGGTCATCTGCGACGCCAAGCGCGAGCGAGGCCAATTCCGGGTTGCCGGCCAGTTGCAGTTGTGCGTTGGCCAGTTGCAGGTAGTAGGCGGCTTCGCCGAGCAACCAGGCATCGCGGGCGTCGTTGGAGTTGCCCTGCATCGTACTGATCGCCGACTCGAGATTAGCCGTTCGGGCCGGCAGCGTATCGAACAGCCGCAAACGGCCATCAGCGTCGCGTTCGAGCTGCTCAATACGGTTGTTGGCGCTGGAATCTGCAAGTGCGAGCGCTTCCAGTTCGGCATTGATCTTCTCAAGTTGCCGTCTGCTTGCATCGAGCTGCACCGCGAGATTCGTGACTGAGGCCTCGATATTGTCGCTGCTCAGAAGCAGGTCGCGCTGTGTGCGCCAGTCTTCGTACATCGTGTAGCCGACGGCGACCAAGGCGATGGTTGCCAGCAACAGGGCGAGCCACGCCACCCCGCCGGTCTTGGGCTGGTCCTTTGTTGTGGCACGGCTTTCCGCGACATCCGCCGCGGGGCTGGTTTCGCGTTGTTCTGGTTCGCTCATCTGGGTTTTCCGGGTGCAATCTGGATTATCGCCTGGACCATCGCCGCCGCGTCTGGCCCGTCGGACAGGAATGCCGGCTGGTCGGGGAAATGTTTAAACACCTCTTTTAACACACGCGCGGCAGGGGTCACCAGCCGAGTGCGCGCAAGCAGGTACAGAGCGGACTGCGGCAATAGTGCGACGAGATTGAGGAACGACGCGACGCTCATCGCGGTAACGACGTCAATTTCGCCCGACTGCCATTTGCGGACCAGTGCCGCGGTCTCCTCCGCGGCAGGCGTTGCCACGGCGCGCTCATACACGCCCAGGTAACTGACGTGGGCACCACGGCTGGCAAGCGTCTCAGCGAGCAAGTCGCGACCGTCCTGGCCACGGATAATGGTGATGTTCCTGCCGGATACGTTCGTGAGGTCGGCGGTCGCCAGCAGGTGTTCGCTGTCGCAACCGTCGCTCGCCATGATGTCGACGGATCGACCCGCCGCCCTGACAGCCGCCGCGGTTGCCTCGCCAATGACCGCGATGCGTGCGGTACCCGCTACGTGTAGGCCGAAATGCACCGCGTTGGCGCTGACGAAGGTCACGATGTCGGGCTGGGGAAGGAGCCTCGCCGCGGCGCGCACGGTCGCCGCATCATAGCCGTCAATTCGCAGCGTCGGAAAGAGAATCGCGGTGCCGCCTATCTCCTCAATCGCGTTCGCGAGCTCGCCTGCCTGGTGCTCCGGGCGCGTAACCAGCACGCCAACACCCGTCAACGGCAACTCAGTCATCGACGTTGCCGATGGCGGACAGGATTTCCCGGGCGCCGTTAGCAATCATGCGAGCAGCGAGATGTGTCGCAAGACTTTCCGCATCATCCATCTGTCCACCGATGCTGTCGCGCAGGAAGCGACTGCCATCCGGGAGTGCGACCAGCGCTGTGATTGTCAGCACGCTGCCGACCGCGACCGCATGGGCGGCAAGGGGTGACTGGCAATCGGCCTGCAGCAGGCGTGCAATCGTACGTTCGGCGAGCGTCGTGCGTGAGGCAGCCGGATCGTTGATGCCGGCAAGCAAGGCGCGGAGTTCGACATTGGCGCTCAGGCACTCAATACCAATGACGCCCTGCGCGGCTGCCGGCAACATCTGTTCTGGATTGAACATCTGGCTGATGTGTCGTTCGAGACCTAGCCGCTCGAGTCCGGCCGCGGCCAGGACAATTGCCTCGTAGTCGCCGCTCGCCAGCTTCGCGAGCCGCGTATTGACGTTACCACGCAGCGGTTCGATGACGAGATCAGGGCGCAGCATTTTCAGCTGGGCGGCGCGGCGCAGGCTGGAGCTACCGACCCGGGCATGCCTCGGCAATTCTTCAAGTGTCATGCCGACCAGCGCATCCGCGGCGTTTGCCCGCGGCAACGCCGCTGCAATGCAGAAGCCCTGCGGCATGACGACCGGCACGTCTTTCATGGAATGCACGGCGATGTCGGCACGACCCTCCTGTATCGCGAGCTCAAGTTCCTTGATAAACAGGCCCTTGCCGCCGATTTTCTGCAGGCTGCGATCGAGAATCTCGTCGCCACGCGTCGACATCGGAACCAGCCGGACAGCGTCGATTTCTGTCAGTTCGCGGAGGATCGCAGCAACGTGTTCCGCCTGCCAAAGCGCGAGTTCACTCTGCCGGGTCGCAATGCGTATCTCCACGATTCTATCCTCCTCGCAGCCGTCGACGCACATCGGCGAGGTGCCGGCGACTGATGACCAGGTCGACTTCACCGTTGCAAGGCATATTACGCAATAGCACACGCGTTGTGCCTTCGCCGGATTTCTCCAGTCGATCAACATGCGCAATAGCAACCAGCATGCTGCGATGTATACGTACGAACCTGTCGGCGAACTCTTCTTCCAGTGTCTTCAATGAATCGTCGATCAGGTCGACGCCATTCTTGTGATTGACAGTTACGTACTTCTGGTCGGCGTTGAAATAATAGATATTCGCGATCGGAATCAGCCGCAACTCGCCCTGCACGCGGGCACATACGTGTTGCCGCGCACTCTTGAGATTGGATTCGGCCGTCAGTTGCTTCAGCATCTGGCCGGTAACGCGCGCGGCGTGCTGCAAGGCATTTTCGAGGCGTTCGCGGCGCACGGGCTTCAATACATAGCCGATGGCGCGCGCCTCGAAGGCATCGATCGCGTACTCGTCGTAAGCAGTGGTGAAAACGACCGCGGGTGGAGTGTCCAGTAAATTCAGGTGATGCGCGGTTTCGATACCATCGACGCCGGGCATGCGAATGTCGAGTAGCACGACGTCGGGATTCAGCTTACTGGCCATGACAATTGCCTGCTCACCATTCGCGGCTTCAGCCACCACTTCATGCACGCCGAAGTCGTCAACCAGCTGCCGCAGTCGCGCGCGCGCCGGTTGTTCGTCATCAACGATCAGGATTCGCACTAGCCTCTCTCTTCGTGCGGAAAACGCAGCCGCACAGAGAAAGAATCGTCACTTTCGGTGACGGCAACGCTGGCAAAGTGGTCGTAGGCAAGCTCGAAGCGCTGCTGGATATTCGCCATCGCCATGTTATTGCCGCTCGTCGTTCTTTGCCTGCCAGGCGCGACCGGGTTAGAGATCGTGATGACGAGGAAGTCGCCGTCGCGCTCGCCTTTTACGCGGACCTCTCCGCCATCGGGCAGTAGTTCGATGCCATGATAGATGGCGTTTTCCAACAGCGGCTGGATCACCAGGCTAGGTATCAACGCACGCATCGGCAGATCTGCGATATCCCAGCGCACGTGCAGCCGCTCGCCGAGCCGCAGTTTTTCGATACGCTGGTAAATGGCAGCGACTTCAAGCTCTTCCTTGAGCGTCGTGCGATCACCGGAACCACCGAGATTGGCGCGCAACAAATCGGATAAATCCTCGACTGCTTCTTCTGCTTGCCGCGGGTTACTGCGCGTCAAAGAGGCAATCGTGTTCATGCTGTTGAACAGGAAATGCGGCCGGATTAACGCCTGCAATGCGCTGATGCGGGCCTGCGCCTCAAGCACGATACTGCGGCGCCACTCGCTGGATACGTACAGATAGCGCATCGCCAGCGCGATGATGATCGAACTGATGGCAAACGTCCTGCCGATGAAGCCGGCATGACTGTCATCGATGATGACGGACTCGCCAAATATGCGGGTGATCTGATAGGCAGTCTCGGCCAGCGTCAGGCAAACGATTTCGAGCACAACAAAGCTGATGACAAAGGCCAGCGTCTTGCCGGCGCTCTCCAGTCGGCTGCGGAACAGGCACATGACGGCGGCGCTGAGAATACCCAGCCAGACCACGAACAACGAGATCTTGGCCAGCTCAATCATGAACATGCCGGGTGTGTCGTAGGCGGCAAGTGTCAACAGGATCGCCACAAGTTCTGCGATCAGTACGACGATAAAGACGGTACTGGCAGCGCAGAAATCAGGCAAATAGGCCTGGTTCGATGTGTAGTCGGAAGCCGGTTTTGCGGCCAAGCCGGGAGCTCCTCAAGAAGTCCGGCACAGTTTACTCAATTACCGCAGCTGCGGTGCGAACCCGGTGCGCATTTTCACGCCAGGTGACGATGCGAAACGTCCTGCAAACTAATTGCAGTGTTTCTGGATTTCGGCTTGTACTCTTTCGCGTGCCTGCATGACGCCGTCGTCATCGAGATATTCGCGCTCACCGGCAGCATTCTCGTTGTACAGGCGGCGTGCCTGCAGGTAACTTTCCATGCGTGCCCGGGATTCCGCGCACTTGGTCGCGCGCTGCTCCAACTCAGCTCTGGCGGTGGCAGCGGCCTGTTCTTCCTCGCCGCGCTTGGCGCGGGTCTCGGCACGTTCGGACTCGCGCGCACGGCGCGCATCAATGCTGGCCTGGACGGCGGAGCTATCGGTACTGCTGGAAATGACGTCGACGCGTTGGACCTCGTCGCCCGACGGACGGTCTTCGTAATGCACATTGCCGTTCTCATCGATCCACTTGTAGATTTCTCCCGACAGAACGGCACTGCTGCAGCCAAGGGCGGCGGTCGCGAGTATGAGTACTGCTTTCTGCAACATCGGATTCACGCCATTTGAATAAGTGGTAGTGCACTATTAAAACACGCCGCGGCTTCTCATTATGTGACTACAGTCACAGGCACTTTCGTGCGTTCGCCCGGTTCTTATGGTGAAAAAAAGCGGGCCCGAAGGCCCGCTAAGTTACTGTTTCTTAGAGGGGGACTGCAAGAAACAGTGCTTTTTCAATCGGCCGAGGCGAATTCCGGGTAAGCCTCGAGACCGCATTCGGACAGATCGACACCTTCGTACTCCTCTTGCTCCGAAACGCGGATGCCCAGCGTCTTCTTGATGAGGAACCACACCACGAAGCTCGCGCCGAAGACCCAGGCAAAGATTGAGCCGAGGCCCAAGAGCTGAGCGCCGAGCGTGGCGTCATCGTTGGTGAAACAGACCGCCAGCAATCCCCAGATACCCACGACGCCGTGTACCGAGATGGCGCCGACCGGATCGTCGATCCTGAGCTTGTCGAGCGTGACGATGGAGCCGACCACGAGCAGGCCGCCGACGGCGCCGATCAGCGTCGCCTGCAGGGGCTCGGGCGTCAGCGGCTCTGCCGTGATCGCGACCAGTCCGGCCAGGGCGCCGTTCAATGCCATCGTGAGATCTGCCTTGCCAAACCAGGTGCGTGCCAGTATCAACGCAAACACGAGGCCGCCGGCAGCGGCCATGTTGGTATTGACGAACACCAGGGCGACCGAGTTGGCCTCACCGACGTCCGACACCTTGAGCTCGGAGCCGCCATTGAAGCCGAACCAGCCGAGCCAGAGGATCAGGGTGCCGAGGGTCGCCAGCGGCAGGTTACAACCCGGGATGGCGTTGACCTGACTTTGCGGTCCGTACTTGCCCTTGCGCGCACCGAGCAACAACACGCCGGCGAGAGCGGCCGCGGCACCGCAAAGGTGCACGACGCCGGAGCCGGCAAAGTCAAGGAAGCCCGCTTCCTGCAGGAAGCCGCCGCCCCATTTCCAGAAACCCTGGATGGGATAAATGAATCCCGTCAGAACGACCGCAAACAAAAAGAACGCCCAGAGTTTCATGCGTTCGGCCACGGCGCCCGAAACGATCGACATGGCTGTGGCGACGAACACGACCTGGAAGAAAAAGTCCGACAGTCCGGAATAGTAGGCGTCACCCGCGAGTACTGCCTCCGAGGAATTGTCGCTGCTGCTCAGGATGCCGATATTCGCGATGCTGTTGAACAGGCCGCCGGCGAAATCGTCGCCCGGATACATGATCGCGTAACCGCACAGCATGTACATGATGCAGGCGATTGCGTAGAGGCCAACATTCTTGGTCAGGATCTCGGCCGTGTTTTTTGCACGTACGAGCCCGGCCTCGAGCATGGTAAAACCCGCGGCCATCCACATGACCAGTGCGCCCATGACCAGAAAATAGAAAGTATCCAGCGCATAAGCCAGTTCTGTGACCTGCGCCGAAATTTGCGTTACTTCTTCCACTTGGAAATCCTCCCTGTGAGAGCGTGGCTAAACGGCTTCGGCACCGGTCTCACCGGTACGAATACGAATGGCTTCGGATAATTCGGTTACGAAGATCTTGCCGTCACCGATTTTTCCGGTACGCGCAGTGTTCGCGATGGCTTCGATAACCTGATCGGCGATGTCGTCGGCGACAGCCAGCTCTATTTTTGCTTTCGGCAAAAAGTCGACGACGTACTCGGCGCCACGGTACAATTCCGTGTGCCCGCGTTGCCGGCCGAATCCTTTAACTTCGGTAACCGTAATGCCCTGGATGCCAATGTCGGCAACCGCCTGACGAACGTCGTCAAGCTTGAAGGGCTTGATAATCGCGGTGATCATTTTCATGACGAGGCCTCCTGTTACAGATCGAATGATTTGCCGATCGTGAACACGATCGATTCTTCCGCATCGCCGACCAGGTCGTCGTTTGCGAATATCAGGGATACGCCGAGATCGATATCGGCAACGGTGGTGCCGTAGCCGAATTCGAAGTACTCGCCCTCGAAGTCCTGGGTGAAGCCGGCGTACTTGCCGTAGAAGCCGTCTTTCTCAAGCGTCAGCGCGTAGTAGGTGTAGTCCTGTGTCGGGCCGTCAAAATTTTCGTACTCGCCGACGGCAACGTCGAGCGACAGCAGGCCAAAGCCGGCACCGAGGTTGATTTCCTGGTAAGTGTCATCGAAATCGCCGGTGTAGTAGTAGCCGGTGAAGCCGACACTGAGACTGACGGCGCCAACATCAGCACCGTAGCCGCCGTAGACGTCGACCTCGAGCCCGTCGCCGACATCCGCAGCCCAGGTACCGGCATAAAAGCCACCTGCTTCGTAATCGATACCTCCATTCGCCGAGGATTCTTTTTGCAGAATGCCGCGGTAGTGGTATTCGCTGGCGTAACCGAGGTTGGCAGACCAGTCCGCCTCAGCGATTCCGGTCACGGCGAGCAGGCTTGACAGCAGTCCGGTCTTAAAATGGGTATTCATCCTGGTGCTCCAATACTGGGTGGTGGAAAGAGTCAGTGCTTACAGAGCAGCAATCGTGCCAAGATTGACAGAACTAGAAATATCAAACACTTACGAATTTGAGGATGGTGTAGCCGCTCCGTTTTGAAGCACGAGATCTTCGCGGTGCACCAATCTGGTGAGTGGGGCGGAAAATGCGACTGGCGTTTTTCGGGGAGCTGCGGTATCTAGAGACGCATGCCGACGACACCCATTGAAGAACTTGCCAGAAAGCTCGCCGACAGCGTGCCGGACAGCGTGCGGGCCCTCAAAGCCGACCTTGAAAGCAACTTCCGATCGGTGTTGCGTGGTGGCCTGGCGAAACTCGATCTCGTGACCCGCGAGGAATTCGACGTTCAGGAAGCCGTGCTCGCACGCACGCGCGAAAAACTCGAGGCGCTGGAGGCGCGCCTTCGCGATCTGGAAAAACAAAAGGGGTCAGAGCCCTTTTGAGCCCACATACGTATAGGGTGCAAAAAGGGCTCTGACCCCTTTTGGGGTGGCAAGGCCAAGGAGGGCCGCGTGAGTCTCGCGATACTGAAAAGCCGCGCACAGCTCGGCAGCAATGCACCGGCGGTCACCATCGAGGTGTTCCTGTCCGGCGGGCTGCCGTCATTTTCAGTTGTCGGCATGCCGGAGACGGCGGTACGCGAAAGCAAGGATCGCGTCCGTGGTGCCATTATAAGTTCGGGATTCAAATTCCCGCAGGAACGCATCACGGTCAGTCTCGCGCCGGCCGATATGCGCAAGACCGGTGGCCGCTTCGATCTCGCGATTGCGCTCGGAATTCTCGGCGCGAGCCGTCAACTGCCTGTGGACGGCATACAATGCATCGAGTTTTACGGCGAGCTCGCGCTTAGCGGTGACATACGTGCCGTGCCCGGAGTGTTGCCGGCCGCACTCAAGGCGGCGGCGGCCGGCAACAGTGTGCTAGTGCCGGGCGCGAACGCGTCCGAGGTCGCATTGACCGAAACGGAAGCGCGCAGTGCGACGAGCCTGCTTGAAGTGACGGCGCATCTGTCCGGCGCCGCAAGATTGCCGCCGATCAAACAGCATCGACCGGAGGTTGTTGAAGCGTCCGAGCCGGACCTGTCTGATGTCAAAGGCCAAACTTATGCGAAACGCGCACTCGAAGTCGCGGCCGCGGGCGGGCACAACATTCTCTTTATCGGCCCGCCCGGGACCGGCAAGAGCATGCTGGCACGACGCCTTTCCGGCATTCTGCCGCCGATGTCGGAGACCGAGGCCCTCGAGACGGCGGCCATCAGCTCATTGCTCGGACGGCCGATCGATCTCACGCGCTGGCGCAAGCGGCCGTTTCGCGCACCGCATCACACCGCCTCGGCGCCGGCCCTGGTTGGCGGTGGCGCGGGGCCTCAGCCCGGCGAAATCTCGCGAGCGCACAATGGCGTTTTGTTTCTCGATGAGCTGCCGGAATTCAATCGCAATGTGCTCGAAGTGCTGCGCGAGCCGCTCGAGGCCGGCGTTATCACGATTGCCCGCGCGGGCAATCACGCCGATTTCCCGGCCAGTTTTCAGCTGGTCGCAGCGATGAATCCCTGCCCCTGCGGTTACCTCGGCGATCCGCGCGGCGATTGCGGTTGCAGCGCAGACCGTGTCGAGAATTATCGCGGGAAGATTTCCGGGCCACTGCTTGATCGTATCGACCTGCACGTCGAAGTCACCCGGCCGCCCAAGGAGGCGCTCCGCGAAAGCGGGCCACGCGGTGAAACCAGTCAGGTTGTAGCAGCGCGGGTTGCGGTGGCGCATGCGCGCCAACTGCGCCGGCAGGGCGCCAGCAATGCACGAATTGGTGGAGACGCTATCGAAAAGTACTGCCAGCTTGACCACGCCTGCCTGGCGTTGCTCGAGAGTGCCATGGATCGATTCAATCTGTCTGCGCGCGCTTATCAGCGCGTACTGCGAGTGGCGCGTACGGTCGCAGACCTGGCCGGTTCGGAGTTGATCACAACGTCGCATGTCGCCGAGGCGCTGACGCTGCGCCAGCTGGACCGTAAAACCAGAAAGGGGTCAGAGCCCTTTTAAGCCCATATACGGATATGGTCCAAAAAGGGCTCTGACCCCTTTTGGTTTATTTTGACTCGTTCACCATGTAGGTCACGGAGTCGCGGATCTCCTGGTCCGACAGGTCCACGCGGCCGCCCTTCGGTGGCATGTAGCCGATATCGGTGAAACCGTCGATCGCGTGCTTATTCAGCGTATCGATGCCCTTGGCAATACGCGGTGCCCAGGCAGCTGCGTCACCCAGTATCGGCGAGCCACCGATGCCTGTGCCATGACAGGCAATACAGGCAGCGTTGTAGACCTGCGGACCGGTCAGCGCGGCGGCGACGGGCTCTGGCTCGGCCGCGGTTACCGTGACCGGCGCCAACGATGTGTGTTGCTCGCCCGGCCGGTAAACCTGCCCGAGTGGTTCGATGCGCGACTTTAACGCTGCCTGGTATTCATCGGCATCGCGCGTGTAAACGCCCTGTGTCAGGTCCGACATTTTTAACGACAGCACGAGAACGGCCAATGCGAATGCCGCCAGTACGCCGATGACGATCGAATACAAATCGAAGAATTTCTGGTCCCGACTCAATGTTCTGCTCCGGAGGAATTGCCCTGGGGTGGCGGGCGATTATATAACAAGTGTACGCTCGACAGCAGCAGCGATGGCGGGCAGCCCTTGAGAACCTGGAAAATTATAAGCGCGAGCATTGTGCTCGCCTTTGGTGTGGTAAAGGCCGATCCCGTTACCCCGGGCGAGCACCGGTTTGAGTTTTCGGCGTGGTCCGGGCCTGAACTCGATGTGCGCCTGTTCGTGCCCGGGCAGCTGAGCGATACCACACCGGTAGTCATGGTCATGCACGGCTGGAGCCGCGAAGCGGAGCGTTACTTCGACGATTGGAAAGCACTCGCGAGTGAAAAAAACCAGGTCGTCGTGGTGCCGCACTTCCCGGTCAGCGATTTCGAAACGTCAAATGACTACAACCTCGGGCACGTATTTGACGCGGACAGCGGCACGCTGCGACCGAAGGATGAGTGGACGTTTGCCGCCATCGAGCCCCTGTTCGACGATGTGGTTGCGCGAATCGGTGGCGCACAAGCCGAATACACTTTGTACGGCCACTCCGCCGGTGCACAGTTCGTGCACCGTTACCTGTACTACATGCCGGACGCCCGCGTGCGTCGTTACATCGCGGCAAATGCGGGCTGGTACACGATGCCGGATTTCGCTGCTGCGTATCCCTATGGCCTGGATAACTCGGCAATCGATGAAGCAGCGTTACAGGCAGCGTTTCGCAAGGATCTCGTGTTGTTGCTTGGCAAAGAAGATGTCGATGCGAGCGACCCCGTTTTGCGCAACACGCCTGAGGCCGTGCGCCAGGGAATAAATCGGTTGGCGCGCGGCATGACAATGTACGAAGTTGGCAAGGCCAGGGCCGCAGAAATCGGCGCTGATTTCAACTGGCAGATCGTGCTGGTCGATGATGCGGCTCACAGCAACGCGAAAATGGCGCCGATTGCCGCGACGCTTGTGCCGAGTGATGAGAGCGCGGCGAAACTTTTGTTCGTCGGTAACAGCTTTACCTACTACAACAACGGTCTGCATGATCACTATAGAAAGTTGCTGCGTGCGGCGAGCGCGGATGGCAGGTCGCGTGGACTGCAACGAAGCCTCACCATCTCAGGTGGAACACTGCCAGAGCACGATGGCGGATTGCGGCAAATGCTCAGTGAAACATCGTGGCACAAGGTAATTCTGCAGGGGTACAGTGACGGGCCGATAGCGGCCGGCAAAGCGGAACCCTTTCGGCAGGCGGCGCGATCTTACGCGAAAATAATTCGCGACATAGGCGCCGAGCCGGTGTTTTTCATGACCTGGGCGTACACCGACCAACCTGAAATGACAGTACAACTGGCCGAAGCCTATTCGGCGATCGGCGCCGAGCTGGACGCCGCGGTGGTTCCGGTTGGCCTCGCGTTTGCGCGAGCACTGTCACTGCGGCCCGAACTGGCGCTCGTCATTGATGACAATAAGCACCCGACGCTGGCCGGAACCTACCTCGCGGCGTGTACATTTTATGCGGCGCTTAGTGGGCGAAGCCCCGAGAGCCTCAGCTATACCGCCGGGCTGGCAACCCAGGACGCAGGCTTTCTGCAGGAAGTGGCGTGGCAGACCTGGCTGGCCTATGAACTACGCTGACGCAATCTTGATGCTCTCGAGTTCGTTCGCGGCCTCCATGCCGAGCATCGCATCTGCGAGCGCGGAAACCAGGCTCAGGTGCGAGACATGCAGCTCGCGATTGACATTCAACAGTGTTGATATCTCGATACGCGATAGCTCACCGCGCCGTACCTCGTCGTAGATGCGCTGGTGCAGGCGACTGTGCAATTGCTCCGCCTTGCTTTTCAGATCGACCAGCGCTTCGAAGCGCAGGGTGTCGAGCTCGGCGTGCACGAGCCGCCCGAGTAATTCATAAAACTCACGCTGCGCTTCCCGAAACTGGTTGGTGTAGGAATGAAACCGGTCGTTGACCGAATCCTCGAAGCTTCGCAGGTCCTCGCGAATATCCTTGACGCTTTTCGATGAATGCACGGCGTTCCGGATCGCGGGAATCAGTTGGCTGAGCCTGGAGGACTCCTCGGGTTCGAGCGGTTCTCGCTGCAATGTCAAGGCGAACGTCAGTATGTCTCCCTCCAGTTGCTTGATATCGGCATAGCACTGGTTGAAATCGGGTTGGTCTGCAAACACCGGCGTGGACTGGCGATCCTCTTTGCTGTCATAGAACGAAGCATCAGGCGGGAGGGCAAACACCGACTGGTTCAACGCCGCGACCTGATCTAGCAGGCGACAGGTCTCGCGCCGGATACTTTCCACCGCGGCCTCGGGAACCGCATTTGAACTCCTGCTGATATGGCGTAGCAGCGGCGGTTTTTTATCGAGAAAGTGTTTGTCGAGCCAACGCGTCAAGGGCACGATCAGTGGCAACGCAATCAGGACGCCGATGACGTTGAACAGGCTGTGGAACGCAACCAGCGCGAACAATGGATCCGTAATACCGAGCAGTCGGGTGATGAAGTACAGCAATTGATCGAGGAAGATAAACGCAATCGCACTCGCCAGCACGTTGAACATCACGATGGCGAGCACGAGACGCTTCTTGTCGATCGAGCCCGCCAGCGAACCCAGTACCGCGGTAATAATGGTGCCCAGGTTGGCACCGATAGCCACGGCAGCCGCCGCGTCCAGGGGAATTGCCCCCGCATTCAGCGCGCTCAGTGTGAGCATGATCGTTGCCGAACTGGACTGGATTATCGCGGTCAGCAACAGTCCAGCGCCAAGAAAAACAAACAGCGACCGGTCGGCCAGTGCGGCCGGGTCGAAGCTTTGTGTCGCAGCGATGGCGCCGGACTTCATGAAATCGAGGCCCATCAACATGAGACCAAGACCGACCATCAGCTGGCCGAGGCCGGCGACACGCGAGGCGAATTTTGTCCAGACCACGGCGAAGGCGCCAAACGCAATCAGCGGCAGAGCCAGCGACTCGATGTCGATCTTGAAGCCCAGCGTTGCGACGATCCAGCCGGTAGCGGTCGTGCCGACATTGGCGCCAAACACGATGCCGATCGCGCTTGCCAGGGAAACGATGCCGGCGCCAAGAAACGCGAGCACGATCAGGCTGACCACGGAACTGCTCTGCAGTGCGGCGGTGGACAGTGCACCGACCAGCACACTCTTCAGCGGCGTCGCCGTTTGCTGGGTGATGAAGCGCTTGAAGGTTCGTCCCGTCAGGTCGCGCAGTGCGCGCTCCAGCGTGGCCATGCCAAACAGGAACAGGCCCAGCCCAGCCATCAGGCGCCAAACGTCGATTTCCGTGTTCATGACTCGATTCCAGGTATCCCGATCACCACGATCAAATACTTTGCAGATTGGCAGAGGATATAATTTCCGCCGCAGGAACGTCAGGCGGATTGCGATCAGTGTTCATCAAAACGGCGCCGGCAAATGACGGGCCGGGAAACCGACAGGCTTATTCGCTGACGGCAGGGTTGATCGCTTTCCAGTTGCGCTTCATGTCGACGACCAGCCAGCTCTTTTCGACGGCTCCGTCGAGCATCGGCGCCCGCCGCATGCTTCGGCAGGATCGCGATGATCTGCTCGCTGGTGAATCGGGCCTTCTTCATCTGAGCTCCTTGGTCGCCTCCAAGACGACCAATGGGGCCAAGGAGTCAAGCATCAACTGGAGGGAGTGGCGGGGGCGCTCAGAGCCGATACCACTGATGGCACCGAATCACGTAGGGCTGTCATCAATTGTTTCGGCATGATGGTATCAATCAGAGACAAGCGCTCTGCTTCACGCACAAACGTCTTCACATATTGCTCAAACTCCCATCCGAACCGAAGAAGGATATCCGGCAGAATTAAGTGCGCCGTCAATTTTCGCAACACGTTCCGGCGAAAGATCCTGCGGGGTTAACCCCTGCTATCACGGACACTTCTGAAAAGGCCATGGACTGACGCCGCTTTGTCCCCGCTCCCATTGGTCGTCGCAAAACGTTACGCTCAACTATCGGGCGGTTGTGTCTCATTTTGAGACGCGAAACGGCGACCATTTCTGGCACGTGCCCGACAAAAAATGGTGCCAATCGACGGTAATAGTGTTGAGTGTCGCAGTGTAGGATGTGGCTATAAATCTATAGAGAACAATTAGTGACATTTATCGCCAGTTAACGCCTAAATCTGATCGTGCCCTCCGAAGGCAGGGGTTTCAGCCGGAAAGGCGCGAGAACGAATCGGCCCGGCGAGGGTGTATTTTGGCCGACGATGTAACCGACCATCGAGCGCCTTGAGGGGCTTAGTCGGCTCGGGGCCGTAGTGGCTGGCCGGGGTCTCGAAGAACTCCTCAAACTTGAGACAAGCGTCACCGACTCCCACCCGATATCATCCGTTATGTGGTTTGGCTGTATCATCGATTCAGCCTAAGCCATCGTGATATCGAAGACCTGCTCGCAGTTTGCTGCCCGACACGCTCGCCGACTTAAACGGCGCCACCGTGGTTATGGCGATACTTTCTATATCGATGAAGTCTTCGTAAAGATCAATGGCAGGCAGCACTATCTGTGGCGCGCAGTGGATCAGGATGGGGAAGTGGTTGATGTCTATCTACAGGCTCGCAACAGAAGTCTTAGGATCAGTGCGTTTAAACCTTCAAACAGAGAGAGCCAAAATCATGTCGTATCTGAAATCGCGTAGCCTCGTTACCGCCGTCGCCCTTGCACTCACGTCACCGCTGTTCGCCGGCGACGACCCGGTGCACGAGCGCCAGGAACTCATGGAAGGCGTCGGCGACGCTGCAAAACCGATCGGGCAGATGCTCAAAGGCGAGCGCGACTTCGATGCCGCTGTGGTCCTGACCTCGTTCCAGACCTTCGACGAAGCAGCCGCAGAGTTCGGTGGTCTTTTCCCGCCGGGCAGCGAGGATGGCGAGGGCACGGAGGCGGCGCCCGCGATCTGGGAGGATCGCGCCGGTTTCGAGGAAGCGCTTGCGGCATGGGCCGACGCTGTGAATGCCGCGATCGCCGCGAATCCGCAGACGCTGGAGGAAGCCAAGCCGGTAGCCGGAGAGATATTCAACACCTGCAAGGGCTGCCACGATAACTACCGCATCGAAGACGAGTAAGCGACGGCAGGCGCTCGTCGCCCTGTCTGTCGCTGCAATCGCTTCCGGCTGGTGGCTGACGAGTCCGCAGACAGTCGAGGTCGCGGACCTACCCGATCACACACCCGATCCGGCGGCGGGCGAGCGTATTTTTTGGGCGGGCGGTTGCGCGTCCTGCCACGCGAGCCCGGTAGACGGTAAACGCGCGAAGGGCGAGGACAAGTTGCTGCTGGGCGGTGGCCTCGAACTCGAGACCGACTACGGCGTGTTCCGGGTGCCGAATATTTCTTCCCATCCTGACGACGGAATCGGGGAGTGGTCACGGGTGGAATTCGTGAGCGCAATGCAGCGCGGCGTAGCGCCCGATGGTCGTCACTACTACCCGTCGTTTCCGTACACGTCTTATTCGCGCATGCCGGTCGAGGACGTGATGGACCTGTACGCGTTTCTTGATACGCTGCCACCGGTGGAGGGCCGCATCGAGCCGCACAGCCTGGGCTTTCCGTGGTCGATTCGTCGCGGGCTCGGCGCCTGGAAGCGCCGGTATCTCGACACCGATCCGCTCACACTGTCGCCGTTGGCGAAGCCCGAGGAGCGCGGCCGACTGCTGGTGGAAGGCGCTGGGCATTGTGGCGAGTGCCACACACCGCGCGACCGTTTTGGCGGACTCGTCCGCGAGCGCTGGCTTGCCGGCGCACCGAACCCGGAAGGCAAGGGCCGTATTCCGAATATCACGCCCGGTGGCAAGCACATTTCGGAATGGTCGGCCGCCGATATCGCGTATTATCTCGAAAGCGGCTTCACGCCGGAATTCGATACGGTCGGTGGCTCTATGGTTTCCGTGCAGGAAAACATGTCGAAGCTGGGCAAGCAGGACAGGGAGGCCATCGCCGCTTACCTGAAAGCGTTACCGGCCTTGGATTGATTCAATACGCAGTGTGAAGATCGATCTGAATGACTGAAGACAAGGAAGAGGTCTCGGTACTGTTCGTCTGGCACTGACAAGTGACTATGCTCACAGTCACTTGTCAGTACCGAACAAACTGCATCGTAGCTGCGATATCACCCGCTGACATGTTTGATCATTGCGGTTACGGCATCGCTTGCATTGACGAAACGAATGACGATGTCCGGATGCGCAGTTGCAAAGACTCGAAATACCTCGTCAGCAAATCCTTGCCCGAGGTTTTGGACGCCACGCATGTCCAGCTCGATTTCGGAGAACTTGTCGAGATTGTGCAGCAGTCGTTTGGCCTCTGATCGGGACACGTAATCCGGTCGTAACAGTTTGACGAGGACGCGCGTTTTCCGGAACTGAAAATCGTACGCTTCGGGTGCAAACTCCGCGAACACTTTCTCGAGGCGCGTTCGAGAGTTTCTGTCAATCTCAAATGAAGCCAGCGTACCCTTCAGATATCTCGGTTCGGATACAAATACATCGGCGCGTTTGTTGTCCCACTCGATTTGCAAACGGTGAGATCGCAGTACAAAACGGTCGGCTGCCTTGGACACAAAAAATATTCCCTCGCCCGAATGCGCATGCGGTTGCGTTGTTGTCTTGCCCTTTATCAGCTCGATCATGGCGTCGTGTTCATTCTGCAGTGCAAATTTCTCAGCGATTGAATAAAACGCGCCTATACCTTGATCCCTGACTGAGAAGGTCATTTTGCTGGCGTCCAGCCGGATCTCGACCGTACATCGCTCGGACATTGAATGGTCGATCGCGTTGTTCAACACTTCCGTGAATGCGTAATGCAGGATTGACTCAACAGCGTCGGGTAGCTGAGACAGTGTCAGATCGATCGCGATGC
>CAZHLE010000037.1:0-22591 GCA_964533065.1 uncultured Woeseiaceae bacterium | reverse complement strand
TACTTTAATTTCGTCAATCGGATTGCGCTGGGCCTTGGCGTTGCCTTCACTGACGACGAGCTCGGCGGCTACAAGGACCGATGATGAACTCCGCGCGCCTTACGATTTTGTGCCTGTTATGGCTTGCCGCTACCGCAAATGGCGCGGGCCAGTCGCAACTGCGGGACGCCGGCAGTCTTGGTGGCATTCGGCTTGCAAACAGCGAAGACCCGAACCTCCGCAAGGTCTACATCGTGCAACTGAAGGCTCCGTCCGCTGCCGCCTTCGACGCGGCACAACGGCCACTCGCGAACAAGACGGGTGTTGCGCGTACACGATTCGACAAGACCAGCCCGATGATCCAGGAATACGCGACCCGGCTCGCGTTACAGCAGGACAAGGTCATTGCGCGTGCCGGCGACGGTGTAGAGCTGATCTATCGCTATCAATACGGCCTCAACGGTTTCGCCGCGCGCATGAACGCCTCGCAGGCGCACAAGCTCGAGAACCTTCCCGACGTGCTGCAGGTCTGGGAAGACGAAGTTCGGCCTCTGGCCACCAACCAGAGCCTTGAGTTCCTGGGACTGTTCGACAACGAGAAAGGTCTGCGTGGCAAGCCAGGTCTCGATGGCGAGGGAATCATCATTGGCGTTATCGACAGCGGCATAGCGCCCGGGCATCCGGCCGTGCAGGATACGCGGCAGGCGAACCGCCCCGGGATCTGCACAGGTGACTGGGCCGAGAACTCGTTTCTCGGCCGGTGGCTGTGTCGTCGCTTCGAGAGACGTGACGACGTATTGATATTCGATCCGCCCGAGGAGTGGAACGGTGCGTGCCAGGTCGGCGAGGAATTCACGGCTGACGATTGCAACAACAAGCTGATCGGTGCACGCTGGTTCGTCAGTGGCGCCGAGGCGACCGGCCCAATCGATGATGGCGAAATCATGTCTGCGCGTGATGTCGATGGACATGGCACCCACACCGCGACCACGGCTGCAGGTAATCGCGTGCGCGCGTCCATTTTCGATACCTTCATCGGTCGCGTCGAAGGTGTCGCCCCACGCGCGCGCATCGCCGTGTACAAGGCTTGCTGGTTACGGCCCGATGCAACCCGTGCCAGCTGCAACACCTCCGACCTTGCCAACGCCATCGATGCCGCCGTGGCAGACGGCGTCGACATCATCAATTACTCGGTGGGCAGTTCGCTGACGCGTATTACGGCACCGGATGATATTGCCCTCATGGCAGCAACCAAGGCTGGCGTGTTTACCGTGGTCGCTGCGGGCAACGACGGTCCGAATTTCGGCACTATCGGATCACCGGCCGGTGGACCCTGGGTCATCACGGCGGCGGCCTCGACTCGCGATGGCGAAACTACATCCGAGGCGCTGGAAATCAAAACGCCGGCAAACATCGCCGGGCGCTACGTAGCACGCGAAGCGAATTTCACGCCGCTTCTGAAGACGGTCGGACCACTGGAAGGCAGCCTCGTGCTCGCGGACGACAACACCGCAACGACCTCGGACGCCTGTGAGCCAATCGACAATGCTTCGGAAATGTCCGGCAAGATTGCGCTCATTCAGCGCGGTAACTGCACATTCGAGATCAAGGTGGGCCATGCCGAAGACGCCGGCGCCATTGCGGTCGTGGTTTATAACATCGCCGGCGATCCGATCGTCATGAACGGAACGGCCGGGCGTGTAGACATACCGGCCGTCATGATTGGCCAGGCCGACGGCAATCTCATCCTCGCAGAACTCGATCGCGTGGCCGATGTTTCAGTGTTGCTCGACAAGCGCCTGTTCCTGACCGAAAGCGACAGTGGCAATGCGATGGCATCCTTCTCCTCGCGCGGGCCAGGGCCGGTATTCGACATTCTCAAACCCGACGTCACCGCGCCGGGTGTCAATATCCTGGCGGGCTTCACGCCCGATGCGGCCAACGCCACCAAGGGGGAGAATTTCGCCTACCTGTCGGGCACTTCGATGTCAACGCCGCACGTTGCAGGTGTCGCGGCATTGTTGCTGCAGGCGAATCCCGACTGGAGCCCGTCGGCTTTGAAGTCAGCGCTGATGACCACAGCCCGGCGCGATATCACGCTCGCCGACGGCGAAACCGCCGCAGGACCGTTTGATTTTGGCGCCGGACATATTGTGCCCAACAACGCCGTCGATCCCGGCCTTGTCTACGATGTGAACGACGATGAGTACGATGCCTACGCCTGCGGCATTGCATCGCCGGCCGTATCAGAGGAACGCTGCGACGAGCTCGAATTGGCAGGTTATTCCTTCGCCGGCGAAGATCTGAATCAACCATCGATAGCCGTATCAATCCTGGCTAACCAGCAGACGGTTAGCCGGCACATCACCAACGTCAGCGATGAAACGCTCTCGTTTAGTGCCGAGGTGGTGGCTCCTTCGGGAGTAGCTGTCACGGTCGTACCGCCGAGCATTACATTGCTGCCCGGCGCGACGACAAGCTTTGACGTTAACCTCGCCTATACATCCGGCACGCTGGATCTGTGGCGCGCAGGCTCGCTGACCTGGACCAGCGGTGACCGGTCTGTCTACAGCACGCTTGCGGTGCGGCCAACCTCGATCAATGCACCCGGGGAGATTTCACGCGAAGGCGTTGCCGGCAGTTTGAGCTTCCCGGTCGAATTTGGTTACACCGGTGCCTATACGCCCGGCGTGCACGGGCTGAACCTGCCGCTGGTAATCGACGGTTTTGTCGATAACGACCCGACCAAGACGTTTTCATTCCGCACCAGCGGCGGCGTTACCGCACATCTGATTGATGTTCAGCCCAACCAGGTCATGCTGCGCTTCGCCCTGTTCGACTTCTTTACCGATGGCGACGACGATCTCGACCTGTATGTGTATTTTTGCGAGAACGGCATCGATTGCGTGAACATCGGCGAGAGCGGAGAACCGACTTCACAGGAAGAATTCAACCTGTTCTACCCGGCCGCAGGCCGCTACGCTGTACTCATCCATGGTTTTGAAACTGACCAGCGTCCCGAGTCCGGCGGTCCCGGCGCAAATTACAAGCTGTTTGGATGGTCGTTCGGCCTCGTCGATGACCCCGGCAACATGACGGCAAGCGGGCCGGGATTCGTCAATGCCGGCAGCATGGACACGGTCAGCGTCGACTGGACGGGACTGCAGTCCGACACCATTTACCTTGGCGGCATTTCACACAACACACCGCAGGGCATCTCGGGCGTTACGGTGATCCGGATCGTCGTTCCGGCACCAGCACCCTAGTTCAGCCAGCGCTTTGCTTTCGCCGCGCGTGAGTACAGCAGCAGCGCAACAGCGATGACGAATACCATGGACGGGATAATGATGCCGTTGATACCGAGGATGCCATAGGCATCACGCAGCAGGTACGCATCGATGTCCTGAACGATGATCGCCGCCAGCGACAAGGCCAGCATCGGCACCGCCCAGGATTTTCGCAGCAGCAGGAACAGGCTGCCTAATGCACCGGCGTTCACCGCAATTGCGAACGCCGCAGTCGCCCATACCGGGGTCGTAACAAAAAAGTCCTGCTGGGCTTCCGACATCTTCGCCAGGGCCTCGGGTGACATCGTGACCTGCCCCACGTAAAAGACCAGCCCGATCAGGTTCCAGACCAGTGCCGCGCCGCCAACAATCCAGAAGTTGGTCGTCGGCTTGTTATCCAGATAATCCACCATGGTATTTCCCCTCTTTTTTTGTCGACCCGCGCCCGGGTTGCGATGATGATCCATCGACAATCCTGCAAAAGCAAGAATCTAGAGAGATGCGCAGGCCTTATGCCGGAAGCAACGGGTAACATGATCGTTGACGAGACCGGTGGCCTGCATGTGCGCATAAATTATGGTGCTGCCAACAAATTTGAAGCCACGCTGCTTGAGGTCCTTGCTCAGCGCGTCCGATTCGGCCGTGGTCGCGGGGATATCGCCGTCCTTCTGGAAGCGGTGCTGGATCGGCCTGCCATCGACAAATCCCCAGATGTATTCCGAGAAACTGCCAAACTGCTCCTGCACTTCGATAAAAGCACGGGCGTTGACAACCGCGGCCTTGACCTTGAGGCGATTGCGAACGATGGCGGGGTCGAGCAATATTTTTTCGATGCGTTGTTCTGTGAAGCGCGCGACTTTTTGCACATCGAAATTAGCGAACAGTCTTCTATAGCCGTCGCGCTTGTTGAGGATGGTCGACCAGCTGAGGCCCGCCTGTGCGCCCTCCAGGACCAGGAATTCGAATTGCACGCGATCATCGCGGGACGGTACGCCCCACTCCGTGTCATGGTATTCAATGTAGTTGGGGCCGCCACCGGTGGCCCATTTGCAGCGCGCTTTGGTTTGACTCATGGGCTTAAATTAACAGAAGGGACAGTTACCGAAGGTAACTGTCCCTGTCTAGCGGGTGACACCCGGTGACCCGGTGACAGTTACCGAAGGTAACTGTCACCGTATTTGTCACCGTATTTCAGGTCTTGTCCTCGCCGCACGAGCCTTCTCCGCAGGCACCTTCAGCATCCTTGTCCTCGCCGCAAGAACCCTCGCCTTTCTTGTCCTCACCGCACGAGCCTTCTCCGCAGGCACCTTCAGCATCCTTGTCCTCGCCGCAAGAACCCTCGCCTTCCTTGTCCTTATCGGCGCCGCAAGAACCTTCTTTTTTCTTGTCGGCACCACAGGAACCCTCCTCACCCAGCAGATAGCCGGTGCTCAGGGTGGAAATAGCGAATGGGCTTTCAACCGTGTTGGCACTGGCAATGCTGCTGCCAAGCGCAAACGTACTGGCCAGGGCTGCACCAACGGCGAACGCTACGGGCTTGATCACTTTCTTTTCTGACATCTTTGTATCTCCTACTGGGTTTGTATGAAAACGCGGTATCAGGTGCTCCATTGCACCAAATTCAAAACTTGCTGTTGTATTTGCAGAAGCGGCTCTTCTTTCGTACCAATGATGGCCACACTGCCATTGCCAACCGGCAATATGACCCCACGCTGGTATTCGTCCTCCAGCTCGATCGCACCGGATATCTTCTCCTGTGGCAACAACAGGATCGTGACCGCTCCTGTACGGCCCTGGATCACCAGGTGCGGGATATCATTGCCATTGATCGGGCAGGTTTCGGCAAAGGTAATCAGGCCGGCGCTGTGATCCATCCTTGCAATCGTCGCGGGCACCACTTCATGCAGGTGCGGCTCAGCTACGGCCACATCGGTAATGCGCAGCGCGTCCGGCTCGTGCGTAACATGCGCCAGTACCTCGCTTGCAAGTTCCTCCGGCGAAATTCCGGCATTACCGGCAAAGCGAAGTCCGATAAAAGCTGCCAACGCCACCGTTGCAGCCAACGCGAACCACGTCGGCGTGGCAACCCGACGCCGGTCAGGCAAAGGCACAACATTGCCAGCGGCCGGGCGTTCCAGCTCTGGCGCCACGAACGCGGGCACGTCAATTGCCAGGGCTCGATGTATTCGCGCATCAAGCGACCGCATATCCTCGCGATACGCCTGGCATGCTGCACACTGATCAAGATGTGCGGTACCACCGTCGAAGTTCGGGTCGGCGCCGACCGCCTGTTGATATTTGTCGCAATTCATTTGCATATTGTTGGCACTCATTCTGCCGGTCCGACCTGCATTGATTCCTGAAGCTTTGCGCGGGCCCGGTGCAGTCGTGTCAGCACTGCGCCCTGTTGAATTCCCAACTGGTCTGCGATCTCTTGCGTGCTGTAGCCCATCAGTACCTGCAATACCAGGGGTTCGCGATAATCATAATCGAGCGCATAAATCGCTGCACGCATGTCACCGAGATCGTCGTCCGGTTGCTCAGCTATCAGCGCGGACTGCGCCGCCGTCAGGTTGTCGATGTCGACTGTTTCGAGTCGTTTGCGTTCGAAGTAGCGCGCATTTTCGCGTCGCACGATCGTCAGCAACCAAGGCTTCGCTGCCGAATCCTCGCGCAGTGCTTCCAGTGATTTCCATGCCCTGAGCATCGATTCCTGCACCACTTCCTCCGCGATTCCTTTGTCCCGGCACAACCAGGCAGCATAGCGATACATGTCCCGGTGAAAAACTGCCACGATCTGATCAAACCTCTGGCGCCGCGCAACGACGGCTTTGCTACTTTGCATTCGAGTTGACCCGCGTCTTGTTGGATTTATTACCTGGCGAGCTGAAAACTGTGATTCAAACGTGGAAACCGCCGTTAAATACAGGGAAAATCAGCACTTATTGTTTAATTCTGCCCAGTTATGAGTCGTAACAGTACCCATCGGTTCCCGGATACCCGCTTGCGACGCACTCGTCGTACCGCTGGGTTACGCCGACTGGTCGCGGAAACCGCGCTCAGCGCCGCCGACCTGATCTGGCCGGTCTTCGTGCTGGACGGAAAAACTCGAGAAGAATCAGTGGCTTCCATGCCAGGCGTTAGCCGCAAGAGTGTCGACAAGCTGATCGGCGAACTGGCGGAGGTGGTTGGCCTCGGAGTGCCGGCCATTGCGCTGTTTCCGGTTATTGACGATGCGCAAAAGTCGCAGGACGGTGCCGAGTGCGCGAACGCGGACGGACTTGCCCAGCGCGCCGTGCGCGAAATCAAGGCGGCCTACCCGGATCTCGTGGTGATTACGGACGTTGCCCTCGATCCATACACCACCCACGGCCAGGACGGCATTGTCGACGAGCACGGTCATGTGCTGAATGATGAGACGGTCGCAATGCTGGTTCGGCAGGCTGTTTCGCACGCGGATGCCGGCGCTGACATCGTCGCCCCCTCGGACATGATGGATGGTCGGGTCGGCGCGATTCGTACGGCGCTTGAAGCATCGGGCCATCGCAACACCTTAATCCTGGCTTACTCTGCAAAGTACGCCTCCTGTTTTTATGGCCCGTTTCGCGATGCGGTCGGCTCGGCAAAAAATCTTGCCGGCGGCGACAAGTCCAGCTACCAGATGGCACCATCCAACAGCGACGAGGCCTTGCGCGAAGTCGGGCTCGACATTGCAGAAGGCGCAGACATCGTCATGGTCAAACCAGCGATGCCCTATCTCGATATTGTGCGCCGGGTGCACGATCGTTACGCGGTACCAACTTTTGCCTACCAGGTCAGCGGCGAGTACGCGATGATCAAAGCGGCCGCGATGAATGGCTGGCTGGACGAACGCAAAACGGTGCTTGAATCGTTGCTGTGCATCAAGCGCGCCGGGGCGCAGGCCGTGCTGACCTATTTCGCCGTTGACGCGGCTCGCTGGCTTGCCGAGTAGGTATACTGCCGCCTTGGACGAAAAGACAGTCACGATTGATCGTTACGGTGTCATAGGATACCCGGTATCGCACAGCCGCTCGCCCGTCATTCATCGCCTGTTTGCGCTGCAGACCGGGCAGAGCCTTCAATACGAGTTGCTCCAGGTTTCTGTCGAAAATCTCGAAACCGCCGTCCGTCAGTTTCAACGCACGGGCGGCAAGGGCCTGAACGTAACCGTGCCGCACAAGCGCGCGGTTGCGAAACTGGCCGACCATGTCTCCGAGCGCGCGCGTACTGCGGGTGCTGTAAATACCCTTTCGTTCATCGAAGGCGAAATTTATGGCGACAATACCGATGGTATCGGCCTGCTCCGTGACCTCGTCGTCAACCTGGGCTTGAATCTCGATGGCGCCAATGTTCTGATTCTCGGCGCCGGTGGGGCAACCAACGGCATCGTCGGTCCGCTGCTCGAGATGGAACCCGCGGCAATCCGAATTGCGAATCGCACACTGGATCGCGCGCAGGAAATCGTCTCCCGTTTCAAGCACCTGGGGCCGGTAAGTGCCTGTCGCTTTAACGCCGTTCCCGTTACCGAGCCCTACGACCTGGTTATTAATGCCACGTCGGCGGGAGTCAAGGGCGAAACTCCGCCCTACCCGACGGCTGCCATCAGCGAGAAGACATTTTGCTATGACCTGTCCTACGGTTTGACGCCGACACCATTCAGTGTCTGGGCGCGTGAGCACGGCGCCGCAAAATCCGTGATGGGCTGGGGCATGCTGGTTGAGCAGGCAGCCGAGTCCTTTCACATCTGGCGGCACGTCATGCCCGATACAGCGCCAGTACTCAAGCAAATATCGATCAGCGCATAGTCACGAGTTCTTCCGCACTGGTCGGGTGAATCGCGACCGTATCGTCGAAGTCCGCCTTGGTCGCGCCCATACGAATCGCGACCGCAAAGCCCTGTAACATCTCATCCGCGCCATCGCCGATGATGTGGCAACCAATGATGCGTTCGTCATCGCCCAGTGTTATGAGTTTCATCGATGAGTATTGTTTAAGCGCGCCCAACGCAAAGTACATCGGGGTGAACCCGGAGGTGTACACCTTGACGGCATCACCGTGCACGGCACGCGCATCGGCTTCGGTCATGCCAACGGTACCAATCGGCGGGTGGCTGAACACCACGGTCGGAATCAACTGGTAATCAAGGTGGCGCCCGACCATACCGCCGAACAGTCGGTCGGCCAGTCTCCGGCCAGCAGCGATCGCGACCGGTGTCAGCGCAGCCCGACCCGTGACATCGCCCAGCGCAAAAATGTGTTCGACGTTGGTTTGCTGGTAGTCGTCGACCTGGATCGTGCCCCCGGCACCGGTCGTGACACCGGCATTATCCAGGGCGAGTCCATCGGTATTGGGCTCGCGGCCGATCGCCCAGAGCACACAGTCCACCGGACCGAAACGGCGCTCATCCGTCGCGTGCAGGACAAGGCCCGCGTCGTTTTTTTCGAGCGACCCCGGGATAGTCCGCGTTTCGACCGTGATGCCATCATTGCGCATCGCTTTGAGTAATTCGCTCCCCAGCATCGCGTCAAAATCGCGGATCACGCCGTCCTTGCGTACCAGCAAGCGGGTCTCGCTGCCGAGGCCATTGAACACGCCCGCCAATTCCACGGCGATGTAGCCGCTGCCGACAACCAGTACGCGCTGCGGCCTTTCGCCGAGTTCAAAAAAGCCGTCGGAGGTGATGCCGAGTTCGGCGCCCGGAATGTTCGGCACGCTCGGGCGACCGCCCGTCGCAATAACGATGCGTTCTGCCTGGTATTCGATGTCTCCGACGGCAACGGTATGTGCATCAACAAAACGTGCGCCGCCAGCCAGGTAGTTGACGCCGCTCTTGTCGAGCAGCTTTGCATATATGCCATTGAGGCGGTGCACATAGGCGTCGCGGCGGTGCTTGAGCCCAGCCCAGTCGTGGCCACGCACTTCGAGGTCGAAGCCATAGTCCGCCGCATGCGCATGATGATGTGCATGGCTCGCCGCGTACCACATGACTTTCTTCGGTACGCAGCCAACATTGACGCAGGTGCCGCCCAGGGGCCCGTGCTCGGCAAGCGCGACACTGGCACCATACTCCGCGGCCCGACGCGCGTGGGCCACGCCTGCGCTGCCGCCACCGATAACAAAAAGATCGAATTTCTTACTCAAGTTCTTCCCCATCTTTTCAAGCATCCTTTACAGGGGTCAGAGCCCTTTCCTTCGAAAAGGGCTCTGACCCCTGTAAATTCGGGGACTGTGATAAAGTCACCGCGATGTCCAACCCCCTCCTCGATACCTCATCGCTGCCGCGATTCACCGAAATATCGCCTGAGCACGTCATGCCTGCGCTCAGCGAGCTTATCGCAGCACACCGGCAAAAACTTGACCAGCTGCTCACGGCCACACTGATACCGGACTTTGATTCATTGGTCGCGCCGCTTGAGGAAATGGGGCACGAACTGGCTCGAGTCTGGTCGCCAGTGAGTCACCTGCAAGGCGTGCTCGGTTCCGGCGAATGGCGTGACGCATACAATAATGCTCTGCCCTTATTGACCGAGCATGGCACCGAATTATCACAGAATGTTCCTTTGCAGAAGGCCTATGCAGCGGTCGGCAGGGCACTCGACGCTACGGCTGGTCCTGCAAAGCGCAGCGTGGTCGATCAGGCTTTGCGCGATTTTCGCCTCGCGGGAGTTGACCTGCCGGATGCCGAGAAGTCCCGCTTCAAGCAAATCATGCAACAGCTTGCCGCCACGCAGGCCGCTTTCGAACACAACGTGCAGGACGCGTCCGATGCCTGGAGTTTGCACATCGCCGACGAAAGGGAGCTCGCCGGGCTTGCGCCGCAGATAATCGCACGCGCCGCCGCCGAAGCACGCAAGCGCGATCGTCAGGGCATGTTGCTCACGCTCGACTATCCGACCTATGACGCGGTGATGCGGCAAGCCGACAATCGCAAGTTGCGAGAGACACTGTACCGCGCCTGGTCCACGCGCGCCTCGGAGCACGGCGATGATCCCAAGTGGGACAACAGTGCAAACATTGAGACCATCATGGCATTGCGCCACGAAGCGGCGCAGCTGGTCGGTTTTGACAATTTCGCCGACTACTCGCTGGCCACCAAGATGGCGCAGTCTTCCGCGGAAGTGCTCGAGTTCCTGCACGAATTGGCAAAACGGTCTCACGCCTCCGCCGAGAAGGAACTCTCCGAACTCAGCGAGTTCGCGGGCCGTGCGTTGGCGCCCTGGGACATTGCCTATTCGCTCGAAAAGTTCAAGCAGAAGAGACATTCAATCTCGAACGAGGAATTGCGCCGCTATTTCCCAGCGCAAAAGACAGTTGCCGGCTTGTTCAACCTGGCGGAGCGACTTTACGGCGTTCGACTGGAAGCAGAGGACGATGTCGCGCGCTGGCACGAGGATGTACGCTATTACCGAGTTCGGGACGAGACCGGCGCGCTAATCGGCGGGTTTTATACCGACCTGCACGCGCGCGCGGGCAAACGTACGGGCGCCTGGGTGGATGAGTGCGTCGGTCGCAAAAACCTCAACGGCCAGGCGACACTGCCGGTTGGTTATCTCGTTTGCAACTTTCCACCTTTCGACGATCAGGGTCTCTCCTTGCTGACGCATGATGATGTGGTGACCCTGTTTCACGAATTTGGCCACATGCTGCACCAGCTATTGACGCAGATCGATTACCCGAGCATCTCTGGCATCAATGGCGTTCCCTGGGACGCGGTGGAGCTACCGAGCCAGTTCATGGAGAACTTTGCCTGGAACTTCGAAGTGCTCGAGATGTGCTCCGCAAATGTCGACGACGGCAAGCCGCTTGGACGCGAACTGTTCGACAAACTTGAGGCCAGTCGCAATGCCGGTGCCGGCTTCGCCATGCTGCGGCAGCTGGAATTCGCCTTGTTCGATTTTCGTTTGCATGCCGAATACGATCCGGCCAGGGGCTCGCGGGTTTTGCAGATTCTCGGAGAGGTGCGCGAGGAAGTTTCGTTGCTCGAGCCTCCCGACTACAACCGAATGTCGCACAGCTTCACGCATATTTTTGCGGGCGGCTACGCGGCCGGTTACTACAGCTACAAGTGGGCCGAGGTGCTTGCGGCCGATGCTTTCGGAGCTTTTGAGGAGGCAGGCGTTTTTGACAAGGCCACAGCAAGGCGCTTTCGCAACGAGATTCTCGAGATCGGTGGTAGCGGTGACATCATGCAGGCCTACATCGCGTTTCGCGGACGCAAACCGGAGATCGACGCGCTACTCACGCGCAGCGGCATAATTTGAGCGTGAAGATTGCGACCTGGAATGTGAACTCGCTTAAGGTGCGACTGCCGCACGTGCTTGAGTGGCTGGCCGCCAACCAACCTGATGTGCTGGTACTGCAGGAAATCAAGCAGCTGAGCGAGGCTTTTCCCGCCGCTGAGTTTGCCGCAGCCGGCTATCAGTCGATCGCCAACGGCCAAAAGACCTATAACGGCGTGGCGGTGATCAGTCGCACGGAAATTTCCGAACCGGTATTCGAGTTTCCGGATTTTGCCGACCCACAGCGGCGCGTATTGGCATCGACCATCAACGGTTTGCGTGTGGTAAATCTGTATGTTCCAAACGGCTCCGAGGTTGGCTCCGAAAAATATGCCTACAAGCTGGGCTGGCTGAGCACGCTGCGCGATTTTCTTGCTGACGAACTCGCACACCACGAACGGCTCGTGGTGCTCGGCGACTTCAACATCGCCCCGGCCGACGAAGATGTACACGACCCGGAAGGCTGGGGTGAGGCGATACTCTGCAGTCCACTGGAACGAAAGGCGCTGCAAGAGTTGCTCGCGCTTGGCCTGACGGACGTATTTCGCAAGTTCGAGCACCCCGAAAAATCTTTCAGCTGGTGGGATTACCGGGCGGCGGGGTTTCGCCGCAACGCGGGCCTGCGAATTGACTTAATCCTGACCAATGATGCGATGACCGGCGCCTGCACGGCCTGCTACATCGACAAGGAACCACGCAACTGGGACCGTCCGTCAGACCACGCGCCGGTTATCGCCGAGTTTCATTCTTAGCCGACTGCGATATGACATATTGTCGAAAATCCCGGAGTGGCAATTGTGGTCACCCTGTATTATTTGCGGATGTCGTCAGGTGACCGATAAGAAAAGAATAATGTCACAGGATCGCCGTAACGATTACGACGTTACCAATACCGTGCAGGTGAGCAATCCGATCGCGGTGCGCAATGCCGTTCGCACGCTATTTTCCGTAGCATTTCCGGGCGCGTCTTTCGACAAGCTATGGCTCGCCTTCTACGATTTCGAGCGCTTGTTCTCAGGCCGCTTTCCGGGTTATCGGGGCTGCGATACGACTTACCATGATGTGCAACACACGTTGGACATGACGCTTGCGCTTGCGCGCCTCGTGGTCGGCTATGAGCGCAGTGTTGAGCCCAGCGACCGGCTTGGCCCGCAACGCGCCCAGATGGCGATTATCACATCGCTTTTTCATGATTCCGGATACATCCGGCACATCGAGCGCGATCAGGACTTCAGCAACGGCGCGCAGTTTACATTGCAGCATGTCTCGCGCAGCGCCGACTTCCTGCGCCGTTACCTGCCCGAACTCGGGCTGGTCAAGGACGTCGCGGTAAGCAGCATGATCGTGCACTTCACCGGTTACGAACTCGATCTCGACAAGATCGAGCTCGATGACCCGCGCGATATTATTTGCGGCCATTTGCTGGGCACCGCCGACCTTATGGCGCAAGTGGCCGACCGCTGTTACCTCGAGAAGTGTCGTGACCGCCTGTACAAGGAGTTTGTGGTCGGCGGTATCGCTGTGGAGAATGCAGCACCCGGTGAATTCCAGGTGCGCTACAAGTCAGGCAACGACCTGCTGCGAAAGACGCCCGTGTTTTACCAGCAGGTCATGCGTGATCGCCTGCATCGAAAGTTCAATCGCGCTTATCGCTATATCGAGGTGCTCTACGAGGGGCAGAATCCTTATATCGATGCCATCCGCAATAATATTTCGCATCTCGTGCGTGTGATCAAGGCAGGTGACTGGGGCTTGCTGCGTCGTGAGCCTCCCTGTTTCCTCGGTCTCAGCACGGGCATCAGCGAAATCGAAAACCTTGTGCGCCGCCAGCTTTCCATGATGTCGGGCATGAAAATCGACTTCGAGCCCTCGGTGCTCATGCCCGTCTGAACAACCCAAAAGGGGTCAGAGCCCTTTTTGGCCCATATATGGCATTGACCACATGTGGTCGAAAAAGGGCTCTGACCCCTTTGACTTCAGTCTTCCCCGACATCGTTTTCCTCCCAGGTGCGCAGCGCGAGGTACTCGGGTCGTGTCAATCGACGATTGGCGTAGAACGCCGCGATGCCCGCAGCAAACAGCGCGATTACAAGATCCGCCGGCGTCATGACTTCATCGAAAAACACCGGCCAGGTCATAACGGTAAGGTTGCTGAGCACGGCAAACGTCGTCGTCCCAAGAATCGGCGCCGTAAACGCCGCGGCTACGACAATATTGGCCAGCAGGGAACCAAGTAAGGCAAATACCGCCGCGATCACCGGAAAACGCCAGTCAAGGCCAAGACCGGCCCGACGCACGGCAATGCCGATAAAGAAGCCGAGCAGCAACGTTAGCCACGGAAAGATTCTGCCAAATGCCACCGACAGCATCGACCACAACACACTGAACAGAGTGATGACAATCAGGCTCGCCATGATCGCATTGCGCGGTGACTGCGCGGCGCGCAATCGGCGCGCGCCGTCCTCGGACAGTTTCTGGTCGACTTTCGGTAAGTGCTTCTTGCGCAGTCGTAAAATGCTCGTGTTTTCCTCACTCATAACGGGTAACAATACGCGAATGCCGAAGCTCATAGCGATACTTCTGATCACCTCCACAGCGTTGTCTGCCTGCGCAAAACCGCCACCCGAAAATCCGGCCGACATTGTCTTTCTCAACGGCGGTATTTATACCGTCGATGCCGAGCGCAGTTGGGCCGAAGCGGCGGCAATCCGGGATGGTGTGATCATCGTGGTCGGGACCAATGCCGAGGTGCGGCCCCTTGTTGGCGCCTCGACCGAGGTATTCGATCTGGGCGGTCACATGGCCATGCCCGGCATGCACGACTCGCATGTGCATCCGCTCGAGGGTGGCTATGAGCAGGTGTACTGCAATCTCTGGAACGCACAGGGGGTCGACAACATCATCGGCACCTTAAGTCTTTGCGCGAAACACCATGAGGGCGAATGGTTTAATGCGGTTGGCCTGGATGTGGCCGTATTCGGTGTAGACGGGCCGGACAAGGCACTGCTGGCCGGAATTGCTGACGACAAATTCATCTTTGTTGATGATATGGGCGGCCACAGTGCCCTGGTTAACGACAAGGTCCTGGATCTCGTCGGCTACGACGAAAACACGCCAGATCCACCGCTCGGCGTTATTGAGCGCCGTCCAGGCAGCAACGAGCCGAGCGGATTCGTGCGCGAGTCAGCACGCGATGCGATCGACAAGCTGCGCCCGCCGCGCGACCTTGCGACCAGCAAAATCGCCATGCGCCAAGCCGTACAGTTGATGAATTCATACGGCATCACGTCGGTTTACGATGTCTGGGTCGGCGAGCATGAAATGCAGACCTACCAGCTGCTCGAGCAGTCCGGGGAGCTCACAGTGCGCGTGCTTGGCGGAATCATAGACGAGGGCGTATTCGAAAAGCACTCCGGGCAGGATTTCGAGCGCTTGCTTCGCGACCGTGGCGACTATGAATCGGACCTGGTCAGCTACAACAGCATCAAGATCATGGTCGACGGCGTTTTCGAGGGCGAGACCGCTGCCGTTCTTGAACCCTATCTCACGACCGGAGAGCTCGGGATTCTGAATCATCGGCCCGATGACCTGAAACAGCGGGTCGCTCGTTATTACGACGTAGGCATGCAATTGCATTTCCACACGATGGGAGACGCGGCGGCGCGCGCCGCTCTCGACGCGATCGAATACGCTCGCGAGCGCGGCAGCGAGGAGCACAAGGAGCTGCGGCATACGCTGTCGCACCTCGGCCTGATCGACCCGGAAGACATGCTGCGTTTTCGTGAACTGAACGCCGGCGCCAGTTTCACGATGGTCTGGGGTTATGAGAATTCATGGACCACGGAACTGAACATCCCGGCACTGGGCCAGCAGCGAGTCAACCGTATCTATCCGATCCTTTCCGTTCACGACGCAGGCGGCGTAGTGCTCGGCGGCAGCGACTGGAATTACGGTGACCTCGATCCCTTACTTTCGATCGAGACTGGTATTACTCGAGACGATCCTTTTGGCCCTGCCCGACAGGGCGCGTCCCCGGTGACTTTCTACGAGCGCGTCGACCTCGCCACAATGATTGCCTCCTACACGATCAACGGTGCCTGGCAGTTACAGGCCGAGGATATCTCTGGCTCCATCGAGGCCGGCAAGCGCGCGGACCTCGTCGTTTACGATCGCAATCTGTTTGATATTTCAGTTGCCGACATCAGCGAAGCGAACGTCGAGCTGACGATTTTCGACGGCCGCGTAGTGTATCGTCGTCGCAGTGAATAGCAGAACCGTTCTGATTTCAGGCGCCGCCGCCGGCATCGGTCGCAGTATTGCCGAGGCGTTTCTCGCAGGCGGCGCGAGCGTACATATTTGCGATGCGTCACGCGACGCCATCGACGATTTTGTTGTTGCAAATCCACGCGCCACCGCGACCAAAGCGGATGTCTCGAAGGTCGCCGATGTCCAGCGCGTGTTTGACGAGTTCAAGTCGCACCACGGTAAGTTGAATATCCTGGTCAATAACGCCGGTATCTCCGGGCCCACGGCGACCGTGGACAAAGTCGATCCGGACGAGTGGGACCAGTGCGTCGCCGTTGATCTGAGCGGCGCCTTCTATATGACGCGCCTTGCCGTGCCGCTGCTCAGAAAGGCCGGCGGTGGCAGCATCATCAACATGTCGTCCTCGGCCGGACTGTTTGGCACACCACTACGTTCACCGTATGCCGCCAGCAAGTGGGGCCTCATCGGCCTGACCAAGACCTGGGCAATGGAACTTGGGCCCGACAACATCCGGGTCAATGCAGTTTGCCCGGGTTGCGTCAGCGGTCCGCGCATCGAAAGGGTCATTGCGAAAGACGCGGTGGAGCGTGGCGTCAGTGCCGAGGAAATTCGCAAGGTCTATTTGCGCCAGACCTCAATGCGTGTTTTTGTTGCGCCCGAAGAAATCGCGGCCACGGTCTTGTTTCTCGCCTCCGATCAGGCGGCGAAAATTTCCGGGCAGGCACTCTCGATAGACGGCCACACCGAAACGCTAGCTAACTGGCTCGACTGATGCGCGCCGCCTGGTATGAAAAGTTCGGCGCTGCTCGCGAGGTCTTAAAAGTCGGCGACATGGACACACCCTCAGTTGGCCCTGGCGAAGTGCTCGTACGCCTGCACACGAGTGGCGTGAATCCCTCCGATACGAAAAAGCGCGCGGGGTCTTTTCCGAACCTGCTCGATGATGGCTTTGTCATTCCGAACAGTGACGGCGCCGGTGTTATCGAGGCCGTCGGCAAGGACGTTGCGCGAGCGCGCATCGGCGAGCGTGTCTGGGTTTACCAGGCACAGTTTGCCCGACGCTTCGGCACGGCCGCCGGGTACGTCGCGCTCGATGCCAGACGCGCAGTGCCGCTCCCCGAGAACACGGACTTCGAGGTCGGTGCCTGTCTCGGCATTCCGGCCATGACCGCGCACCGCTGCGTGTTTGCCGATGGCGATGTTTCCGGGCAAACGGTCGTGATTACCGGGGCCGCAGGGCGCGTTGGCTACTACGCCGTGCAGTGGGCGAGCCAGGCCGGTGCGCGTGTCATCGCAACCGCCAGCAACGACGCCGATGCGAAAGCCTGCAAGCAAGCCGGGGCAACTCACGTGGTCAATCATCGCGGGGCCACATTCGCCGCCGACATCCTTGTGGCCAATAGCGGCGCACGTGTCGATCGCGCCGTCGATCTCGAGTTCGGCGCCAATCTCCCGACCTGGATCGCCGTACTCAAAACCTCGGGCATCGTGGCCACTTACGGCTCGACCACTGTGCCCACGCCGGTGCTGCCGTTCTACCAGCTCATGTACATGGATCTGACCGTTCGTTTCGTGATCGTCTACGCCATGCCGGAAACCGCCAAACGGCAGGCAATAGATGACATCAGCACGGCACTCGCTGCCGGCCGCCTCACACATCGAATTGCGGCGCGCTTCCCGCTGGCCGATATCGCCGGTGCCAACGAGGCCATCGAACGGGGTACACTGCGAGGTGCCGTTATCCTGACGATCGACTAGAACAACAAGAGATGCCGATGGACCAAAGCAAAATCGACTGGCCAAGTTTTATCGCCTCCATGGCGATGATCCTGATCGTTTGCATTCCGCTTGCCTATGCCGGCGACAGCGCCGCGGTCTTCCTGCAGAACATTTACGACACTATAGCCAGGCAGTTTGGCATTCTGTATCTGCTCGCTGCCCTCGGTGCGGTGGGCTTCCTGCTCTGGCTCGGCTTCAGCCGCTTTGGCGACGTGCGCCTTGGCGATGAGGAAATCGAATTCAGCCAGATGAGCTGGGTCGCCATGTTGTTTTGCGCCGGCATCGGCGCCGGCCTCATGTACTGGTGCGTGATCGAGTGGACCTATTACTATGATGCGCCGCCTTTCGGCGTCGAACCGCACAGCCCTGAGGCCGCTGAGTGGGCCTCGACCTACGGCATGTTTCACTGGGGCGTCACGGCCTGGGCATTTTACTGCCTGTCGGCAGTCGCGATTGCCTATCCCTACTACAACCGCAAGCTCGATATCCTGCGCTTTAGCATCAGCTGCAACTGGCTGCTCAAAGGCAACAATCACGGCCCAATGGCCCGGCTGATCGATTTCCTGTTTATGATCGCGATGATAGCGGGCGCTGCAACCGGTCTCGGATTCTCAACGCCGATGATTGCCGAGTGCCTGAAGTGGCTGTTCGGTATTGAGCGTACCTATCAGCTCGAGGTGATTGTCATGGCGGTCTGCGTCAGCCTGTTTGTGATCAGTGTCTGGCTGGGTTTGCAGAAAGGCATCAAGCGCCTGAGCGATATCAACCTGCTGCTCGCAGTCGGCCTGTTGCTGTTCATCCTGTTCGCCGGTCCGACGCTGTTCCTCGTCAAAACCAGCATCAACGGCGTCGGCCTCATGGCGCAAAACTTCATTCGAATGAATTTCTGGACCGATCCGTTTACCAGCTCCGGCTTTGTTGAGTCCTGGACGGTTTTTTACTGGGCATGGTGGGTCGCCTTCGCGCCTTATGTTGGACTGTTCGTTACGCGCATCTCGCGCGGGCGCACCATTCGGCAGGTGATCAAGGGCATGCTCGTATTCGGCTCGCTCGGTTGCTGGGTGTTTTACATGATCATCGGCAACTACAGTATGTTCCTGCAACTCAACGGGGTCGTGGACGTGCTCGGCACTATAAAATCTGTCGACGGCAGCGCAGCCATCGTCGCGACGCTCGAAGCGATGCCGCTGGCGCCACTGGTGATCGCTGTGTTCACCGTGATGTCGATAGTATTTTCTGCGACCACCTACGACTCCGCGTCCTATACGCTGGCCTCGAGCGCGACTCTGCACCTGTCCTCGGGCGAGGACCCGGCGCGCTGGCACCGAGTGTTCTGGGCGTTCGCGCTGGCAGTGATGCCGATTACGCTGTTGTTTGTCGGCGGCCTGAAGACCATCCAGGTTATGTTGCTGATTGCCTCGACGCCCATCCTGATCGTCGGCGTGTTCATGTCGTACTCGCTGGTGAAAACCCTGCAACACGATTTTCCGCGTTAGCCGATGTACCGGTTCCTGCTACTGGCGATTGTTTTGGGGTTGGCGGCCTGCGATCGCGCACCCTCGCTCGTGGTTAATGGCGAAACACTGAACGGCAAGTACGTGGAAGACGGCCAGGTCGCCGCATTTCTCGGCGTACCATTCGCGGAGCCGCCGGTTGGCGAGTTGCGCTGGCAAGGACCGCAGGCGCTGGCGACGAAGGTGTCGCGACGTGACGCCACGGAATTCGCCAGCGCCTGCATGCAATCGATGCGCATCCTGGACTGGTATCGCTACGTCGCGGACACCTTCGGCGGCTCAGCCGACTACTATCCCGACCTCGAGATCAGCGAAGACTGCCTCTATCTGAATGTCTGGACTCCGAGTGTCGATGCAAGCGCCGGATTGCCGGTGATGGTTTGGGTGCACGGCGGCAGCAATCGCAGCGGCTGGTCCTACGAGCCGAACTACCATGGCCACAATCTGGCGCAACAGGGTGTCGTGGTGATCTCGATCGCTTACCGGCACGGGCTATTCGGTTTTATTTCGCACGACGAATTGGATCCGGCTGATCCGATCGCCAACTTTGGCCTTTGGGATATTGTCGCGGCACTGCGCTGGGTCAAACAGAATGTCGCCAGCTTTGGCGGCGATCCGAATCGGGTGACGGTGTTTGGCGAGTCTTCCGGCGCACAGAACATCGTCGCGCTGATGTTTGCCAAGCCGGCCGAAGAACTGTTCCACCGGGCGATACTCGAGAGCACCGCGGGTTTCGGTATGGACTGGGACCGGATGGCCTCCCTCGAAGACGAGCAGATGCGCATGCGGAATTTTGCTTTATCCGTGTCGCCCTCAGACACCTCATTGGCAGCGTTGCGTGCCTTGCCGGCGCGGGATTTGCTCGAGCGATATGAAGCGGAGTTCGACGATTACTATCATTCGCCCGCCGTCGATGGACAGCTGCTTACGAAGCCAACCTGGGACAGCGTGCTGGCCGAGGAGTTTTCGCAGATTCCCGTCATCATAGGGTCCAATCGTGACGAGTGGCTTGATTGGCTACCGGACGACATCGGCTGGACCGGTGTCGCCGAAGCAGCAGATTCGGCATGGAACGAGAATGCATCGAAAGCACTGAGCATTGTGCGCGACGAGACGGATCCACGGCGGGCAGCGGACCGCCTGTTCACAGCCAGCAATTTTTTGTGCAACAGCCAGGCTTTCGCAAAACGCATGACGGCAGCGGGTCAGGACGCCTGGATGTACTATTTCACGCGCGTGCGCGAGGACCAGGGTGGCGCGAAGATGCGCGCATTTCATGGCGCCGAGTATGCCTACCCGTTCGACACGCACGATGCCTATATGACCACCAATGCCACCGACCGGGCATTGACGCGGGCGATGCAAAGCTACTGGGTGTCGTTCGCGGCCACGGGCAATCCGAACAGCAAGGGCACCACGGACTGGCCGCGGTACGCGGCGCCGGAGTTCCTCGTGCAGGAGCTCGGTGATGAGGTTTTCTCAGCGGCCGCGCCCGAACCCGACTTGTGTGCGCTTTTTGACGAGGGCCTCGCCCGGCGGGAATTACGGTAGTTCTAAGCCACATTTTTGCCACACCAGCTTCATACCGACGTCACATTGGTGCGCTCTAATCCTGCTCAGTATTCGAGAGGAGGAATTGCAGATGTGTTTAGCTGACTTTGCGGGCCAGGTCGCCGAGCTTGATGTCGCCGGATTTGACGACCCGGGCACAAATGCCGCGGAAGTTAAGTTGTTTGCCACGGCCGGAGTTGACAAACACCAGGGCGTCGACGCCGAAGCGGGCCGCGAATTTTTTGCACCCTGTATGTGGGGGTTCCGTGACCTCGATGATCGCATCGCCCAGCGCGATCTGCGTTCCCGGTGGCAGGTTTTCGCGGCTCAGATCGAGATCTATAAATAGCTGGTCGCCAGCGAGCGGCCAGCGTTCCGGCGTCTGCGCCACGCTGTTTGCGACGCGGGCATTCATGATATTGAGCTGCATGTCGGGGTGGACTTTGCTGCGAGTCGACCAGTTGTCGCCCACAAGCCCGCTTGCTTCGTCGAGCCTGGCCTGCGCCAGCGTTTCGCGCTGATCGACTGCCGGGCGTCGCACGATGAGCTTGAGTTCGCCCGCGTCGCGCGGCGATTGCAGGATGTGTTCCACGCTCTTTTCGAGGGCCGCGCTATCAAGATGCTCTTGTGTCATTCAGTGTCAGTCCAGATTCTTTTCAAACCAGGCCACGTCCCAGTACCGGCCGAGCTTCGTCATTGACGGATTAGTCACAAGCCCGCAGCTGTTGCGCCAGTGCCAGCAACCTTTCCTTGTACGTTTCGCCCATGGTCGCAACATCGGTAGTGAACAATTCGGCTTCGACGGCGTCGATCTGATCGCGATAACGTTTTTTGCAGTCGGCCAGTGGCTCAGCGGGCTCGCGGCTCGATTGTACCGGTGCAGGCTCCGAATATTCCGCTGCCGGGGCCGCAGGCTTGGCCGGGCAAGGCAGCTGCAGGTACGCGACGTTGCCGGCGTCGTCGGTACATTTGTAGATATGCGTCTCGGCACGCGAAGTTGCGGCAACCGAGCAAGCGGCTACAACGGCGAGGAACGATATTCTTATCAATGAGGGACCCCTGTATGCTTGCAGCAATTGTCGCTTTTTTGCGCAACACGAAAAAGAGCATTATGCGGAATTGTCAACGAGTTGGCCTTCCGCATGGCTCAGGGGGGAACCTTATATGCAACAGCCAGAGAACTGGGTAGACATCGGCGCGGCGATCGAGCTGCAAGGGCGCGAGCTGCAGGCGGTCCGGGTCGGTAAAGTGACCATCGCACTTTCCTGCGTTGGCGGTGAATTCGGTGCGATCTCGAACGCGTGCAATCATGTCGGCGGACCGCTGGGTCAGGGATGCCTGGACGCGGATTTCGTCGTCTGTCCGTGGCACCAGTGGAAGTTTCACCGCATCACCGGAACCGGCGAACCTGGCTTTGAAGATGACCGTGTTCCGTCCTATCCCGTCAAGGTCGAAAAGGGCCGGGTCCTGGTGGACATCGCCGGCGCCACCAGCAGGCAGAAATCGCCGCACAAGCCGCATCCATTGGCACGCAAGGTTGAACGGGCGGAGGGTCCTATTCGTGTCGTCGGCATATCAACGACCGCGATGGATGAGAAATTCCCGCGCTACTCAGGCTCCGACGACCTGCTCGTCTCGGCTCTGAAAGCGGCGGAAAGCGAGGGGAATGAGACAAAGCTGATCAGACTCAATGCGCTCAACTTCCATGCCTGCCGCGGGTACTATTCAAAAAGCGCGCGCGCCTGCACCTGGCCCTGCTCGATCACGCAGATGGATCGGCATGATGAACTCGAGGTGGTTTACGAGGCGCTGGTGCACTGGGCGGACGTGGTACTGATCGCGACCCCGATCCGCTGGGGCGCGGCATCCTCTCTCTACTTCAAGATGGCCGAGCGCCTCAATTGCGTCCAGAACC
>CAZHLE010000036.1:13284-22732 GCA_964533065.1 uncultured Woeseiaceae bacterium | reverse complement strand
GATGGCGGTTACCGCGGTGATTGGTCGCTTGTTTGGGCTGGATGGGTAGGTAGAGGTCGCCCGCATGGCGGCCCTCAACTACGGGCAGTCGGGCTGGCGCTCGGGTATGGCCGCGGCGAATTCGGACAGGCTGTTGCAATGCGCATCAACGGCGACCAGGTGCGGGTAGTGGTCCACCGGCACATTGAAGCGTCGCGCGTTGTACATCTGTGGAACCAGGCAGCAGTCCGCCAGCGTTGCATTTGCGCCGAATACATAAGGACCGGAAGTGGCATGCGTCGCTGCGACGAGTTCTGCGGCACGAAAGCCCTCGTGAATCCAGTTCGCGTACCAGGCATCGCGCTGGGCGTCATTTACGCCAAGCTGCTCTTTGAGGTACAGCAATACGCGCAGGTTGTTCAGCGGGTGAATATCGCAGCATATTGAATTGCAGAACGAACGCACGCTGGCGCGTTGTCGTGCTGAATCCGGCAGCAACGGCGTCGCCGGGTAACGCTCTTCAAGGTATTCGAAAATTGCCTGTGACTGGCCGACGCCAAATTCGCCATCCTCGAGAAACGGCACGAGCATTTGTGGATTGCGTTGACGATAGTCGGCCTGCCGGTGCTCTGCCTGTCCGGGCAGCAATGACACGGCGACCGTTTCGTAGGCAATGCCTTTCAGGTTCAGCGCGAGCCGCACGCGGTAGGCTGCCGAGGAACGCCAGTAACTGTAGAGCCTGATCGCCATTCAGGCAGTGTACTTCACGACCGTCTGCGAGATGCTGCCAAAAATTGATGTTTTGTCGCTATCGAGCATTTCGATACGCACGCGGTCACCAAATGTCATGAACGACGTCTTTGGCGCGCCCAACTGAATAGTCTCAATGGTGCGCAACTCGGCCAGGCAGGAGTAACCGACACCACCATCGGCGATCGGTTTACCGGGGCCGCCGTTGAGCTTGTTCGATACCGTGCCGGAACCGATGATGCTGCCGGCTGAGAGCGGCCGCGTTTTTGCCGCGTGCGCAATCAGTTGACCGAAATCAAAGGTCATGTCGATGCCGGCATCGGGTTCGCCAAACGCCGCGTCATTGAGGAATGACAGCAGCGGCAAGTTCAGCTTGTTATCGCGCCATGCGTGGCCCAGTTCGTCCGGCGTAACTGCCACGGGGGAGAATGCGCTCGAGGGTTTCGACTGGAAAAAGCCGAATCCCTTGCCAAGCTCGGCCGGAATCAGGCCGCGCAGCGAGACATCATTGACCAGCATGATCAACAGTATGTGTGCGCCAGCGGCGGCGGCACTGACGCCCATGGGTACATCGTCGGTGATCACGGCGATTTCGGCTTCGAAATCGATGCCCCAGGCCTCGTCGGCGACGGCGATGTCTTCGTGCGGCCCGAGGAAGGCATCCGAGCCACCCTGGTACATCAGCGGATCGCTCCAGAAACTGGCAGGCATTTCGGCATTGCGCGCCTTGCGTACCAGTTCGACATGATTGACGTAGGCCGAGCCATCCGCCCACTGGAATGCACGCGGCAACGGCGACGCGCAAGCGGCTGTGGCAAATGCCTCGCCCTCGGATTCGACTCGAACCGCAAGCTTCGCGAGCTTCGGCTGAACCAACGCCCAGTTGTCCAGCGCCGCCTGCAGCGTTGCGGCGACCCCGGTTGCGGGCAGGCAGCGACGCAGGTCTTTGGAAACCACGACGAGCTGCCCGTCGCGTCCACTCTTCCACGATGCCAGTTTCACTGGCCATCACCCCGAAACTCGAGTTCGTGCAGCCAGGCCGCGTGACGCGGCGCTTTCTTGGTCCGGCTCCACTCCTCGAGCATCGCGGGCGCAACACGCTGCAGCTCCTCGAGTTGCGCTTCGGTCTGCGTATTGGCGACCAGCTCCAGCCGGTGACCGTTGGGATCGAAAAAATAGATCGACTGGAAGATGCCGTGATTCACCGGGCCCAGCACCGCGACACCTTCACTCTCGATATGCGTCTTGGCGGAGAGCAATGCAGCGCAGTCGTCAATCTCAAAGGCGATATGCTGCACCCACTGTGGTGTATTGTGATCGCGTTCCATGGCAGGTCGGGTAGGCAGTTCGAAAAACGCTAAAACATTGCCCATACCAGCATCAAGAAACACATGCATGTAAGGGTGCGGCTCCTTGGTCGAGGGCACCTGGTCTTCTGCAAACGCGAGCAGGAAGTTCATGTTCAAAACGCGTTGGTAGAATTGCACCGTCTCTTGCGCATCGTTGCAGCGATACGCAACATGGTGAATGCGCTTGAGCTTCATCGGGCCTCCTGTGGATTGCCGATCACTTGCCAACCACGCCGCGGGCGACCTGGTCGCGTTCTATGGATTCAAACAATGCTTTGAAATTGCCTTCGCCGAAGCCCTCGTCTTTCTTGCGCTGGATGAATTCGAAGAACACCGGGCCAATCATATTCTCCGAGAAGATTTGCAGCAAAAGCCGTGGCTCGTCGCCGTCGGTAGAACCGTCGACCAGAATGCCGCGCGGCTGTAACTCGGCGATGGGTTCGCCATGGCCGGGAATGCGGTCTTCGAGCATCTCGTAGTAAGCCGCGGGTGGCGGCGTCATGAATTTCAGGCCGCGCGCTTTAAGCCTGTCCCAGCACTCGATCAGGTTGTCACAACTCAGCGCGATGTGTTGAATGCCTTCGCCGTTATAGGACATCAGGAATTCCTCGATCTGCCCGGTGCCCTGCGTGGCCTCTTCGTTCAGCGGGATCCGGATCTTGCCATCGGGTGCCGTGAGTGCTTTGGAGAAAAGGCCCGTGTATTTACCCCTGATGTCGAAATAGCGAATCTCGCGAAAATTGAACAGCCGCTCGTAGAAGTTGGCCCAGAACTGCATCCTGCCGCGATACACGTTGTGCGTCAGGTGGTCGATCTCGAGCAAGCCACAACCCGGCGGGTTGCGCTCGACACCGTCAAACCATTCGAAGTCAATGTCATAAATAGTGTTGCCCGGCGTGTATCGGTCGATCAGGTAGAGTGGCGCGCCGCCGATGCCTTTGATCGCCGGGAGCCGTAATTCCATCGGGCCGGGAGCAATGTCGATCGGCTGGGCACCGAGCTCGAGTGCCCTGGCATAAGCCCGGCGCGCATCCTTGACCCGAAAAGCCATGCCGCAGACCGAAGGCCCGTGCTCCTGCGCAAAGTAGCCGGCAAGACTGCGGGGCTCCTCGTTGAGGATGAAATTGATGCCACCCTGACGATACAGGGTGACGCGTTTGGACCGGTGACGGGCGACCGCTTCGAAGCCCAGCAACTGAAACACCGGCTCAATCATGCCGGCTTTGGGAGAGGCGAATTCGACGAATTCGAAGCCATCAAGCCCCATCGGGTTTGCAAACTGCTCGGTCATAAGTGGCTCCTCCACTGCGCAGGACATTTTTCGGCAGTATGCGCGGGTTTCACGAATAAAGTGTCCAGAATGATCTGGACCTGGCTACCAGTTGAAACAAATATATTGCATGAATTCATAAAAATACGGATGTATGTCTCATTAAACTCTCCATGGCCGATCGCCAGCCTGCTGGCGCCGGGTCCGCGATTTCGAGCGCCATTCGTGCTTAGAAGGGTCAAGTTCACGACCCAGCTGCCAATGTCGCAGTGAAGCAGCATCCTGCCATCGCGCGCAATTCCGTTCGTCGCTACTAACAATCGAGTTCTTTCTGTGACCGGGCTCACAGATCTTCACTCCAGTTTCAATCGTTGTTTTTTCCCCACGCAGACGGCTTGCCGATCCTTGTTGTCGGGAAATTTCTGTTGCCCAAAACGCAGACGCGCAGAGGCGTGCGCGCGCAATACCCGAACTGTTGCGCGTGTCACAGACGTGCGTCGGTCAGGGCAGTATTCGTGAGTTTCCTATATCGGTTTTGGTTTCTGGAGTAACGGGTCATGAGATTCCTGAGTGTATTCGCGCTGGTCCTTTTGTCTGCCTGTGCGACAGGTCCCACACTCGAAGAACTCGAAGATCAGGCCATGCTGACCGGAAACTGGGCCGCGGTTGAACATCGCGAGCGATCCCTGGCAAGGCGGCAGGCTCGGCAAGGCCTGCAATGCTCCGCCGGCTACCTGAGCTACTGTGAAGACCGCTACGGCGACGCGCGCTGTAGCTGCGTGCCGCAAGATAGCATTCGCGTTTTCGTGCAGCGCTAAGGATTCTCAGATCCGGGCTGTGCTCGGGCGCATATCCTGTGAGAGCATGGTGGCTGCCAACAGCCATAAGAATATCCGTGAGCAAAGCGAGTCTCTTGATCGGTGACATCGGCGGGACCAACGCGCGTTTCGCGCTGGCCAGTCCGGATGTTCCTCACTTCAGCAAAGAAATGTTGCTGCCCTGCGCCGAATTCGAGTCGGCGCAGTCTGCGATCGATCACTTCCTGAAAAAGACCGGCGCGGGCACACCGAAGATACTCTGCCTGGCGGCGGCCGGGCCCGTCGTCGCGCAAAAAGTACGCTTCACGAACAACCGCTGGAGCCTGGACGCCAGGGACCTGGCAGCGAATTTCGCAGGATCCAGCGTGCGCTTGCTGAATGACTTTGAAGCGATCGCGTACTCGATTCCCTACCTCGGCGCCGCCGACTGCGTGCCTATCGGTCTGCCCGAGAGCGGCCCATTGCCTGCCGAAAATTACACGGTCGGCATCATCGGGCCCGGGACCGGCCTCGGCGCCGTTGGCCTGAAGAGACTCAATAATATTGACGTGCCGATTGCCGGCGAAGCCGGTCATATCGGGTTTGCCCCGGCCACGCAGGTGCAGCTCGAGGTCCTGACGGTGCTGCGCCAGCGCTTTGACCGGGTGTCCTCGGAGCGACTGGTATGTGGCCCCGGACTTGAGAATCTCTACTGGGCACTGGGTCGCGTGCATGGCCAGGACTGGCCGCAGCGCTCGGCGGAAAAAATATTTTCGGCTGCGGCCGCCGGCACAGACGGCAATGCATCCGAGGCCGTGCAATTATTCTTCGAGATTCTCGGCCAGGTAGCCGGTGATTTCGCGCTCGCAATAGGTGCCGCGGACGGCATCTTCATCGCCGGCGGGATCGTGCCGCGCTACCCTGACATGTTCGCCAACAGTCGGTTTCGCTCCGGGTTCGAAAACAAGGGTCGTTATCGCTCGTTAATGGAAGGAATACCGACGCGACTGATTCTGCACAAGCAGCCGGGCCTGCTTGGTGCGGCGGCCGTGGCATGGCAAATGGCACAGAAGTAAGCAACCGACCGCCGGCCGACGCTATACCCGAATTCATTGCGACGCCGCTGTAGTCACGAAAGCGACTAACCATAATCCCGCATTTTCAGGAATCCGGTGTCAACCGGGTCTCCGCCTGCACGTTGTACCGATAACAACGACGCAATTCGCATGGGCCTTTAAGGAGACTGGAAATGGATATCAAGAAAGCAATGTTGCTGGGCGCACTGTTGATGGCATTCGGCGGTACCGCTCTGGCAGATGACACCGATCGTAGTCGGGACGGTGTACGTGACCGCGGTGATCGCATCGAGAACCGGCTGGACAGGAAGGGCGATCGAATCGAGCATCGCCTGGACCGCAAGTCGGACCGCGCGGCCGCAGCGGGTCGGGATGGCCTTGCGAGGCGTCTCGATCGCAAAGGTGATGTGATTGATCGCCGGCTGGATCGCAAGGGTCATCGCATCGAACGCCGCTACGATCGTCGTCACTAAGACAAGTACGGCAGTACGAATAAGCCCGGCGAGGCAATGCTTCGCCGGGCTTTTTCTTGGGCCATTGTTTCCTTAGCGGCCCGGTATTTGAGTACACTGTGCGCAAAATCAGTGCTGGAGCATGACATGACCAAGCGTTCGTGGAATTTCGATTCGCTGGCCCTTATTTTTTCGTTCGTCATCATTGCCCAGTTATTGTCCTACATTGTTCCGCATGGCGAGTTTGAACGCCAGCCGTACCCGCAGGACCCGAACCGGTCCATGGTTGTCAGTGGTACTTACGAGCGTTTGAGCGCGGACGATGAAGTCACCATCGCTCCCTGGCATTTCCTGCTCGCAATTCCGAAAGGCATGGAAGCAGCCCAGGAAATCATATTCCTGATCTTCCTGGTTGGCGGCGTCATCGCAATCTTGCGCAAGAGTGGCGCCATCGATGCGGCTTTGCAGGGTGCCGTCGTGCGACTCGGAAAACGTCCGTGGATACTGATTGCGGGTTGTCTGTTCATCTTCAGCCTCGGCGCTTACACCATCGGCATGGGTGAGGAGTATGTGCCGTTGGTGCCGATCATCGTGACGATGAGTCTCGCCATGCGTATGGACGCAATTGTTGCGTTGGGCATGGTCTGGGTGCCGTACGCTATCGGCTGGGCTTGTGCCGGCACCAATCCCTTCGGCGTCATCATTGCGCAGAATATCGCCGGTGTACCGCTGATGTCAGGGTCGGGTGTGCGCTTCGCCATGATGCTGGCATTCCTCGGTATCGCGTTTCATCACCTGTATCGCTACGCGATGCGCGTGCAGCGGGATCCGTCCGCCAGCCTCGTCGCGCACATCGACTACAGTACCGGCTTCGATGCGCCGGACGATATCCGCATGAACGGCCGCCGGGTGGCCGTGTTGCTCGTGTTTGCCGCCGGTGTTATTGGTTTTGTCTTTGGTGCCAAGCAGTACGGCTGGTACATCGTCGAACTCAATGCCGTGTTCCTGGGTATCGGTATTGTCACGGCGCTGATTTCGCGCATGTCGGTGAGCGAGACCAGCCAGACCTTTCTCAAGGGCGCGGCCGAGATGACGGCCGCCGCGTTGATCGTTGGAGTCGCACGGACTATCGAGGTCGTACTCACGGATGGCCAGATCATCGATTCGATAATTCACGGCATTGCGGGATTGCTCGAGGGATTTCCGCCGGACATTTCCGCCGTCGGCATGCTGGCGGTGCAGACCATCACCAACTTTTTCATTCCGTCCGGCAGTGGCCAGGCGTTTGTCACCATGCCCATCATGTCGCCGCTGGCAACACTGACCGGCGTGCCGCAGCAGGTTGCCGTTCTCGCCTACCAGTTCGGCGATGGATTTACCAACATGGTCGTGCCGACCAGCGCACTGGTCATGGGCGCGCTGGCGCTGGGCAAGGTGCCGTATACCGCCTGGGTCCGGTTCGTCGGCCCGCTGTTATTGAAGATTTTCGCACTGGCGGTCGCGTTCCTGGTTCTCTCGATCCACTTCGGCGAGGCGATTGGTTTCTACTAGCGACGGCGATACCACAGTACGCCGTCCGCATCGGGCTCGACTTCAATAGTGCCTTCGTAAAGAAGGTAATTGAGGTGCGCGATCGACTCGCCGGTCGCCATGATCAGGTTGCTCTCGGAAATGGCGGCTTTGAACAGGGCCGGGAACACATCGATCGCGCGCTGTGGTTCGACACAGCGATCGACCAGTGCGGCGAGGCAGCTTGTGTGTTCCTCGATCAAGGCATCGAGCCTTAAATGCGCGCCGCGAAACGGACTGCCGTGCGCGGGTAGAACCAGCACGTCTTCGGGAAGGCGTTGTTTCAGTGTGCGCAAGGACTGCAGCCAGTCTTTGAGCGGATTACCGTGCGGTTCGGTCGGGTAAACGCTGACGTTGGAGGAAATGGTCGGCAGCAGCTGGTCACCCGAGATGACGACATTCCTGTCGCTGTTGTACAGGCAGGCATGCTCGGGTGAGTGCCCATGTCCGACCACGACCTCCCAGTCACTGCCATCGATGCTGACAGCCATGCTGTCGATCAGCCGATGGTAGGATTCCGGCAGCGCGGCAACGAATTTGCCAAACATGCCGAACATTTCCTGGTAGCGATGAAGTGCATGACCCGGGAACCCGGCTGCCTGGTAAAAGTTAACACCGGCCTCGGGTGCAGGCCGGCCGGTATCGGCCACGAGGATCCGGCAGAGCAGGTATTCCTGCCGTGTCATCCATAACTCGACCTTGTAGTCACCGCACAACCAGCCCGCGCAACCGACATGATCGGGATGCAGGTGTGTAACCAGTACGTGTGTTACACCCCGGTCCGCAATGGCGGTGCGCCAGACATCCCGGCTCTTGCCCGAATGGATGCCCGTATCGACGATGGCAATCTCGTTCCGGCTGCCATCTCGCAGCATCCAAAGATTGATATGGCTCAGTGCAAACGGCAGCGGCATGCGCAACCATTCAATGCCATCTGCCACGGTGTTGACGTCACCGTGTTCAGGGCGGAGATCGAATTCATAACGTACAGACACTGGCGCAGTCTACGCCGCCGCTGCTTGCGATAGCGCCATTTGTTGCAAGCGCATCGCAACGTCGGCTCGAACCTCGTTCGCTGCAAGTTCCTTGACCGGCCCGTAGCCTCGAATATTGAGATAGCGTCGCACCAGTACCGCCGCATCCGGCAACTGCTTCTTGCCTATGCCAGCGAGCAACGCATCGACGGTTGCCTCGAACTCGATGATCAGGGCACGCTCCATGCGGCGTTCCGCGGTGTAGCCAAACAGATCGAAGGGTCCGCCGCGAAGACGGCGCAGCCGTGCGAGCACGCGGAACAACGGAATCATCCAGCTGCCGAATTCTTTCTTCAATGGTCGGCCGCGGGCATCGCGCTTTCGGTTCAGCAGGGGCGGTGCAAGGTGGAATCGCAGTTTTGCCTTTGTGCCGAAGTCTTGCCGAATTGTTTCAAGGAACCCGGTCGATGTATGCAGGCGCGCTACTTCGTACTCGTCCTTGTAGCTCAGCAGTTTGAAATAGCTGCGCGCCACGGCCTCTGTTAACTCGGCCTTACCGCCAAGTTTCGTTTCCGCGTTCCGCACCCTGGCGAGCAGCGACCGGTAGCGGTCGGCCAGTCGCTGATCCTGGTAGTCGAGGAGGAAATCGCTGCGGCGCTGCATAATCTCCTGCAGCGACTCGTCGCGCGGACGCGCCTCGCCGTTGACGAGTTCGAGTACGCGATCAGGGTTCATGGCCGCGATTCGGCCCCAGCCGAAGGCCCGCAGGTTTTTCTCCACCGCAACGTCGTTGAGCTCGATTGCGCGCAACAGCGCGGCCAGTGAAACCGGCACCAGCCCCTGCTGCCAGGCGTAGCCGAGCAGCAAAACATTCGCATAAATCGTGTTGCCCATGAGTTTTTCGGCTGTCTGATTGGCATCGAGGCTCGAAAAGTTCTGCTCACCGACCAGCGTCTGAATTGCCTGCAGGCGATCGGCGGCACGCAGATCGGCGTCGCGATGTTTGACGAAGTCGCCGGTCAGCATCTCGGCGGAATTGACCACTGCGCGTGTATGGCCCGGCAGGTAGGTCGCTGATGCGCGCGCCGAGGAACTGACCACGAGGTCGCAGCCAATCAGGGCGTCGGCGCGCGCCTGCTCGATGCGTACCTGGTTGATGTCAGCCGGGTCGTGCGCGATGCGGATGTAGCTCAGCACGGTGCCGAACTTTTGTGCAAAACCAGTAAAGTCGA
>CAZHLE010000036.1:11755-13274 GCA_964533065.1 uncultured Woeseiaceae bacterium | reverse complement strand
GAGCCCCGGGCCTCGAGGTGCGCGGCCATGGAAATCAGCTGGCTGACGGTGATGACACCGGTACCGCCGACGCCGGTTACGAGCAGGTCGTAGCAGCCTTCAATCGCTGGCAACTCGGGGGCCGGCAAGGACGCCAGCAGTTCGTCATAAAGGTTGCCGGTGTCGATTCCGGTACCCGCGCGAAGCTCGTCGGCTTCCACTGTGACGAAGCTCGGGCAAAAACCGTTGACGCAGGAAAAATCCTTGTTGCAGGAATTCTGATCGATCTTGCGTTTGCGGCCGAACGGCGTTTCTTTCGGCACCACGGACAGGCAGTTCGACTCGACCGAGCAATCGCCGCAACCCTCACAGACGAGGTCGTTAATGACGACAAACTTGCGCGGTTCCTCGAGCAGGCCGCGCTTGCGCCGCCGGCGTTTCTCGGTGGCACAGGTCTGCGCATAGATGAGGATCGTGACGCCCGCAATCTCTCGCAGTTCGCGTTGTACCCAGTCGAGATCGCGGCGATGGTGGATCGTCGTACCGCTGGGCAGGTCGCGCGCGGCAAACAGCTCCGGCTCATCGGACACGAGCGCAATGCGTTCGATGCCCTCGGCGCGCACCGAGTGTGCAATTCGCTCGACCGAAATCGGCCCGTCGACGGGCTGGCCTCCGGTCATCGCGACCGCATCGTTATACAGGATCTTGAACGTAATATTGGTGTTCGCCGCGACCGCCTGCCGAATTGCCATCGAACCCGAGTGATAAAACGTGCCGTCGCCAAGGTTCTGGAAAATGTGCCGCTGGCCGTTGAACTTCGAGCGCGAAACCCAGTTCACGCCTTCGCCACCCATTTGCACCAGGCCTTCCGTATCGCGGTCCATCCAGTTCGCCATGAAATGGCAGCCGATGCCGGCCAGCGCACTGGAGCCCTCGGGCAGACGAGTTGAGGTGTTGTGCGGGCAACCGGAACAGAAGTAGGGCATGCGCGTTGCCCCGTCGACATTAATAAGGTGTGGGCCGTTTTCGCGCAGGCTCGCCGCGCGCGCGGTCAGGTCAAGGCCGGGAAATTCGGCGTCCAGCCGGTGTGCGACAATATCGGCGAGCTGCAGCGGTGACAATTCACCAATCCAGGGCACGAGCGTCCCGCCATCCTCGTCCTGTTTGCCGATCATGCGTTGCGGTTTGCGGCCCGGATAATCGTAAAAATACTCCTTGAACTGGCTTTCGATGATGCCGCGTTTTTCCTCGACCACGAGCACTTCGTGCTTACCCTGCACGAAGTCGAGGGCACCGTGTGGTTCGAGCGGCCAGACCATGCCGACCTTGTAGATGTCCAGGCCGATGTCGCGAGCGGCTTTGGCATCGATGCCGAGCAAGCGCAAAGCCTCCATCAAGTCGAGGTGTGCCTTGCCGGTCGTGACGATGCCGTAGCGTGCGCGCGGAACGTCAAATATTTTTCGGTCGATGGGATTTGCCGCAGCAAACGCGAGCGTCGCTGCCTTCTTGGCCTCGAGCCGCTCCTTGAGCGCCATGGGCT
>CAZHLE010000036.1:0-11745 GCA_964533065.1 uncultured Woeseiaceae bacterium | reverse complement strand
CTCCTCGATCGCAAAACCCGGCAGGTCGGGCCAGCGGTAGTGCAGGCCGCCGGGCGGTGAGTCGAATTCTGGAATCGCGAATTGCGCGTAATCTGGCAGCTGCACCGACCTGGCCGACTCCACGGTTTCTGAAATCGCCTTGAAGCCAACCCACATGCCCGAGAAGCGCGACAGGGCGATGCCGTACAAACCGAAATGCAGGTACTCAGCGACATTGGCCGGGTTCAGGTTTGGCATGACGAAGGTCAGGAATGCAACGTCGGACTGGTGCGGCATGGACGAAGAAACGACGCCGTGGTCGTCGCCCGCCACGACCAGGACGCCGCCTTGCGGCGAACTGCCATACGCGTTGCCGTGTTTCAACGCGTCGCCGGAGCGATCGACGCCGGGGCCCTTGCCGTACCAGATGGCGAACACGCCATCGACGGTTCGGTACGGGTCCGTTTCCACCTGCTGGCTGCCGAGCACGGCGGTTGCAGCAAGGTCTTCATTGACCGCCGGCAAAAACTCGATGTTGTTCTCGGCCAGAAACGACTTCGCGCGCCAGAGTTCGAGGTCGTAAGAGCCAAGCGGTGAGCCGCGATAGCCGCTGATAAAGCCGGCCGTGTTCAGGCCTGCGGCACGATCGATGTTGCGCTGCATCAGCGGGATTCGCACCAGCGCCTGGGTGCCGGTCAGGAATACGCGGCCGGATTCGCGCCGGTAGCGATCAAGCAGTTCGTAGTTGTCTAGCGGGTAGCTGGCGGCCATGGCAGTTCCACAGGCAACGGACGGCCTTAAATTCTGGCAGAAATGGGGCGTGATCCGGTTCCAGATTGTCTCACGATTCGACCGGGTATGACATTATCTTTCTATAATGCACATAAATCGGTACAGTATTGCGAAATACGCCTTCATAGGGAAACACGGTGCTATCGAAGCATGACCGCGATCTCCTCGCCGAGCTGCAGCGCGACAGCCGCCTGACCATGCAGGAACTCGGAGACCGGGTTGGCATGTCGAGTTCTGCGGCCTGGCGTCGCGTCAAGAGCCTCGAGGAAGCGGGCGTCATCGAACGTTACGCCGTGCACGTCAATGCAAAAAAGGCCGGCTTCGGCCTGGCGTCGATGGTGCATGTTTCACTGGCGCGGCACGAACGCTCGCATGTCGAACATTTCGTGCGCGAGGTATTGCGGCACCCCGAGGTACTAGAGTGTTTTGCGACCAGCGGCGAGGCGGACTTTCACCTGCGCGTCGTGGTCGAGGACATCGATGCCTACAACCGGTTTCTCGATGACTTTGTTTTCAAGTTGCCCGGCGTGTCGCAAGTGCGATCCAACATCGTGCTCAAGGAAATCAAGGCCGACACCGCGCTCCCGTTCCGCTAACACCCACAGGGGTCAGAGCCCTTTTTTTCCCAGATATGGTTTCGACCAAATATGGGAAAAAAAGGGCTCTGACCCCTGTGGGAAACTCAGCCGGTGGCGACGTCCCAGAGGACCAGTGCCAGCAGTATCGGTGCGACGAATCGCACGATGAATAACCAGACCTTGTAGGCCAGCGGTTCCTCGCCGCCGAACATTTCGTCGGCACTAAACTGCCGCTTGACGATCCAGCCGGCGAAAATCGTGACCAGGATGCCGCCCGCCGGCATGATGACTTGCGTCACCAGGTAGACAAATACTTCAAAGACAATCTTGCCCTCGAAGATCGCGATATTGCCGAGCGGCTGAAAGCCCGACAGCGCATTGAAGGACAATGCGGCTGTGAGGCTCAGTGCGAACGCCAGGGCACCCGCGATCAATGCAGCCTTCTGGCGCGTAAAACCGAAAGCATCACTGAGCCACGACACCGGCGGCTCCAGCATGCCGATGGACGATGTCAGCGCGGCGAAAAACAGCAACACAAAAAAGACGGTGCCGAAGATCATGCCACCCGGGATCTGTCCGAACGCGATCGGCAGGCTTTCGAACGCGAGTCCGCCGCCGCCCGCGGGCTCGAGCCCGGCCATGAAGACGATCGGGAAAATGGCGAGTCCCGCGAGCAGGGCGACGGTTGTATCCGCGATGACGACTATGGTGGCAGAGCTCGGCAAACTGGTGCTGCGTTCGACGTAGGAGCCGTAAGCCATCATATTCGTAATGCCGACGCTGACGGAAAAGAATGCCGTACCCAAGGCAGCCAGTACGACATTGCTGTCAATCTTGCTGAAGTCGGGTGCAAACAGGAATTGCACGGCTTTGCCGAAGTCGCCAACGACCCCTGCGTAAATGACCATCGTGACCAGCATGACGAATAATGCCGGCATCATGAACTTGACGGCTTTTTCGATACCGGCATGCAGGCCGCGGGACGAAATAAAAATCGTCAGCAGGGTGAATGCGATGAACGATGGCAGTATCGAGCCCGGGGTTGCACTCAGGTCACGAAACATCTGCGTCGACGCAGCGGCGTCGAGGTTCTGTAGTTGCCCTGCGGCCGCCTTGATGGCATAGGCGAGCGTCCAGCCACCGACCACACAATAGAAGCCCAGTGCGAGCATGGCGCCGACACCGCCCAAGAGGATGCCCATCCAGCGCCAGTTTTCGGAGTGACCGGATTCTCTGGCGATGGCCGCGAGGCTTTGCGGCGGAGCGGCCGCACCGCGCCGGCCGAGCATCATCTCGGCAAGCAGGACGGGCAGTGCGAGGCCGAAGATCGCGGCGAGGTAAATCAGTACGAAGGCGCCGCCACCGTTGGCCCCGGCCTGGTAGGGAAACAACCAGATGTTGCCGAGGCCGACCGCACAGCCGATGGAGGCGAGCAGAAATGCCGATTTGGATGACCAATGCAGCCCACTGGAAGTTGTCATTGTTTTTGTCCTTAAGTGACAGTTGCACGAACCTGGTACTTCACTTCTTTCCAGGCGTCGCTCGCAAGGATGGAGTGTAATCGATCGACAGCGTCCCAGGCATCGACATAGCGTATGTACAAGGGCGCAAAACCGAAACGCACCTTACCCGGTGCACGGAAATCACAAATGACGCCGTGATCGTGCAGAGCACGAACAATCGAGTAGCCGTTGTCGTTGTGAAACGCGACCTGGCTGCCGCGCTGGGTCGCATCGCGCGGGCTGATAAGTTCAAAACCATAGTCGCCGCAGCGCTCTTCGACCAGCGCAATGAAGAGATCAGTCATCTGCATCGACTTGGCGCGAATCTCAAGCATGTCTGCGCGCAGCAGCATGTCAATGCCGATCTCGGCGATGGAAAGGCTGACGGTCGGCTGCGTGCCGCTCAGCATCTGGCGAATATCGGGCATTGGCCGGTAGTCGCGCTCGAAGGCAAAAGGATCCGCGTGGCTGTACCAGCCCGTCAATGGCTGCATGACCTTGCCATGGTAGCGCTCGGCCACAAATAGCAGCGACGGTGCACCCGGACCGCCGTTTACATATTTGTAAGTACAAGCGACCGCGAAATCGACGCGGCAGCCGTTGAGGTCAATCGGCATGGCGCCAATGCTGTGGCAGAGGTCCCAAACCGTGGCTGCACCGATCGCGTGCGCTTTGGCCGTGATTGCCGCCATGTCGTGAATATGGCCGGTCTTGTAATGCACATGCGTGATGCAGACGACCGCGACATCCTCGTCGAGGGCATCGAGGATGTCGTCCTTTTCGGCAAAGCGAATCGTATGGCCCTGGCCGAGCGATTCGATCAGGCCCTGCACGATGTAGTTGTTGGTTGGAAAATTACTGCCTTCCATGACGATGACGCGCCGCTCGGGCTGGATCTGCAGCGCGGCCGCGACCACTTTATACAGGTTGATGCCCACCGCATCGGTCAGCACGACTTCGTGCGGATTCGCGCCTACGAGGGGTGCAATCTTGCGGCCCAGCGTCGAGGGCAATGCATACCAGCCCGCCGTATTCATGCTGCCGATCAGGCCTTCGGCCCATTCGTGTTCGACAACCTGCCGCGCGCGGACGGCGGCTGCGTGCGGCATCGCGCCGAGGGAGTTGCCGTTCAGGTAGATGATGCCCTCGGGCAAAAAGAACTCGTCGCGAAACGCGGCCAGCGGGTCCGACGCATCCAGCGCCAAACATTCGATTCTGGTTTTTGCTGTCATTCGCCGGCATTACCTTACAATGTTGCGATGCCGCACGATATCAGAAACTACATTGCTGGCTGCTTCGAAACCTCCGGCAATACCTTCGATGACATGAATCCTGTCGACGGCTCGCTGGTTGGCAGGGTGCATGTCGCCGATCGGGACATGGTGAATCGGGCCGTCGCCGCGGCGCGCGCCGCGCTGCACGGGTCGTGGGGACGCATGAGCGGAGCCGAACGCGCGGCATTGCTGAACAAGGTCGCCGATGGCATCGATGCGCGCTTTGTCGAGTTCGTTGCCGCAGAGATTGCCGACACGGGCAAGCCGCTGGCGCAGGCGAGCACGCTCGACATCCCGCGCGCCATTACGAACCTGCGATTCTTTGCCGGGCTCGCGCACGGCAGGAGTTCCGAACTGTTTGCAACGGAGACCGCCGATGGCGCGGGCGCCATCAACTACACGGTGCAGAAACCGCTCGGCGTGGTTGCCGTGATTTCGCCCTGGAACCTGCCGCTGCTGTTGCTGACCTGGAAAGTGGCGCCGGCTCTGGCCGCGGGCAACTGCGTTGTGGCGAAACCCTCGGAGGAAACGCCGGGCAGTGCCACCTTGCTGGCGGAAGTCATGCACGAAGCAGGCGTGCCGCCCGGCGTCTTCAATCTCGTGCACGGTTTCGGTGCCGGCTCGACGGGCGAGTTCCTGAGCGCGCACGCAGGTGTCGATGCGATCACGTTTACCGGCGAGTCAGCCACGGGCAGCGCGATCATGCGCGCGGCGGCAAGCAACGTAAAAGCTTTGTCGTTTGAACTCGGCGGCAAGAACCCGGCGATCGTGTTCGATGACGCGGACTTCGACAAGGCACTCGATGGCACTGTGCGTTCGGTTTTCTCGAACTGCGGCCAGGTCTGCCTTTGTTCCGAGCGGGTCTACGTACACGAGTCGCTATTCGACGATTTCGTCGCTGCACTGAAAACTCGCGCCGAGGCCTTGCGCATCGGCCGGCCAGGGGAGGCGCAAACAGAGATCGGTCCATTGGTCTCCAGGGCACATCGCGACAAGGTCCTGTCGTACTATGCGCTGGCGCGCGCCGAGGGTGCGACGGTTGTGACCGGTGGCGGCGTGCCGGAATTTGGTGATGAGCGCGACAACGGCGCCTGGGTGCAGCCGACCATTCTCACAGGCCTGCCCGAGACCGCGCGCTGCGTGCGCGAGGAAATCTTTGGCCCGGTCTGCCACGTCGCGCCGTTCAGAACCGAAGGCCAGGTCGTTGCGATGGCGAATGACAGCGCCTACGGCCTGGCCGCGGCGATCTGGACCGAAGACATGGCGCGCGCGCACCGGGTTGCAGAACAGATTGAGGCGGGTATCGTGTGGGTCAACTGCTGGTACCTCCGCGACCTCCGGACTCCTTTCGGCGGCGTTAAACTCTCCGGTGTCGGCCGCGAAGGCGGGCTGTATTCGATGGATTTTTATTCTCAGCCGAGCAATATCTGTATCAAGCTTTAAAGGCCCATATGACGAAGACGACTGGCAAGGTAGTCGAAGGCAAAGCGACCCCGCGCGGGCGATTTCCGCACATAAAACGTGCCGGCGATTTCTGGTTTGTGTCCGGTACCAGTTCGCGGCGCGCCGACGATTCGTTTGCGGGGGTCGAGATCAGCGCCACCGGAGTCGTATTGCTCGATATCCGAGCGCAGACGCGCGCGGTCATCGAGAACATACGCGACATACTCGCGAGCGTCGGTGCGGGGCTCGACGAGGTCGTGGATATCACGACCTTCCTGGTCAATATGGAGGACTTCGATGCCTACAATGAAGTGTATGCCGAGTTCTTTGACTACGATGGGCCGACGCGCACGACCGTTGCGGCGTTTGAGCTGCCGCACCCGCACCTGCTGATTGAAATCAAGGCAACGGCCTACAAGCCATGAATCCGCATCCCCGGCACCGTGCGTTTAATCTTTCGGCCTGGATCGAGGAGCACCGCCACTTGCTCAAGCCGCCTGTTGCGAATCGCCTGCTGCACGATTCCTCCGGGCTCATCGTCATGATCGTCGGTGGCCCGAATACGCGCATGGACTTTCACGATGACCCGGTCGAGGAATGGTTCTACCAGATTGAAGGTGACATGCTGCTGAAGATTGCCGACGACGGTGACATTTACGACATCCCGATACGCCAGGGTGAGGTGTTCCTGCTGCCACCGCATTTGCGGCACGCACCGCAACGGCCACAGGCCGGGTCGATCGGTCTCGTGGTTGAAGCGCCACGCGAGGCGGGCATGCGCGATGGCTTCGAGTGGTATTGCTTCGATTGCAGGCAACGCGTACACCGCGCCGAACTGTCGCTGGTCGATCCACAGGGGATCGTCACCGAGTTGCCGAAAATTTTCGATGCCTTTGACGCGAACATAAACGCCAGAACCTGCCGTTACTGCGGCGCGATTCATCCGGGCAAAGGCAAACCGCCGGACGGCTGGGTAGAACTGTGAGCAGCCCACGGGTCATTGACATTCACTCGCACTTCCTGCCAGAGACCTGGCCGGACCTTGCGGCACGATTCGGTACGCCGGACTGGCCCTGGATGCGTCACACCGAGGCCGGCAAGGCGATGCTGATGCTGGGCGAAAAAGAGTTCCGGCCTGTCTATGACGCCTGCTGGAGCGCGAGCCGGCGCATCGAGGAAATGGACCGCGACGGCATCGACCTGCAGGTCATCAGTGCCACACCCCTGCTGTTCGCTTACGACCGGCCAACAGAGCAGACTAGTGACTGCGCCAGCCTGTTCAACGACATGGCGCTGGAAATCTGTGCCGACGGGGCCGGGCGGTTGTTATCGTTTTGCCAGGTGCCGCTGCAGGACACCGATGCAGCCTGCAAGGTGTTGTCACGCGCGATTGAGGATGGTCACATCGGTGTGCAGATTGGCAATCACGTCGGCGAGCGCAACCTCGATGACGAGGGCCTGATCACTTTCCTGCAGCACTGCGCCAGCGAAGGCGCCGCGGTACTCGTGCATCCCTGGGACATGCTGGGCAAGGAACGCACACACAAGTACATGATGGCCTGGACCGTCGGCATGCCGGCCGAGACGCAACTCGGCATCGTCTCGATGATTCTCGGTGGGGCCTTCGAGCGCCTGCCGGAGAATCTGCGCCTCTGTTTTGCGCACGGCGGCGGCAGTTTTGCGTTCCTGCTGGGCCGCCTCGACAATGCCTGGCGCCGGCGCGACATCGTGCGCGGTCAATCGACTGATCTGCCCTCGAGTTACCTGCGACGTTTCTATGTCGACTCCGCCGTGTTTGACGCGGCGGCTTTGCGCTTTCTCGCCGATGTCATGGGCGAGGACCGCGTCATGCTGGGGTCGGACTATCCGTTTCCTCTGGGCGAGGAGATCGTCGGCGAGCTGATTCGCACGGCACCCGGGTTTGGCAAAGAAGCGAAAGCGCAATTGCTCGGTGGCAACGCCAGGCGGTTTCTAGCGCTGGCTGAGGGCTGAAAAGCGCATTGACAGGTCAATGGCATGGACGTTCTTGGTCAGCGCGCCAACGGAAATAAAATCCACTCCCGTCGCGGCAATTTCGCGTATGCCGGCGAGCGTCACTCCGCCCGAGGCTTCGAGTTCCGCGGGCGGGTAACCTTCGTCGCGGTTGATGGCGACAGCCTCGCGCAGCATCGGCAGTGAAAAATTATCGAGCAACAGGCGCTCCGCTTTCGCGCCAAGTGCATCGCGCAGCTCATCGAGCGTCTCGACTTCGATCTCGATGGGCAGTTCAGGGTGCAACTCCCGCGCGGCATCGATCGCCGAGCTGATACCGCCGGCGCTCAGGATGTGATTCTCTTTTATGAGTATGGCGTCAAACAGCCCAATGCGATGATTGCTGCCGCCGCCTGAACGCACGGCGTATTTTTGAGCAAGCCTTAATCCCGGGATGGTTTTGCGCGTGTCCAGAATGCGACAGGCTGTACCGGCGACGGCGGCAACATAGTTTGCGGTGGTGGTTGCGGTCGCGGACAACAGCTGCAGGAAATTCAGCGCCGTGCGTTCGGCCGTGAGTATGGATCGCGCCGGGCCGTGCAAAGTGCAGAGTGTTGCGCCGGCGGCGAGCGCATCGCTATCGTTGTGCTGCCAGTGCACGGCAATATATGCATCCACCTGGCGAAGAACCTCGTCAAACCAGGGCCGGCCCGCCAGCGTCATCGCCTCGCGAGTAATGACGGTGGCATCGATCTTTGCGGTTGGCGCGATCAGCAACGCAGTGAGATCGCCACTGCCGATATCCTCGGCGAGCGCGCGCGCCACCGTATCGTGCAGGCTCTGTTCCGGGCGGTCGTTCACGGAACCAGGATCGTCGAGCCCGTGGTCTTGCGCGCTTCGAGATCGCGGTGCGCCTGCGCGACATCCTTTAGCGCATATTGCTGGCCGATGCGAATCGTGATGGCGCCACTCTCGATCACGTCATACAAGGCCTTTGCCGCGGCCAGCAGTTTCTCGCGCGTATTAACAAAGTGCGCGAGTGTCGGTCGGGTGACATAGAGCGAGCCGCGTGCGGCCAGCAGCGAGGGCGCAAAAGGCTCGACGGCTCCGGAGGAATTGCCGAACGTGACCAGCGTGCCGTGCGGTCGCAGGCAATCGAGCGAAGTCATGAATGAGTCCTTGCCAACCGAGTCGTAAACGGCGGCCACACCGTGGCCGTCCGTCAGGCGCATGACGGTTGCCGCGATGTCCGGATCGTCGGCCATGACGATGTGATGGCAGCCCTGGGCCCTGGCAAGCGTTGCTTTTTCTGCGCTACTGACAATGCCGATCACGGTCGCACCGAGGTGCCGTGCCCACTGGCTCGCGATCGAGCCGACACCGCCGGCCGCGGCATAAATAAGTATCGGGTCGCCTGGCTGTACCCGGTAGCTGTGATGCAACAGATACCAGGCCGTCAGCCCCTTTAAAAGTGTCGCGGCGGCCACGGAATCGCTGACGCCGTCCGGAATCGGCACCAGCTCGGCGGCGTTTAAATTGCGCCGTTCGGAATAGGCATCGTTGGGTCGGCCCGTGTAGACCACGCGATCGCCAACAGCGACTTCAGTCACACCGGGCGCCACCGCTTCGACGATGCCGGCGGCTTCACTGCCGAGGCCGCAGGGCAGGCTGGTCGGATAAAGGCCGGTGCGATGGTAGACATCCACGAAATTGAGACCAATGGCCGTGTGCCGGATTCGCGCCTCGCCCGCTGCGGGCTCGGGCAGGTCCATTTCTTCCCAGAGCAGAACTTCGGGACCGCCATATTCGTGGATACGAATTGCACCCGACTTCACTGTTTTGCACCCCGCGTGAAAAGTGCTGCGCCAATGCCGATGACGAGCAGCGGCAGGAACGGCACCAGTAGCTCCAGCCATAAGCCAGCTTCGGATCCGTGCAGTGCATCGAGAACGAACGGCGACCAGGAATTGCCGAATGCCAACAGGTACGCGCCAAACATTATCAGCATCCAGGTGATAGTCTTAAGCGACCACTTGACGATTTGTTGAACTAATTGCATGCGTGAATCATATCCGAATTCATTGGCATCGATAGTGGCGGGCAGATGGCTCAATAACTGGCGCCTGTTTGGCCTCATCGTTGTGCCGATGTGCATTGCGATGTTATTCGCCATGAGCAGGGTTGACCTTACTGATCCGGAGCAGATTTCCGGGCTCATCCAGACGTCAGTTCGGCTCGCAGTGCCGTGGTTGTTCATCGCTTTCGCATCGTCATCGCTGCTTGTTTTGTGGCCGGGCGCAGGCAGCCGATGGTTGCTTCGGAACCGGCGCATTATCGGCCTCTGTTTCGCGGCGGGCATGGCCTGGCAGTTGATCTTTATCCTGTGGCTGGTGATCGGCTACACGGATTACTATCTTGCCGAGGCCTACAGTTATTTCGACCTGGCTGAGCAATTGCCGGGCTACATCCTGCTCATCGCCATGATCCTGACCTCGTTCCGCTTTGGCCGTAGCAAGCTGAGCGCGCGGCAGTGGAAGTTATTGCACAAGGGCGGGATTTATTTTCTCTGGGGCGTGGTCTGGAGTACTTACTGGTTCGAGCTTTACTACTACGACGACATCCAGATCATCGATTATGTGTACTACTGGGCCGGCTTCGGCGCCTGGGCTGTGCGCCTGCTGGCCTGGAGCAAGGCGCGGTTATAACCGGTCTTGATTTTACAAAGTTGCGCGCCGGGAGTCGCTCGTACTCACAGTGTCCGCTGAATATCGGCTGATTCCTTGAAAAAGTTTTCAGAGCCGGTCCTTGATACGGTAATACAGCATGCCGAGCGCAACCATCGGCCCTGCAAAGCGGTACGCGCCGGGTACGCGCACGGGTTTGACGTTGGCAAACAGGTCGAAGCGCTCCATGGTCCCGGCCACGGCATCAGCCATGATTTCTCCCGCCAGGTGGGTGACGTTCACGCCGTGACCCGAGTAGCCCTGACAATAGAAAACATTGTCCATGATGCGGCCCAACTGTGGCACGCGGTTGATGGGTACGCCGATCCTGCCGCCCCAGGCATAGTCGATGTGCACATCTGCAAGCTTTGGATAAAGCCGCGCCATCTTCGCGCGATGGCTCTTGCGAATCACGTCCGGATCATCGCCCGAATAGTTGAGTCGTGCGCCGAACAACAGGCGCTTGTCGGCACTCAGGCGAAAGTACTCGAGCACGAAATTCGGATCGCAGATAGCGAGATCGCGTGGATTGATGCTGGCAACCGTCTCGGCAGGCAGCGGCTCGGTCGCAATGATGAAGCTGTTCACCGGGAACATGATGCCACGCAGCTTGCGCTCGAGTGAGTGGTAGGCGTTGCCTGCAAGGATGACCGTATCGGCGCTGACCGAACCGTGCTCGGTCATGACGCGCGGTGTGGCGCCATGTTCAATGCGCAGCACGGCCGACTGTTCATGGATGATCGTACCCAGGGACACCGCGGCGCGCGCCTCACCGGCACAGAGATTCAAGGGATGCAGGTGGCCATTGCCCATGTTGAGCAGTGCACCGAGGTAAGCATCGGTGCCAATGGTTGCGGCGGTCTCTTCGCGCGACAGCATGCGCACTTCGAACGGCAGATTGTCGCGCTGAAGACGTGCGCAGTCGGCTTCCTGCTGGCGCAGGTGCCGCGGCTTGATGGCGACGTCGAGATAGCCATACTTGAGGTCGCACTGGATCGCGTATTTTTCGACACGCTCACGAATGATCCGATGTCCGGCCCAGCGCAGTTCACGAAAAACCTCTTCGACGTCCTTGCCCAATTCCTGCGCAATTGGTTGCTCGCCGGAGATCCCGGCAATCATCTGCCCGCCGTTGCGCCCCGAGGCGCCCCAGCCCACCCGGTTGGCTTCGAGGACGCTCACCTTGTAGCCGCGCTCGGCAAGGTGCAGCGCGGTCGAGATGCCCGTGAAGCCGGCGCCGATCACGCAAACATCGGCACGCTCGGTGCCCTTAAGCGGCGCATAGCGCGTCGCGTCGTTGAGCGACGCAGCGTAATAGGAGCCCGTGTGTTCGGTGGTCACCTTCATTCAAACTCGATCCAGGTGGTTTTCAGCTCGGTGTAATCGTGCATTGCGTGAATGGACTTGTCGCGCCCGTTGCCGCTTTGCTTGAAGCCGCCAAAGGGCACGGTCATGTCGCCGCCAAAATAATTGTTAATGCCCA
>CAZHLE010000035.1:19859-23099 GCA_964533065.1 uncultured Woeseiaceae bacterium | reverse complement strand
CCGTTCGTCGCGACGGATAATTGTCCAGGCGATAGAGCCGTGCGTAATGGTGACCGGGGCCTCAGTGGTATCGTCGGAGACGAAAATCTCGTGCACAGGCTGATCGTTCGAAAATACAGCGACACCGTCTGCAACCTGTAACACGACACCGTCGGAAGAGACCTGCAACTCACCCACCTGCGACGGAGCCGAAGCTGGAAAAACGATGTCGTTGTCCGGCGCCGCCCCAACACGGATCGTGCCATCATCCAGCCAGAACAAGCCGGCCAGGTTCAAATAGCCGTCGGGGCCTCGGAGCCGTTCCAGGCGCCCGGCGCGCCAATCGAGATTGTCTGCTTCAAACTGTGTCAAATCGAGCACCTCATCGCGGCTGCCACAAGCCGCGCCGATGGCAATGACGGCAATGGGGATGTACGTGGCAAAACGATTCATGATGTTTTCCAGGCGGGATAGCCTTCGGCAGACAGGATCTTGCCTTGACCGTGGCCGAGCCGCAATATGCGCGCTCTGACCAGGCCGCAAGGCATCACCGGAACTTAACATGCGCGAGCAGGACCATGCCTCGTCGATTGCCTACGCCAGCCTGCAGCCCGAGCAGATTATTGCGACGCTGGAGGGTATCGGTTACCGCTGCGACGGGCGGTTCCTGGCACTAAACAGCTACGAAAACCGCGTCTATCAGATCGGTATCGAAGACGGCGCGCCCGTTGTCGCCAAGTTCTACCGGCCCGGACGCTGGAGCAACGCTGCAATCCTCGAGGAACATAATTTTGCGCTGGATCTGGCTGGAGCCGAGTTACCGATCGTGGCACCGACCATGCATCGGGGGACAAGCCTGTTGACGTCGGGGTCGTATCGTTTTGCGGTCTATCCGTATCGGGGCGGCCGGGCGCCCGATCTCGACGACTATGGATTGCTGCAGCAGCTCGGCAGGCTGGTTGCACGGATCCACAACGTGGGTCAGCTTGCTACGTTCGTGCACCGCCCCACCATTGATATCGAAAGCTATGGTGTTGCGTCGCGCGATTTTTTGCTCGACGAGGAATTCATTCCCGACGACCTGATAGCCGCCTATGAAACGATTACCGAGCAGGTTCTCGAAGAGGTGGAAGCGTGTCAGATCCGTGCCGGCGAGGTACGCCAGCTAAGAATCCACGCGGATTTTCACCCCGGCAATGTACTCGTCGCCGGGGAACAGGTTCACATCGTCGATCTCGACGATGCGCGGCGCGGTCCGGCTGTGCAGGACCTGTGGATGTTCCTGTCCGGGAACGAGACTGAACAATCTCCACAACTGTCGGCGCTGCTGGCGGGCTACGAGGAGTTTCGGCGATTTGACGCACGCGAGTTGCATCTCATCGAGGCACTACGCAGCCTGCGCATCATGCACTATGCCGCCTGGCTGGCACGCCGATGGACAGATCCGGCCTTTAAGGCGGCATTTCCCTGGTTTGCCGGGCAACGCTACTGGGACGAGCACATCCTGGCGCTGCGAGAACAGGTCGCGCTGATGCAACAAGCGCCACTCGAATGGCGACCGAGCCAGGCGGTGGCTTATTGATCCGGAGTGCGCACCGCACTACAGTGACCATATTGCCGAAATGAGCCATTTGGCGGAACTCTGTTGCCGCCAAATGATCTGAAACAGGGATCAATGTGCCGGACGAGCCGAATTGCATGACTTTATACGAATAGCCCTGTCAGTGACGTTGATACTCGGCCTTGCTGGCTGCGGTTCAAACGTGAAACTGGATGCGCCGACTATCCCGGCGCCGCTGATCGTCATGATTCCCGCCTCTGTCGGGCTGCGCTTACCCCCTGAGTTCCAACACTACGTACACGATGAGGAAATTATGGGCCGCGAGAAATGGTCAATCGATCTCGGAAATTCCAATGCCGCCCTTTTTACCCAGCTCTTCGGCTTCATGTTCGAAAAGGTCACGATGGTGTCAGCGGATGCAGACCCTGCGGACTTGCCGATCGACGCTTTGATAGAGCCCAGTATTGAAGCATTCGAATTTTCGGTACCAAACCAGAGCAAAACCGATGCATTCGCCGTATGGATCCGTTACCGAATCAAGGTTTTTGACCAGCAAGGCATCGAAGTCGCCAATTGGCCAGTCAGCGCATATGGCAAGAGCCAGAAAACATCGATAAGCGGGTCGCAAGCACTACAACGTGCCGCAATTCTGGCCATGCGCGACGCAGCCGCTCTGATGATCATGAAACTTGATGAGGCTACTGGGATCGGCAGACTGGCGGCCGATCGCTCTGGCACAGGGCCTTTGGCAGAACCCGAACAGGAGCCATCCAGTGACATCGAATAAGCACTTACTCCGAAACCCAATTCTGGCAATTGCTGCCCTGGCCATGGCCGGGTGCATCACGTCACGAGTCGAAGATGCCCGCATTAACAGCACCGGCCTCGGCGCCGGTGAGGGCGTCGTTGTTATGGCCAAGAGTTATCACCTGGGGAATGAAACAGAAGAAGACTATATACAGTGTGTTGAGCGAGGACTCGAGCGAGGCTCCTCCGGCCTGCGCGTGGTTCCGCACCGCCAATTCGTCGACTCGTTGTTTCCATGGTTCGAGCCGCGCACGGCACCGTCAGAAACCAAGCACTTGCCGCAGCTCATGGATTCTCCCGGCGTTCTGGATCGTATCGCAGAACAGAAAGTCCGTTACATCATCTGGCTCGATGGCGATACGGAGCGCGTTGCGGGAGGCGGAAGTCTCTCCTGTGCAGCCGGCCCGGGTGGTGGCGGTTGCTTTGGCTTTGCCTGGTGGCAAAACCAGGCCGATTACGAGGCGGCGATTTGGGACCTTAACGATCTCGAGTCTGCAGGGACCGTGACGACCGATGTCAGCGGCACATCATTCATGCCGGCGATCGTGATTCCGATCCCACTTATCGCACGAGCCCAAGCGAAGGCATGTAAAACTCTGGCGCAGCAGCTACAGCAATTCATTACTGGCGATGCGGGTGACGATAGCGCCTGATTGAATCAGTCAGGGCGGCCTGCCCGGACAAATGCATCTTCGTAAAACCCGGACCGCAATGACGCAACGCTTACGACGTCTCCGGTCGACGGCGCATGCACGAAATCGCCCTCACCAAGATACATACCAACATGCGACATTTTGCCTTCAATGCTGAAAAACAGGATGTCACCTGCCCGCAAATCATTATTGCTCACCGGCCGCATCGACTGCCATAGCGCCGCAGTCGTCCTGGGTATA
>CAZHLE010000035.1:5279-19849 GCA_964533065.1 uncultured Woeseiaceae bacterium | reverse complement strand
GGCGTTGGAATAGGCGTAATGCACTAGTCCACTGCAATCAAAACCAGCCGGAGACGCGCCTCCATACTTGTAGCGCACACCCACCTGCTGCACCGCGACAGCCGCCGCCTTTTGTGCTGCATTGTCGGCAGTGGACACGCTCGCCGTCGGCTGAGCACTACAGCCGGCAAGCATGAATGCGAAAACCGTCGCGGCGGTTGTATTTCGAATTAGCTGTACGGACTGGGATATCATCGGGCTACACTTCTCCTGCACCGGACCGCCAGTCTACAATTCGACGCTGAAATTCCCTATGAACTGGATCGCAAAAGCAAGCTCCTTGCTGGCTACATATTTTGTCGTTTATATCGCCAGCTGCGTATTGCTGTCGGAACTGGCAACCGCCAGCCGGCCGCTCAATTACCAGGTCCTGTATACGGTAGTGCCGCAGCCGCAGCAGGGAACGCTGGAAGTTGAGATGCGCCTGACGCAGCCGCGCAGTTTGCTCAGGGAATTGCGCTTTGTGAATGACGGCCGCATCTCCGACATTAAGGCAGACGGCGAGTTGCTCGAAAACGCTGGCGAAATTGTTTGGCACCCGCCCCCCTCTGGAGGGACCTTGCGCTGGAGCGTGGCCGTTGCCAGTCGTCGCAACAGCAAAGGGTATGATGCCTGGCTGGGCGAGAGTTGGGGAGTAATGCGCGCCGAGGACCTCATACCACGAGCATCAACTCGCGCGGTACGCGGCGCGGCCGGCGCAACAAGCCTGCAATTCAGCTTGCCGCACGGCTGGTCCATCGTGACAGCATATTCGTCCAGGAAAGGCACGTTCTCGATCGACAAGCCTGAGCGGCAATTCGATCAGCCCGATGGCTGGATTGTGATGGGTCGTATCGGTGTTCGCCACGAAACTATCTCTGGCATCCGCGTCGTTGTTGCCGCACCTGTTGGTCAGGCAGCGAGAAGGCTGGATATTTTGGCGTTATTGCACTGGATCCTCCCCGAGTTGTCTCGCGTCGTTCCTGATCTGTCGCCAAGGCTGACGGTCGTCAGTGCCGGTGATCCTATGTGGCGTGGCGGGCTGTCGGCGCCCTCGTCCCTGTATATTCACGCCGACCGACCGTTAATCAGCGAGAACGCCACAAGTACGTTGCTGCACGAGGTCATGCATAGCACACTGCGCCTCACCGGCCATGCCGGATATGACTGGATAGTCGAAGGGCTCGCCGAATACTATTCGCTGGAATTGCTACGGCGTAGCGGCAGCATTTCACGGACACGTTATGACGCCGCGCTCAATAATCTGCGGCGCTGGGCGAAGTCCGCAGACTCATTGTGCCAAAGCGCGTCTAGCGGGCCAGTGACAGCAAAGGCAGTCGGAATTTTCGTCGCTTTGAATGCGGAAATACGGAGTGCAACCAACGGCGAATCATCGCTGGACGATTTGCTGCAGGAATTGCGTGGCAGAAGACAAGTTGATTTACATTTGCTACGAGAGATTGCAAAACAACTTATCGGTGCGGAGTCAGACGTATTGGCCATCGACAATTTGCCAGGTTGCCGTAGCTACGAACAATCTGACCAGGCCAATAGTTAGCACAATGGACGATCGAAAAGATCTTGCTCTTGTTTTGCGATCACGGACACCGATCATCGTGATCGAAACGCGAGACGAATCTCGAATTATTGGTATGTTGCAGACCATATCGCTGACCGGCATTGGTCCATCCTACATGCCGCTGTTCCGGTGGACGGTAACCGATGGTCTGCAACGACTCGATATAGATCTGGCGCCACAAACCGTCAATTCCGCGCCGGGTGACGTGTTGAAACATATTCGGGCGGTCGAGAAGCCTGGCATTTACGTTTTGCTGGATTTCCATCCTTTCCTCGAGGACCCGATTCACGTCCGGCTGATCAAAGACATTTGTATTCGTTATCGAGAGATTCCGCGCCAGATTGTATTGATTGGTCATACCGTCAAGATACCGGCCGAGCTTGAATCGTTCAGTGCACGTTTCGACATGTCATTCCCGTCCGAATCAGAACGTCGCAACATTATCAAAAACGTAGCCGATCAATGGGTTGCTGAAAATTCCGGCGCACGCGTAAGAACCGATGCCAAAGCACATGAAATGTTGATACGCAACCTCGCCGGACTGACCTATGCAGACACGGAACGACTGGCGAGAAATGCGATATTTGCAGACGGGGCCATTTCCGGCAGCGACCTTGTTGAGGTAATGCAGGCCAAGTACGAGCTACTCAATCGAGGCGGGACACTGCAATTCGAATATGACACCGCTCGATTCAGCGATCTTGGCGGTATGGCGCGTCTCAAGGACTGGCTGAGCAAGCGTAAATCGGTATTTGCCGGCGGTGCTGACGTCGCGCACCTAGACTCACCGAAGGGTATCGTATTGCTCGGCGTTCAGGGTTGCGGGAAAAGCCTGGCCGCAAAAACCACCGCCGGCATTTTTGGCGTACCGCTAATGCGACTCGACTTCGGCGCTGTTTACGACAAGTATCATGGCGAGACGGAACGCAAGCTCCGTGAATCCTTACGCACCGCCGACGTGATGGCTCCATGCGTGTTGTGGATCGACGAAATTGAAAAAGGTATCGCGGGGCGTGGCGGAGAAACCGGCACAACGCAAAGGGTTCTCGGAACATTTCTCACATGGATGGCTGAAAAGAAGAGCCAGGTTTTCGTCGTCGCAACGGCCAATAACATTGACGCACTACCGCCGGAGCTGGTGCGCAAGGGCCGCTTCGACGAGATATTCTTTGTTGACCTGCCCAATGCCGGTATTCGAGCAGACATACTGCGCATTCATTTACAGCGTCGAAAGCAGGAACCGGCGAGTTTCGACATTGCGGCGATCGTGGCCGCAACCGACGGCTATTCCGGTTCGGAAATTGAACAAGCCGTGGTCTCAGCGCTTTACGCCGCACACGCACAGGGCCAGCACCTCGCCACCGGGCATATCCTTGCCGAACTGCAGCTCACGCATCCATTGTCTGTCGTCATGCGCGAACAAATCGAGGGGCTACGCCAGTGGGCAAACGGCCGAACCGTGCCCGTTGACTAGACCGGGGCGCTCGAATTTGACGTAATACCCGCCCCTGATCGCACTCCAAATACCGGATCCGGGACGCGTGGTAGTATGCGCGCATGGCTAAAGATAAAAAAAATATCAACGAATTAGTCAGCGACGATAATGACCCGACCGCCGAACTTGAGGCGCTTTTACTCGCCACGCCCAGACAGGAGGCGGCGCAGGAAGAACTTGAGTCGGCCGCCAATACTACCGGGCTCAGCCGTGGCGCATTTGTTGTCACTGACGACGCAAGCGATCTGGCCGCGATGCGCTCCGATCTCAAGGCGCGCGGCGAAACGATCGGCCGACTGGAATTCGAAGTTGCCCGACTTCAGTCCAGGCAACTCGGCCTGGAAGCTGAATCTGCATCTCGCGATGAGGTGATCAATCAGTTGCGTTCCCAATTGGAGAACGCGACAACCTCCTTGGCACGCAAACAGGGATTGCTAAAGAATCGCGACGAGCAAATCAAGGCGCTGCGACTGGAGATTCGCGAACGCAACGCGCACTTTCTGTCCGTGCAAAAGCAGCTCGAAACGATGAGCGACCCTATCCCCGACAACGGTGAGCCGGTGGCTGTACGAAGCGGGGATCTGGCCAACAGCGCGATAGCGATTCACGAATTGCGGCAACGCTATGTACGTATCGAAAGCTACGCTGACGAATTACGCCGACAACTTCAGGATCGCGATGTCGAGAATCGAAATATCAGCAACGCCCGTGAATTATTGCAGTATGACCTGGTGCAGGCCATTGATCGAATCAAGACGCAGGACACGACTATTGCTGACCTCAAAGAGCAGAATGCGCAGCTCAATGAAATTTTGGAAACGCTAAAATCATCGCATGCCGAGGAAATTCGAACGATCCGATTCGAATTGGGATCAGCCCAGGAAACGCTTTCACAGCACGAATTGCTCACCGAACAATTGGCTTCGGATCTGGTTGAGACTCGGACATACCGTGTTCAGCTCGAGACCATGCTTAATGCAACCGAGGAAAACAGCAAGACCCGGATTGAAAAACTCGAACACGAAAATCAGAGATTGCGTCGAGAAGCTGCAGAGTCACTGCAAAAACTTGAAACGAAGAACGAGGCTATCAATTGCCTGATCTCCGAGCTCGCCAGGAAATCCCAGCAGGTCAGCGCGATTGCAGACAAGGACAACCTATTGGACGCAGTCGATACGCCCTCCTTCGAGCACGTTGACACCCACGGCCCCGCAGAGCGCGACAGGATGACGCGCGTATTAGTTGGATGCATCGATGATCAGGAAGTGCGTTTTCCTCTGTTCAAAGACCGCCTGACAATTGGCCGCACCGAGCTAAACGATATTCAGTTGAAGGCGGCGCACGTCAGCCGCCGGCATGCGGTGATCGTATGCGAGGGTGGTGTGACCCGGGTAATAGACTGGGGTAGCAAGAATGGCGTACTTGTGAATGCCCGGCGCATCACCGAGCACTTTCTCAAACACGGCGATGTCGTCTCGGTTGGTAACTCCGAGTTTCGATATGAAGAACGCGCCAAGCGCGATCCGCGTGAAAGTTGACCAGCTGATCGGCTAATTGTGAGGCCAATCACGGACAGCTGTCCGGCCGCACAATACACTGGCTCCCTGATATGCATGGAGCGCAAGTCAAATGAACAGCCGCTACGCAGCGAATCGCGGTGGCGTCCTTAGCGACACACAACAAATTACGAACAATACCGGCTCGCTCCTGTCCAGGAAGGTGTGGTTGCCGAAAATACTTTACGCGGCTTTGCCGGGGTTTTACCTCCTGACAGGTTTCAGCGCCCTCGCGGCCACTATCTATATTGGTCACTGGATCTGGGTACTGCCCCATTACGCTCTGTTTTCGATCGCATGCCTGCATATGGGCGTTCTCATCTATCGTCGCCGGCGAGCCGCAAAATACGAAACTGAGTAAGCCTGTCGACCGACCGGCGTCGGCCTGTGCCTCTACTTGATCTTTGCGACTCCGTACGCAAGGATGGGTTTTTCCTGCAACCGGAATCTGATCGTGGTAGCACCGGCGCATCCCTCCAAGCAACGCTTATTTCGCGAGCTCGCGCTGTTCCTCGGGCTGGTTTTTGTCGGCCTGGTTCTGTTGCCTGTCGCCATCTACCTCGTCGGCGGCGCGGTATTTGGCGAGTATGGCGGACAAGGTTTCAGCGATTTCTTCAGCACAATGATCGGCCGGGTCCGAAATGGAGAGACCGTCGCATGGTTCCTGATCCTGTCGCCCTACCTCGGCTGGCAGGTTTTGCGATTGACCGCCATGGCCTGGCGACTTGCCGCGCGCGAGAACGGCTGAAACCGAAAGTGCCCGACCACTGTTGCGTAATGTGACTTGCATCACATTATTTTGTTGTCCAGCAACACATTAGCGCATATATCGTAGAATTTATGTTAACAATGTTGCATGCTTGGATTCGGCAGGACATATAGTGGGTTAAGGCATTAATCCAAACAATTCACGATAGGAACTTAAGAGAATGATGCGTTTTTTCCGCTGGCTTGCCGGGAAATTTTCGCCGCAGCGAGCGTCGTCGCACACGGATCTTTCGAAATCTGGCAGCTACATGGGCCAGACCGGCCGCCACACCGCCGCCAGACCAGTCAGCAAACCTGCGATTCCCGAACGACAACCAGAAGTGGTCCGGTTTGAAGGGCTTTCCGATGGTCGCATTGAAGACCTGGGGCCGGGAAAAAACGTGCTGATTCGCAAATATGTTCGTGAGGATACCGGCACGCACGAAACGCTGACCATTCTTGACGAGAATGCCATTGATACCGAAGAGGAAATCGGCATCGACCCTTACAATACCGGCAGATTTGATCGCTCAAAACACTGGGACAAACGATCTCGAAAGAACTAGGTCGGAAGCCATGAGCTTGCGGATATCGTTGGAATTGAGTGAGGACGATCTGCAGCATTTTCGGCTGATCATACGGGCTGCGCGAGATTCCACTACGCGCCTGGCGCCCGAGAACATCGTCGCCTCCAGCGCCGAATTATTGCGCAAGGTAAATCATGACAACTGTTCGGGGTTTATTGCCGAGCGGCTACAAAAGCTCGATTTGATGTTGCGTATGATCTCAGATCTGGACTGGCGACTGCCGCATGCGGATGCGAAGCGCGTCTTGCACGCCCTCGCCTATTTCGCCGAACCAGACGACCTCATTCCTGACCATATCCCCGGCCTCGGTTATCTGGACGATGCAATCATGGTTGAACTCGTCGTGCGCGAATTACGGCACGAAATCAAAGCGTACCAGGACTTCTGCACTTTCCGTGACAGTGAGCGACTCAGTCTCACGAAAGCGAGCCAGAAAGAGCGCCGTGCAAGGCTCAATTTACGTCGCGACGGCTTGCTGTCAAGGATGCATCGCCGACAGCAAAGAGACCTGAAAAGCAATGCCACGAGCAAATCGCGTTTACTGGACTAGTGGCCGGTAAAATCGCGTATTTGTTTACGCCACGTAATACCAGGCAGTTACTAATAGTCCGACCCACATGGCCAACTGAAGGCCCGTCCTGGCTTTTCTTTTTGTAAGCAATGCATAGAAACTCGCAGCTGAAATCATGGTCATACCAAAGAAGATGAGTGTACTCGCCAGCAATGGCTGGAATTCCGATTGCAGGCGTGGATATTCATCTCCAAGCAACAGGTAGACGCACATGACGGCAGCGAGACTGACCGCTATCGACAGACAGGAACCGAGTACAACACCATTGATGACAGCAAGCGGGCGCATATATTTGTTTCCGAGGCGGACCATTTAACTATGAAACTGAGGCCAGTTATGCAAAGTGTGCCCTTGATCAATCCTGGCTTGACCACTAGCCTAGCCGAGACAAGCCATTGAAGGAATCGGCTCGGCCAATACTGGAGAAAGATTTGAACGTACTTCCGACACGACGTTTCCACAGACACGCAGTCCTGTTGGCCGGAATGCTGGTTTTATCCGCAGCTGCCGCTACGGAGAGCGTTCCGACTGACGATGCGTTGCATCCGGAACCCCGCCACGAAGACATTGGCGCGCTGGTTACGACGTTTGTCGAAAAATCCCATTACAGTCGTATCGAGGTGGATGACGATTTCTCATCCAGAGTCATGGACAATTTCCTCGATGAACTCGACAACAATCGAATGTACCTGTTGGCGAGCGATATCAGTTTCTTTGAACAGTACCGATACCAGCTTGACGACATTGTTCGAAGCGAACCGCTGGATCCTGTTTTTGACATGTTCTCCGTGTACCGCACGCGAGTACGCGAACGTTTCGCTGTAGCCTTGCAGTACCTGGAAACCGAACCGGATCTGACTGTCGATGAAGATTATCAGTTTGACCGAAAGGATGCACCGTGGGCAAAAACGACTGCCGAGCTTGATAAACTATGGCGCAAACGCGTAAAGCACGACGTTCTTAATCTGGCGATTGCGGACAAGCCTTGGGTTGATTCTCAGGAAGTATTGCAGAAACGCTATCGTCAATACCTGAGGCGCATGGATCAAATCAAAAATGACGATGTGTTCGAAACTTTCATGAATGTTTTTGCGCACACTCTCGACCCGCATTCCAGCTACTTGTCGCCGCGAAATTCCGAGGAATACCGAATCCAGATGAGTCTGTCTTACTTCGGCATCGGCGCATCACTGCAGACCGAAGACGACTACGTGCAGATTGTCAGTATTATCCCGGGCGGACCAGCATCGATCGATGGCAGCCTGGCGCCAAAGGACCGGATTACTGGCGTCGCGCAGGGAACAGACGGCGTAATGACGGACGTGATCGGCTGGCGGCTTGATGATGTCGTGGATCTGATTAGGGGCAAGGCAGATACCGTTGTGCGTCTGCAAATCATTCCGGCCGGCGCATTGCCTGGCCACGCCGACAGAGAAATCAGCCTGACTCGTGGCCAGGTAAAACTCGAGGAGCAGGCTGCGAAGAGCCAGATTATTACGGTGCCGCGCGATGGTCGCGGCTGGAACATTGGAGTCATCGAGGTGCCGAGCTTTTATCGTGACTACCGCGCCTTGAGTAACGGCGACAAGAACTACACAAGCACGACCAAGGATGTGCAACGACTGATCGACGAGCTTGAAGAACAGGGCATCGATGGACTCGTTATGGACTTGCGCAACAATGGTGGCGGTCATCTTACCGAGGCGACCGCCCTTTCCGGTTTGTTTATAGATAACGGTCCGGTTGTGCAATTGAAGAATTCGAATGGCCGAATCAACCGGCTTGACGACCCGAACCCGGTCGCACACGTTGCTTATAACGGACCGCTAGCGGTGTTGACTAATCGTTTTAGTGCTTCGGCCGCGGAAATTTTTGCTGCAGCTATTCAGGATTACGAGCGCGGCGTTATTATCGGACAGGAGACATTTGGCAAGGGTACCGTGCAAAACCTGTATTCCCTCGATCAATATTTGCAGCCTGAGGGCGACGATAGCTACGGGCAATTAACCCTGACTATCGGCAAGTATTATCGGGTTACCGGCGAAAGTACGCAGCACCGTGGCGTCAGGCCGGATATCAACCTTCCATCCCCCATCGACGCTGAATTGATCGGCGAAAGCGTTCGCGACAGCGCATTGCCATGGGATACGATTCCAACCGCGCGCTTTCGTGCCGGGGAGCCCCTCGATCGAACCATTAATTCATTGACCGCCAGCCATTCCGAGCGAGCAAAGAGCGACCCAAATTATCAGTACCTGGCTCAATTTATCGAAGATGATCGTGAGACTCGCGCGCAAAAAACGATTTCCCTGAATATCGATACGCGCCGCGGGCTCCGCGAAGCGAGCATGGCCAAGGCACTGCAGCGGGAAAACGAGCGCCGCGCAGCGCTCGGCCTTGATGCGATAGTCAGTCTTGAGGAACTCAAAGAAGACGAGCGTCCCGACGTCCAGCTTGACCAGGCCGCAGGCATTGTTACAGACTTGGCACTGATGCGCGAAGTGCAAAGCATCCCGGCACAGACGGTACGCGTAACTCCTTGATTTTAAACCCTCTTGTTCGAACGTATGTTGGTGTTATACTCCACCACATCACCTATCGCAGGTTGCGGGGGAGCCCGTGATGAGACAGTTTGAAAGATCGCAGTTCACCGTCGCCGGCGTTGCAGCCGCCTTGTTACTCGGTTTTTGCAGTTCGTCCGCTCTGGCTTCCAGTGGCGTCAGACCTGATTGTGACGAAGTAGCGGATCAGGTCCCGGAACCGGCATTGCCAGCCCCGTCGTTGAATATTGTCGTGCTGGACCGTGGCACGACGGATGCCACCGGCATACAGGCGCTGCCCAAAGGGATGAGCGCCGAGAAAATCGTCGCGCCCGTATTGCAGGACAATACCGAACTGGTTGACGACGCAGAGTCTCGCGATTCAGTCGAAGAATCCGCGCCTGTCTATACTTCACCTGAGACAGCGTTGCGCTTGCCGGGAGTAGCAGAGGAAGTCCTGCCGCATTTCCGGCGTCAGATGTACCGTACCGACATCTAGCCTGCTGTTTGCTTTATCAGCGGCTCATTACCGCACTCAAATTCCAGTAATTCTCGCCGAGCAGATTCTTCTCAATCGTCTTGACCTGACCACTCTTGTCGATGGCATAAACGGTCGATACCGAGGCAGACGTCGGCACCGCGTCATCGTTACTGCGAAACACTGCTTTTTCGCCGATCAGCTTGGCGCGCCGCTGCAAAACATCCGCGAACTCCGTCGCTTTCTCCAGCGAATCAATCCGTTTCCTAGTGCGCGCCAGAATCTCGTCGCAGGCCGTTTTGTTGCCGTACCGGACCGCTCCGATGCTTTTCTCCACTGCATTCTTAGCCAGCTCCGCCAGATCACCATCGACGAAATGGAGGTATAGCTGCTGCGCGAATGCAATAATCATGGAATTAATCAGCCGTTTCGTTGTTACGTCAAGGCCCTGCGTATCCGGCGGCTGGCGCTTTTCAATCTCGTCAAGTCGGAGCAACAAATATCGCTCCTCTTCCCTAACTCGGTCCATACTGGCGGTTAGCGCTTCGAGCGCCGCCTGCACGGACTTGCCACGAAACATTCTGGCGAGCCGGCCCATCGACATCTGTCTGGAGCGCTCCGCCTGCAGGCGGTCCTCGAGCATTTGCACACGTAATCGGACGTCACCTACCTCGCGCTCCGCTTGGGCTGCCTCAGCCGCTCGTAATTCATTCCAGGAATGCAGCAGCTGATCCTGCAACTTGCGTTCACGCTGCTGTTTTAGCTGTTCGGCAAACTTGGCCAATTTTGACTGACCGCTGAGCGCCAATCGGCGCAGCTGAAAAAATGTAATGATGCTGTAGACCCACTCAGGATCCAGTAGCAGATTTTCAAGGTGCTGTAACTTCTGCTCAAATCTCGCGGTCGCGCCCTCTTGCTCCTTCAACCGTTCCTGCAGCCGAAACTTTTCGTTCCGCAATTCGGCGAATTCTTTTTTCAGTTCGGCGCGATTCCAATACAAATTAAGGAGCTTGTCACTTTCTGGCTCCTTACTCTCTGGTCTTTCTTCATCTCCGCCAAATAGTGCGGTCAGCCCCGTCAACGCGACATCCTTTTTACATAACCCGGTAGTACTGCATGCAGCCCCGAATACTGACAATCGGACTGATAATGGCTATTGGGCGCGCGCGATTCCCTGACAGAATCGACAGTTTTGTTATCTATCGCTCAAGGATCAGATGTCCCTGATCGCTCAGGTACTCAAGCCACTTGTTGAGAATGATGTTGCGCCGCCAACGTGCCTTGAGGTCTTGTCCCTGATAGCGGTAGCCTGACCGCGTGCCCATCACTTCTGCCTGCGCACCATCCATGTAAACACGCACGACCATGTTCGGCACAACTTCTTCACCCTGTGCCGCCCTAAATCGATAGGTAAGCGACAACGTCAGGGTATAGCGGCAGCGCTCCAGGACTTCCACGTAGAGATCACACTCGCCCGCGACACGTGATCGAAAGCAGCCATCGAGGCGCTCGATTTCCGGAATCAACTGCAACAATCGCAAAAAGTTGCTCTCGTAAAGCGACATAAGACCACCAAAGCTATTTGGCCTGACAATGGTCTGCGGTACGAGTTGGCAATCGAACATGATGCCGCCAATATAGCATGCAGTCCTGGCGAAAATCAGGGTCGTACTCGGCGCTCAACACCGGTACTATCGAGTATTCTGCTGGCGATCTCCTCGATTGAGAACTCCGTCGTGTCTACGCTTGGAATACCGTAGCGCTTGAATAGTTTGTCCGTTTCACGCAGCTCATAACGTACTTGTTGCGCTGTGGAATAGTTGCCGAGCGGCCGGCGCTCTTTTCGAATCTGTTGGAGACGCAGCGGTGCAATCGTCAGTCCGAATAACTTGTGTTTTTGTTGCAGCAGAATATCTGGCAGGTTACCCGACTCAAGCTCCTCTTCGGTCAACGGATAGTTGGCGGCGTAAACGCCGTACTGAAGCGCGAGATAAAGACAGGTCGGCGTTTTACCTGATCGGGAAACGCCGATAAGAATAACATCGGCCATGTCATAGTCGCGGCTGACGCCACCGTCATCGTTGGCCAGAACAAAATTCGTGGCTTCAATGCGTTTCATGTATGCAGCGAGATCGCTCATTCCATGCGCCTTACCCGACTGATGGCTCGGGCGTGCCTGCAACTCTTCCTCAAGTGGCTCCAGGAATACGTCAAAAATATCCAGATGCAAGCCCTTCGCTTCCCGCACGATGGCACGAATCTGGTCCTGAACCAAGGTCGAGAAAATGATAGGCCGATTACCCTCAACAGCAGCAGCGGCGTTGATTTTTTGCACCGCCTTCTTCGCCTTGTCTTCGGAATCTATAAATGGCAAAGTCACTTGCCTGAAGCGCTGGGTATCAAATTGTGTCAACAAACTGTGACCCAACGTCTCTGCTGTCACTCCAGTCTGATCAGAAAGAAAGTAGACCGTACGTTCAATCATAAGTATTGATCCCAGGCTCTGGCCGAAATGGGTTATGTGCGGGTTTGAACTCAGGATCGATTGTCCATGTCCAGCAAGGGAACACAAGGGAGTTAGGGTTGGAGTCTTACGTTATCAAGCTCGCTGAGCTTGGCATGCAGGATGTCGAGGCTGTCGGTGGAAAAAACGCCTCTCTCGGCGAAATGATCAAGAACCTGACAAGTCTTGGCGTCAGTGTCCCCGGGGGGTTCGCTACAACCGCCTCGGCCTACCGCGCGTTCCTCGCGGCCAATGGACTGGACCGATACATTGCCGGGCAGCTGGACAACCTTGACGTGGACAACATTTCCGCGCTGGCAGCGGCTGGCAAGTCGATTCGCGACGCCATATTGCAGAGCCCGTTACCAGCCTCCCTCATGCAGCAGATTGAAACGGAATGGGCAGAGATGTCTGGTGGCCGCGATATTTCAGTGGCGGTTCGCTCATCCGCAACGGCCGAGGACCTTCCGGATGCCTCATTCGCAGGCCAACAGGAGACATTTCTTAACGTACGCGGCCTGGACAACCTGGTTTTGGCGGCGCACCAGGTATTCGCTTCACTGTTCAACGACCGCGCTATCGCCTATCGCGTGCATCAGGGCTTCGATCATAGCCAGGTCGCATTGTCCGTCGGCGTACAAACCATGGTTCGGAGTGACGTTGGAGCCGCTGGCGTCATGTTCACCCTGGACACCGAGTCGGGATTTCGCGACGCCGTATTTATCACGAGTTCTTACGGCCTTGGTGAGACAGTCGTCCAGGGCGCAGTCAACCCGGACGAGTTTTACGTTTATAAACCCGCACTGGTGAGTAATCGGTTTCCGATACTGCGTAAGAATCTCGGTAGCAAAGCCATCAAGATGGTGTACAGCGAAGATCCCACGCCGGGTCGCACCGTCTATACCGTTGATGTCGAGCAAAGTGAGAGTCGAGTGTTTTCGTTGAACGACGAGGAAATTATCGCATTGGCGAGAATGGCGATAACAATCGAGGCTCATTATCAACGCCCCATGGACATAGAATGGGGCAAGGATGGCACAGACGGACGACTGTATATTTTGCAGGCCCGACCGGAAACAGTTCAGTCACGCAGTGGCAGGACCATTCAACGCTTTACCTTGAAAGCTCGCTCCAAAGTCATTTGTTCGGGTCGAAGTATCGGCCAGAAGATTGGTGTAGGATCGGCAAAGATCATCCGCGATGTCAGCGAGATGGGGCGTGTACAAGCTGGTGATGTGCTCGTGTCTGACATGACTGATCCGGACTGGGAACCGGTGATGAAGCGCGCTGCCGCTATCGTCACAAATCGCGGAGGCCGCACTTGTCACGCAGCCATTATCGCGCGCGAGCTCGGCATTCCGGCCGTTGTCGGATGCGGTGATGCGACCGAGAGGATCAAGGATGGCCAGGATGTCACTGTCAGCTGCGCGGAGGGCGACGAAGGATTCGTCTATGAGGGCAAGCTGAATTTCGAGCAAAAGCAAATCGAATTGGACTCGTTACCAGAGATTCCGGTCAAAATCATGATGAATGTCGGTAATCCCGATCGCGCCTTCGATTTTGCCAACATCCCGAATCGGGGTGTCGGTCTGGCGCGACTCGAGTTCATTATCAACCGCATGATCGGTGTGCATCCGCAAGCGTTATTGAATTATGCAAGCCTCGATGAGGCGACCCGTGAGGCAATCGACGAGCAAATGGCCGGTTATGACGATCCCGTGAGTTTTTTCGTCAACAAGCTGGCCGAAGGCGTGAGTACGATTGCGGCAGCGTTTGCGCCGCACCCCGTAATCGTTCGATTGTCCGACTTCAAGTCGAATGAATACGCCAACCTGATCGGCGGTGAGCGTTACGAACCGGACGAGGAAAATCCGATGCTTGGTTTTCGCGGTGCCGCCCGCTATATCGCTGAGAGTTTTCGCCCCTGCTTTGAAATGGAGTGCGCGGCAATCCGGCGCGTTCGCAACACCATGGGATTGAGCAATGTGCAGTTGATGATTCCCTTCGTCCGCACAGTGACCCAGGCGCGCGACGTTATCGCGGCGCTTGCGGCCAACGGGCTTGAGCGGGGCAAGGGCGATCTCAAGATTATTATGATGTCGGAACTGCCGAGTAACGCCCTGCTGGCGGATCAGTTTCTCGAGTACTTCGATGGCATGTCCATCGGATCGAACGACATGACTCAATTAACGCTTGGGCTGGATCGCGACTCGGCGCTTGTCGCCGATACCTTTGATGAGCGCGACGATGCTGTCAAAGCCCTGATGGCCATGACGATCGCCGCCTGCCGGAAGCATGGCAAGTACGTCGGAATCTGCGGCCAAGGGCCTTCAGATCACCCCGACCTGGCGCGCTGGTTGCTCGAGCAAGGAATCGAAAGCATTTCGCTGAACCCGGATACCGTTGTAGAAACCTGGATGTTCCTGGCCGGCGAGACGCCGGGCGACTAAAAGCGGTCGTAACGTGACGCTCGTCGCCACTTAATGCGTGGCAACC
>CAZHLE010000035.1:0-5269 GCA_964533065.1 uncultured Woeseiaceae bacterium | reverse complement strand
AACCAGAGTCCAAGAATCATACCGCCAAATAAAACGGCCGCACCGGTTGCAAACCAGTAGCGCGTGGTCTGTGACGATAACTCCCGATTGCGCTGCTCCAGCGTTGCAATCTCGATATCGATGGTCGCCAGTCGTTCGTGCAATTCCTTGTTCTGACTGTCGAGCGCCAGCGCACTCGCGGCGGTTCTTTTTATCTCGGCCAGTTCCTGCTCCAACTGCCGTTTTTCGCGCTCCAGTGACGCAATACGGCTCGCCGCCGCATCGTATTCGTTCTGTACCGAGTTCAATTGCGACGTGAGGCTGCTGCCCGTAGCGTTGGCATTTCCTAGCCGGCTGGACAGGCTCTCAAGTTGCTCGCGGGCGCTTGGCTCGTTCATCAGGTAACGACTGAGCACCCAGCCTTCAGTGCCACCTGCGGTCCGCACCCGCGAATAGCCGGTTTCGACATCGCTCTCAAGGACCTCGAGTGCAGTTCCGCTTGGCAACATCCGCTCGATCGCGTTACTCGTACTCGGCCCGGAACGCAGCATTATTTCGAATTGATCGCTAACCCAGGCATCGTCAGCCGCTGCTGCGACTGCAAGGAGCAGCGCTGGTAGCCCAAATCGCACAATCCGGATGATAGATGCCATAGTTCTCTTCGCTTGATGATGTTGTGGCAACTATAAGCCAAGGGCCTGGCGCATTCCAGCTGAACGTTATTTGAATCAGTCGCTTATAGGCGATAGTTTGTGAATATTCTGCTCCCAGTTTTCACCGTCAAACTGGGTCACGGTCAAGGACCGGATGCCTTTCGGATCAAGGCAATTGACGTTGACGCTGATTCCGTCCGGGTGCGAGCGCGGCACATAGAACGACTTGATGCCGCAAGCGCGACAAAAGTAGTGTCGCGCGACCCGGCTGCCGAACTGGTAGCTTTGCAGAAGCTCCTCATCGCTTTGCAAATGAAAGTCGCGTTTCGCCACTATCAGATGCAGGTAGCCGCTTTTGCGGCAAATGCTGCAATTGCATTGCTGTGCTTCGATGTCAGCAGGTGCCTCCACCTCAAAGCGAACTTTGCCACAATGACAACTGCCGTGATGAATAGTCATCCGATGGCTCCGTCACTCCTCATTGCATCGCGGTACGGTCATCCGCGGCGAGCACGGCCGGATTCAATAAATGATCGCGGTACCACCTGAGTTCCGCGATCGAGTCCCGAATATCAGACAATGCGCGGTGACTTGATTCCTTGCTGAATCCGCTGGCCACCTCGGGAGCCCACTGTTGCGCGAGAATCTTCAGCGTAGTGACATCCATGTTGCGGTAATGGAAAAAACTCTCAAGCTGTGGCATTTCACGCGCGAGGAAACGCCGATCCTGACAAATGCTGTTGCCACACATAGGCGACTTGCCAATGTCGACCCAGGCGCGCAGGAATTCCAAGGTTATTCGCTCTGCGTCCGCAGCCGCAACGCTGCTTTTAAGCACGCGCTCGGTCAACCCGGATTCACCATGCTGGCGGGTATTCCAATCGTCCATCGCATCCATGGTCAATTTCGATTGCCGGACTGCAATCACTGGCCCCTCGGCAAGTTCGTTCAGGTTTATGTCGGTGACAATTGTTGCGATTTCGATAATCGAATCGCTGTTGGTGTTCAAGCCGGTCATTTCGAGATCAATCCAGATAAGATTTCCTGATCGATCGATTGCTGCCTCGCCGTTACTCATTCTCGTCCTTGCTGATGCTCTGCCCTGGTTTGGTGTAGTTTACATGGCCAATGGGTGCAAGGCTGCATGCATACCGGCATACTATGCATAACACTACCCGAGAGCATATCTTGTCAGCAATTCCCGCTACCGTTACCGCGACCTTCAGTCGCCGCATGCGAATACGGCTGGCGGATGGCGCTCAGGCCGCCGCACGCATTAAGGGCAAGCGATTAAAAGCCGTATGTGGCGATCGGGTCATCGTGGAACCCTTGGCGAACGAAGGCGATTGGCTAATCACCAAAATATGTGAGCGGCGGAATGCGTTGTGCCGCCCCAACTTGCGTGGGGCCGTCGAGGTCCTTGCAGCCAATATTGACCTGTTGATCGTTGTTGCGGCAGCTACACCGAAAGCGGATTGGTTCATCGTTGATCGTTACCTTTGTGCTGCGGAGAGCATGCTTGCACGGGCTGCCATCGTTTTTAACAAGACCGATCTCGGCGCTGCCGACAATGAGTTCACCGCATACGCCACGATTGGCTACGACACGCTGCAATGCAGCGCTTCGAGTGGCGAAAATGTGAGCCAGATTGGTGCGCTGGTGGGTCAACAGACCGCAATAGTTGTCGGCCAGTCTGGCGTTGGAAAATCGAGCATCATCAATGCACTGCTGGGAGTCGCTGCATTGCGCACGGCAGAAATATCAGGCAAGAGCAACGAGGGCAAGCATACAACGGTAAATTCAGAGATGCTGGAGCTGCCCGGTGGTGGTGTCATTATCGATTCTCCCGGAGTTCGGGATTACGCACCCGCCTTGAATGATGCCAGTGAAGTCATGCATGGCTTCCGTGAGATAGCGATAGCCGGACAGAATTGCCGATTCGCTAACTGCCAACACCTGCGCGAACCAGGATGCGCCGTTAAGGAAGCTGTTTCTGCCTCGACAATTAATCCACGGCGCTACGAATCGTATCGACGGCTGCTGGCGCTGACCGAAAAGATCGATCGCCAACGTTAAGCTCAATCCTAGCCGGGAGGCCAGCCTAATTCGCGACCCCCGAGCAAGTGCAAATGCAGATGAAATACTGTTTGTCCAGCAGCAGCGTTGCAGTTCATCGCAACCCGGTAGCCGCGCTCGGCGACGCCTTCTTCACTCGCAATCTGTTTCGCCGCCAGGAACAACTCACCGACCTGCTGCGCATCATGTGCATCCAGCGCATTGATCGTTGCAATGTGCTTTCGCGGAATAATCAGAACGTGAGTCGGCGCGCGAGGGTTAATGTCGCGAAAGGCAATCGCCGACTCGGATTCGTATATGATGTCGGCCGGAATGTCGCCGGCGAGGATTTTGCAAAACAGGCAATCTTTGGTTTCCATCTTCGCCCCTAGTCAAGCGCCCTGCGGCCGTAAAATGCATGTGACAAGGTTCCGCCGTCAACGTACTCGAGCTCGCCACCCAGTGGCACGCCATGCGCAATGCGCGACGCCGGGACGTTGTTTCGCTGAGCCATGTCTGCAAGAAAGTGCGCTGTCGCGTCACCCTCAACCGTCGGATTGGTTGCGATAATCAGCTCCGTTACCTGCTCATCGCGAATCCTCTTCTCGAGCACTGCAAGCCCGAGTTCTTCCGGGCCGATTCCGTCCAACGGTGACAGATGCCCCATCAGAACGAAGTACATGCCGCGAAAGCCGGTCGCATCTTCAACCGCCATAACGTCAGCAGGCGACTCGACCACGCACAACTGGCCAGCATCACGACCGGGCGCGGCACAAATAGAGCACAAATCATGCTCTGAAAACATACGGCAGCGCGAACAGTGCCCAATCCCGGCCATGGCCTCCGCTATCGCGGCGGACATTGCTGCAGCGCCCTCCCGATCACGCTCCAACAGGTGAAACGCGATACGTTGTGCCGATTTACGGCCGATTCCGGGCATGCAGCGCAACGCATCGATCAATCGGACCAGGAGTGGTGAATAGGACAAGGCGCAAACTCTAGAAGGGCAACTTGATTCCGGGAGGCAAGCCCATACCCGCCGTCATGCCGGAAAACTTTTCCTGCACTTTGACTTCAACCTTGCGAACCGCATCATTGAACGCGGCTATAATCAGGTCTTCCAGCATTTCTTTGTCGTCACCCAGCAGTGCATCATCAATTTCCAGCTCCTTCAATTGATGTTTGCAGGTCATGCTGATTCGCACCATGCCGCCACCTGATTCACCGTGCACTGTCAGCGCGGCCATTTCCTCCTGCACCTTTTGCATGTTGGCCTGCATTTCTTGCGCCTGCTTCATAAGCAGGCCAATTCCACCTTTCATCAATTACTCCACTCGGTCATGGGCTGCGGGGCCGATTAATTCGATGGTTTCCGGTTTCAACCTGGCACCGAACAAGTCTTTTAACGCCTGTACGTTCGGATCCGACTCCAGCGCGACACGCGCAGCCGCCAGTTTCTCCTGATCCCGGCGCCTGCCCTCCTGCACTGGCGTTTCTAACGCTGCGACGCCGATCGCTATATCGACTGCGAGTGTCTCACCAAAATGTGCCGACAATGCCGAAGCCATCGCATCCTTGCGCTGCTTGGTCAGAAGTGATTCCGAGCGCGGATCGATGCTCAAAAATATCGTATTGCCTTCGCGGCGCAGATAGGCACAGTTGGCCGCGAGCAAGCGTACCGCACCAGGTAGGGCGATTTCCGTCGTCAACATTCCCCAATCTGGCTCGCGCCAGGGAACAGCCGAAGGTCGTGCCGGTACCGGCGAATGTGCTCGCACAACCTTGACCGAAGGAATCGCTTCGATCGCTTCGGTATCCGCGGTACGCGCCGGTATTGGCGTAGCCTTCGAACCGCCCGCCGCAGTGGTTGCTGGCCGAAACGCCAGCATACGCAGCAAAGTCATTTCGGCACCGCTGCGCGGATCCGGGGCGAGATGCAGGTCGCGCCGGCCAAACAAAGCTATCTGGTAGAAAAGCTGCACGTCCTCGGCGGGCAACAGGTCCACCAACTCGGCGAGGGCTGCATCTGCCGCCTCGTCCTCGGTCGCGACGATGCCAACGATCTGCGCGACAGCGATTTGTTGCAATACCCGCGCGAGGTCTTCCAGAAGGCGTGAGTAGTCCGGGAATTGCTCATCGATCTCGGCAAGAGTCGTGATAATTCCGGCCGGATCGTCGGACGCAAGCAGGCCAATCAATTTCGAAACATGATTACGGTCGATCGTTCCAAGCATTTTGGATACAGGAACTTCCTCAACCTTGCCACCGCAGTAGGCAATCGCCTGATCCAGCAGGCTCAACGAATCACGCAAACTGCCGTCCGCCGCCCTGGCGATCAATGCCAGCGCCGCCGGCTCGAATTCGATTTTTTCGGCAGAGCAGATCTTTGCGAGGCGATCCTGTATCAATCTTGGCGTCAGACGCGTCAGGTTGAATTGCAGGCAACGTGATAATACCGTCACCGGAAGTTTTTGTGGGTCGGTGGTCGCGAGCAGGAATTTCACATGCGGCGGCGGCTCTTCGAGCGTCTTAAGCAGAGCATTGAAAGAGCTCTTTGAAAGCATGTGTACTTCGTCAATCAG
>CAZHLE010000034.1:18349-23169 GCA_964533065.1 uncultured Woeseiaceae bacterium | reverse complement strand
TATCGCCGGCAGCCATACTGATGCGGTCGTCAATGATGCGTTGCACGCGGCCGTGTAATTTCATGTCTGGCGGTACGGTCGTAATCGCGCGGCCCAGCTTGGCAGCGGTCGCTGGACTGATTGTCGTATCGACCGGATCGTCCCAGTGAGCCTTCAGGTACTTGCTCCAATCCACCGTGAACTCGTTGCCGATCATGCCGAGAGCTGACTTCGGCACGGGCTCGCCACGATCAAGCCGGTCGCGATAGGCGTCCTGCATCGCCGCAACGGCATCCGCGGTGGTTACTCCCTCTGCGACCAGTTTTTGCGCATACAGAGCACGCGTGGTCTTATGTTCCCGTATGCGACCGTACATGATCGGTTGCGTTGCCGAAGGCTCATCCGCTTCGTTGTGGCCGTGGCGCCGATAGCAGACCAGGTCGATGACCACGTCCTTCTTGAATTTCTGCCGGTATTGCAGCGCCAGGCGGGTCACGAACAAGACCTTTTCCGGGTCGTCTGAATTGACGTGGAAAATGGGCGCCTCAATCATTTTCGCGACGTCACTGCAATAGTCGGTGGAACGCGCATCGGACGGGCGGCTCGTGGTAAAGCCTATCTGGTTGTTAATCACGATATGTACCGTGCCGCCGGTTCGAAAACCGTTCGTTTGCGACAGCTGGAAGGTTTCGGTCACAACGCCCTGCCCGGCAAAGGCCGCGTCGCCGTGAATCAGAACCGGCAGGACCTCCTGGCGTTCCGTATCGCCGCGGCGCTGCTGGCGTGCCCGCACCGATCCCTCGACCACCGGATTGACGATTTCGAGGTGCGATGGATTGAAGGCCAGTGCAATATGCACGTTACCGCCGGCGGTCTTCATGTCCGCCGAAAATCCCTTGTGGTATTTAACGTCGCCCGAGCCCTGCAGCGAGTCGAGGTCGTAGTTACCTTCAAACTCCTCAAACAATTGTTCCGGCGATTTGCCGAGAATATTGACCAGAACGTTGATGCGGCCGCGATGCGCCATGCCAATAACAATTTCGCGGATGCCGGTCTCGCCACCTTTTTGAATCAGGTCTTCCAGCATCGGGATCAGGCTCTCGCCACCCTCAAGCGAAAAGCGCTTCTGACCAACGTAACGTGTATGCAAGTACCGTTCGATGCCTTCCGCATTCGTCAGCATCTCCAGAATCCAGAGCTTTTCCTCCGGCGTCAGCGTGTTGACCGCCGCACCGCTCTCAAAACGCCTGCGCAGCCAGATACGCTCGCGGGCACGCGAGACATGCGCGAATTCGGCGCCAATCTTGCCGCAATAGATCGACTTCAGCATCATGAGGATATCGCGCAGACTCCTGCGCTCGTTGTCCATGCCCGCGAGACCGCCGGTATAGAACAGAGTATCCATATCGGCCTCGCTAAGGCCGAGGTAATCCAGTTTGAATACACCGGGCACCGGTCGCGACATCAGGCCGAGCGGGTCGATATCGGCTATCTGGTGGCCACGCAAACTGTACACCTGGATCAGCCGCGACACCGACGCCTGTTTTTCACCAGAGGCCGCGACCTGTGCCACGTCTGTCGCAGTTCTACCGCGCACGTGACGCCGGTTTCGCGCACCGGCAACCAGTTCCTCGCGAATCACGGAGTGCACGATCTCGGTATCGCTGGCACCCAGAGTACTGAAATAGTCGCGCCAGGCAGGCGGCACTGAGTCGGGACTGGTGAGATACTGCTCGTACAACGCTTCGACGGCGCCGGCGTTACCACCGTACAAGGGGGTGGATGCGTATTGTTCCTGCAGGGAATCGCTCATGACTCGGCAGGAGTGTAGCGGAAGCCTCCGTGGTTGGGAATCAGGAATGCGCTAAAGGACTTTTAACAGAAACACGAACTCGTAACAGACGAGACAGGCATAGAAACTGAAAAAAACAGTGAGCAGCAGGCCCGTGCGCATGCGATTCAGGAATCGTGACCTGGCGAGAAACACCAGCGTGAGAATTCCGGTGCCGGTCATCAGCATTTTGCTGATCGCAAAATAGCCGGTGCCCTGCCCCAGCATCGTTGCCATGACCGGATTGATTTCGACCATGCCACGATCGATCAACTGCAGGGTCATGAATGCATCGAGACCGCTCATCAGCATGATGCCGACGGCCAGGAAAAAAAGCCACGGGTGATGCCGGTCAATAAACAGCACGTTGGACTCGTCGTTGCGCCGGAAAATATGTCGCCGTGATCGGGCAAATCCGAAAAACACGGTTCGCCAACCGAAGATGCGCCGGTCTTCTGCCGATCGCTGATCGGCTATCGCTTCGCTCAATTCCATGTGACAGACTGCTCCCTCGCTGGTCCTGCTTAAAAACGAGCAATTACCATACCAGTTATGCAATTGACGGTTATTCAAGCGATTTCCGTTGGCCGGGGCTGATCATGGCCATACTTTTGTATAAATACTCGACAAAAGGCGATAATCGCGACAGATAATCAAGGTGCAAGGGACCAAAGCATGAAGACTTACGTGGCCACGACGCAGGGCGGCAAGCCAATCGAATATGCCGATCGCAAACGCTGGCTGTGGTCGCTGGCACTCGTGTATCCCCTGCTGCCCGTCGCCGGCATCAGTTGGCATGCCATGACGGGCAACGAGTGGTGGCTGGGCCTGCCGCTGCTGCTCGCATTCGTGGCCGGCCCGATCATCGATTGGGCCCTCGGCGAAGATAGCAACAATCCGCCGGAAGAAATCGTTTCCCAACTGGAGCAGGATCGCTACTATCGTCGCCTCACCTATGCCGCGGTGCCGTTACATTTCCTCAGCTTCATCGTTGCTGCGATTTACGCGGCTACACAGTCGCTCAGCATCGCCGGTTGGCTGGCGCTGACCGTTGCTGCGGGGCTGACCTCAGGGCTTGCCATCAACACGGCACATGAGCTCGGCCACAAAAATTCGCGACTGGAAAAATGGCTGGCGAAAATTACGCTGGCCGTACCGTCCTATGGTCACTTCACCGTCGACCACAACCTCGGTCATCATCGCAATGTTTCCACTCCGGACGACCCGGCCAGCGCACGAATGGGTGAAAGCATTTACCGTTTCGCGCTGCGCGAAATGCCGGGCGCGTTTCGTGAGGCCTGGTCGCTGGAGAAAGACCGCCTCGCGCGACGCGGCAAGTCCGCCTGGCATCCGAATAACCAGATCCTGCAATCCTTTGCGTTGAGCGCGGCGATGGCGCTCCCGTTGCTCATTTTCCTTGGCTGGACCGTATTGCCTTTTATCCTGCTGCATAACTTTTTTGCCTGGTGGCAACTGACCAGCGCAAATTACATCGAGCACTACGGATTGCTGCGACAGGTTGACGAAAATGGGCGCTACGAGCGCTGCGAGCCGCATCATTCCTGGAACAGCAATCACATTTACAGCAATCTCGTATTGCTGCATCTCGAACGGCACTCCGACCATCACACGCATCCGACCCGGCGCTACCAGTCCTTGCGAAATTACGATGCATTACCCACCTTGCCGAATGGCTATTTCGGCGTCTACCTGCTCGCCTACATCCCGAGACTCTGGTTTCGCGTCATGGACAAGCGGCTGCTGGAGCTGCCACACGTGCGCGGCGACCTCGACAGGATAAACATTGATCCCGCGGCACGACCCGCGCTGTTCCTGCGCTACGGCAGGGCCAAGATGCATGAGCCCACCATTGCCCTTTGAAGAGGGAAATTTTACATAAGTGCTGCATTGCGCGGGCCGGCTGCCCTCGCTGTGATGTATCGCACAGCATCGCCCGTGATCGCCGTTTACCTTAGGCGTACAACAATTCGTTTGGGCAAACGGGTGATGTATGCGTATTTTCAGGAAGCAGCTGGGTCTGCTGATACCGGCATTGCTGGCAGTCGGAACCGCCAGCGCCGACAATGACTTTGGCATCGGCCTGAAGGCCGGCACACTGGGCCTGGGGGTCGAGGCGAGCTGGCAGCCGCTACCCTATCTTGAGGTTCGAGTCGGTGCCAATGCTTATGATTACGATGACACAGGCTCCGAGGCTGGCATTGACTACGACGCGAGCCTGACACTCGAGTCATTCTACGGCACGGCCAATTTTCATTTTCCAATCAGTCCGATGCGAATCACCGCCGGTATCTATGCAAACGGCAATGAACTTTACCTGTTGAACAATGACATGCAGGACAAGAACATTGGCGGCATCGTATTTCCCGGCGCCGGTGTCGGTGTCCTTGAGAGCACGACCTCCTTCGCCAGTAGCGCGCCGTACCTCGGAATTGGTTTCGACTTCACACTGGCCGGCAAAGTCGGCATGAATTTCGACTTTGGCGTGCTCTGGCAGGATGAACCCGAGGTCACCCTGAGCGCCGACGGCGCTCTGGCTGGAAGTCCCGGATTCGATGCCGCGCTGGAACTGGAGCGTCAACAGCTCGAAGACGAGATGAGCGATTTCAAGGCCTGGCCAGTGGTCTCACTCGGATTCGTCTACAAGTTCTAGCCGGATCCGATCAGCCTATCCGGTCCAGCTGGCGCGCCACGAAAATGCCGAAGCGCAGGTAAGACTGGCGTAAGGCCGGCAAGGGGTAACGGCGACTCAGGCCGCGCACGATCGCAGGCAATTCCTTCGGCTCTCGCCCCGTGCCAATCCAGTTTGCCAGCTGCTGCCCGGTCCAGGTCGCGGTGTTGACACCGTTGCCATGGTAGCCGAAACCGAAATACACATGCTTGTCGCTCGCCAGTTGACCGATCGTCGGGCAGAGGCTGGCGGTCATGCAAATCAGGCCGTGCCAGCGGTATTCGAATTCGGGCCACATTCTGTCGGTTGCGGGCGCGCCGG
>CAZHLE010000034.1:12447-18339 GCA_964533065.1 uncultured Woeseiaceae bacterium | reverse complement strand
CAGCGGTATTCGAATTCGACCTCGCTCCAGGCCGGCCAGATGGCGCGAAAGCGGCGTTCCATGGCGTCATAGGTGCGCTGCTCGTTACTCGCCGAACCGTTCGTGGAGCCACGCCCGCCGAACAGAAATCGCCGGTCCGGCAATAATCGGAAATAATTCAATACGCGGCGGGAATTGATGGCCGGATTCTCTGTACGCCAGTGTTGTGCGGCCAACTCCTCGGCACGCAACGGCCGGGTCGCAATGATTGCACTGATCACCGGCAAGGCGCGGCCAAAAAAATCCGAATTCAGATCTTCCTGGATGAAACCGTTGCTGCAAAAAATCACCTTGCGTGCGCTCAGAGTGCCGGACTTAGTTACCAGCCGGTGACGCCCGTCGCTGGCTTTCGACCATTCGATGAGCTGGCTAAGCGCATGCACGCGGGCACCGTGACGAATCGCGGCCGCCGCGAGACCGTGACAATAACGCAACGGATGCAGGCCGAATGCGGGCTCATTGGACATGGCGCCAAAATTTTCAGCGCAATCGTAAAAGCGCTCACGGCATTCCTCGGCAGACATTAATTCAGCCTTCAGCCCAAGATGACGGGTCATCAGCTCATGGTCACTTTGCATGCCGGTAAAAGCCCGGGCCGTGTGTGCGACCACCACCTCCGCATTGCCCTGCGGCCGGTAATCAATGTGCTCATCGATGCCGATCTGCCGCAGCAATTCGACCGCCGCGACCTGCGCCTGGTAATACTCGCGCACGGCGTCGAGCCCAACCAGGCGCACCAGGTCCCCGCCGTGCACGCCGGTACCGCCAGTACAACAGAAGCCACCATTGCGGCCGGATGCGCCCCATCCGATATGGCCGGCTTCCAGCACGCGCACATCGACCTGGAAGTCGCGCGCGAGGTGCAGCGCCGCCGAAAGTCCGGTATAACCGCCGCCGATGATGGCGACCTCACAACTCTCGTCGCCCGCGATGGCCGATGCATCGAAGCCAGCGGGCGGCGCTGTCGCCTCCCAGTAGCTGGCCTGCGGCTTGTCGAACTGGTACAGGTTGTCGTCGAACTGGCGCTTCATACAGCCTCTGCCGTAGCGAGGACCCGGCACGCTGCATCTGTCAGCAGGTCTTTCATGCGGCAGGCCTCTGCAGCAGGGCCTGCCGGCGCACCAGCAACAACGCAATGGCGACGATAAGCAGCACCGGAATCGGAATCAGCATGAGGGTGAACCAGCCGAAGTAATGCATCACCGTGCCGGCCAGCAGCGATGCCGTTGCAGACGAACCGAATATCAGGAATTCGTTAACGCCCTGCACGCGAAATCGTTCCTCGCTCGAATAGGTATAGGTCAGCATGGTGGTCGCACCCACGTAGAGAAAATTCCAGCCAATACCGAGCAATACCAGCGCCCACCAGTAGTGCAATACCGCATGCCCCTGCAATCCAACGGTCGCCGCCGCCAGCAGTGCAACCGCACCGGCAAACATCATGCGCACAACGCCGAGCTTTTCGATCAGGAATCCGGACACCAGTGAGGGCACGTACATGGCCAGCACATGCGCACGAATGACATCGGCTGTGATGGCCAGCGAATAACCGTCGTTAATGTTCATGCTCAGCGGTGTCGCGGTCATCACCAGCGTCATCAGGCCATAGCCCGCGACACCACCCAGTACCGCAACCATGAACACGGGCTGCCTGACAATTTCTGCCAGCGCACGCCCGCTGATACCCGGGGTCGCAATGGACTCAGCCCGCGTTTTTTCCAGCATCAGCAGCAGCATTGCCTGCGCGATGTACAGCGCACCGAGTATCAGCATCGAACCCGCATAGGGCACGTTGTGCAGCAAATGCTGTCCGCGTGTAACGATTTCCGGGCCAACCAGGGCACCACCAATCGCCCCGACCAACACCATTGAGATCGCGCGCGGCACGTATTTCGCATCCACACTCTCGGCCGCCGCATAGCGATAGTGAGTCGTAAATGCCACGTTGATGCCGAACAGCAGCGTCGCGAGCAGGAATAAACCGAAGCTGCTCTGCTGCAACGCAAAGGCAGCCGTCAGCACAGCGGCCAGCGACGAACCCGATGCCAGCGCAAACCCAAGCCGTCGGCCGATTTTTTTCATCAGCAATGCGGCCGGTATGGTGGTCAGCGCACTCGCCAGCACAATCATCGACAAGGGCAGCGTGGCCCAGGCCGGGTTGGACGCCAGCGATGCGCCAATGATGCCGCCGAGGGTTACCAGCACGATGGTTCCGGTGGCAGAAATAAACTGCGCGAGTACCAGCAGAACCAGGTTTCGAGACTGCACAAGCCGCTCCAGGATTTCAGGATCGGCGCATTTTCACACAAAACCGCGAAACACTTGCCGAAAGTCTCAGCCGCTATGACCGTATAATCGCCGCACTTGGTGTTTCTTTCGGTTTTCGCTGTGACGGATGCTGTGCGGGTTTCAGATCGGATCTCGATACCTCTCGAGGAGATCGAATTCAGCGCTATTCGCGCGCAAGGCGCGGGTGGGCAGAATGTCAACAAGGTGGCATCAGCGATTCACCTGCGCTTTGATGCTGCCAACAGTGCAGCGCTGCCAAGCGAGGTCAAGCAACGACTGCAGAACCTGAATGACAGGCGCATCACCTCGCAGGGCCTGATCGTCATCAAGGCGCAGAAATTCCGCACTCAGGAGCGCAACCGGATCGAGGCGCTGGAACGACTGGCCGACATTATTCAGAAGACGCTGGTCGTTGCGAAGCCGCGCAAAAAGACGCGAACGCCGGCGGCTGCGAAGGCGAAACGGCTCGAGGGCAAGCACCGGCAAAGCCAGCTAAAACGAACTCGTGCTCGCGTGGCTGACGACTAGCGACAAACGACCGCGAGATCGCGCCATTCGCAGCCGGCCTGCAGCCAGTAGTCGGCTACGCCAAGAGCATCCATGAGTTCCAGAAACTCCGGCCGTTCCTGCAAGGGTCTGAACTCCGGCAGGAACAACATTTCCATTTCGAACAATAAACCGGGCTGCACGAGCATGCGGGCGACACGCAGGGCGCCATCGGTATCGCCCAGCATCATGCGCAGGGTGACTTCGATTTGTGGATATATCCGGCCCTGAGCCGATAACTCATCAACCACCGCCAGCGCCTCAGGCCGCTTCGCGGGGTCGGCGAGCGCGGCAAATGCCGGGTCTATCCAGTCGGTCGAGCCGTCGCGCGCGATGACGCCCGAATTGATAAATGGTCGTGCCTCGGCCAGGTTGCCCTGGCGTGCCAGGGCAAGGCCATGCGCCAGCAAATGCGTTGCGCCACCAGCGCCGAGCAACCGGCTGCGCTCAAAGTATTCGGCCGCGATTTCGTTCTGGCCCGTCCATGTATACACAATCGCAACACGACTGTTGATGACCGCAGAACTGGGATCGAGCTCCAACCCTGCCAGCGCCTGCTCCAGTGCGTCGTCGAAACGACCGACGCTTCCGAGCATCAGCGAATACCAGTTAAAGGCATTGGACTCGACCACGGATGCGCTGGTTGCGTGAATGAATGCGCGCTCCGCATCAGCCCACTTTTTTTGTTTGTGATAAACGAAGCCAGACACGGCATTCGCCGCATCCGCGATTGCAGGGTCTCGCGCGATACCTTCATTAACAATTTCAATCGCCCTGGCATTCGAGATCTCATCATCGGCGCCACGGTAGTCCGGCAACAGCACATAGATCTCGGCCAGCGCCATGTAGGGCGGGCCGTAGTTTCGATCCAGCCGTATCGATTCCTCGAACAACGCAATGGCATCTTCGAGATTCCCTGGAACACCACGTCTTTCCAGTGCAAATATGCCACGAATGTAGCGTTCATAGGCATCGAAATTTTGCGGCCGGCTGGACGACTTCAGCTGCTTGCCCGCGTCCCCGACGATTTGCCGCCGCACCATCCCGGCGAGTTCCTCCTGCAGGCGGAACAGTTCCTGCAGCGGGCCGCCAACCTGGCCTGACGATACGCTGACGCCATCACTGGCGCGCGCAACCTGGTAGCTGAATCGCAGTTCATCGCCTTCGACGCGCAATGCACCGATCAGAACACTGTCCACGCGCAATTGCCGCGCAATATCATCGATTTCCATGTCGGCGTAGCGCACGTGTGCGCTCTTGACCGACAGTTCGGGAATATTCTGCAGGGTGTGCACGAGCTCTTCCTTGAACCCTGACGCGAGGTAGTCATTGCCTGGATCGCCGCTCAGGTTGTCGAACGGCAGCACGCCGATCGAGGCGACCAGCGGCTCGAGTGAGCCTGGCAGCCAGTAGGCAATCCCAAGCTGTACCCAGCACGGCGACGATGGCGGCCACGGCCCACAGGCGGGACGGCTTGCGAGTTTCTACGACAATCGGCCCTGCCGCGGGCTCGTTCGGGTCCAGCAACTGCACCGGCTGTTGCAGGCAATAGCCGCGTCGCACCAGCGTGCCAACGTACTGAAACGGCTTTTCGCGATCGTTGAAGTGTCCGCGCAGCTGAAAAATGCAGCGAATGATCGGGTCATCCGCGGTCGCCCGCCCGCCCCAGACTTCGTCAACGAGTTCATCCTTGGTGACAACATCGCCGTTGCGCATCGCCAGTGACAACAGCACGGCCATGACTTTGGGCTCGGGCCTTTCGACCTGCTCGCCAGAACGCAATTCGCCGCGAGCAGGGAGCACCTCCCAGAAACCGACACGGAATCCCTTGTCCAGTTGTTCCTTCGTGTACACCGCTTAACTCAGTCAGCCAATTAAATAGCGCCAATATTACTCGTTCAGCATGACAGAGCCAGCGCTATATGGAAAACCGCATGGCAACAACCCAACCCAATTCAGAACAAGCCTTCGATACGCCCTTCTTCGTTGACACGGATGTTATCCGCTGCCGGTTTTCGCGGCAGTCCTGGCATGGTCATGATCTCGCCGCACACGGCGACGATGAATTCCGCCCCGGCGGCGAGTCGAACTTCGCGAATTGGCACGACGTGGTCGGACGGTGCACCGAGCAGGTTGGGGTCGGTCGAGAAACTGTACTGCGTCTTGGCCATGCAAATCGGGTAGTGACCGTAGCCGGCCGCCTGGAAATCGGCAAACTGCTGGCGCACTTTCTTGTCTGCAATGATGTCTTTGGCGCCGTAGATGGATGTGGCAATGCATTTGGCCTTATCCCAGAGCGGCATATCGTCAGGGTACAGCGTGCGGAACTGCGCCGATCCGCTTTCGGCCAGCGTCACGACGGCCTTCGCCAGTTCCGTCGCTCCGGCGCCGCCGTCCGCCCAATGCGTGCAATTCACCGCGTGCACGCCGAAAGTTTCGCAATACTCCTGCACCGCCTGTACCTCGGCATCCGTATCCGCGGTGAAGCGATTGATGCCTACCACGGCGGGCACGCCGAATTGCGCGAGATTCCGCAGGTGCCGGCCGAGGTTCTTCAGGCCCTCTTTGAGCGCCTTGACGTTCTCCATACCAAGATCCGGTTTCGCGACACCCCCGTGCATCTTCAGGGCCTTGATCGTGGCGACCAGTACCGCGGCATCGGGCTTCAGGCCGGCCTTACGGCACTTGATGTCAAAGAATTTCTCCGCGCCAAGGTCAGCGCCAAAACCCGCTTCGGTGACCACGTAATCGGCCAGCTTCAGTGCCGTTTTGGTTGCCATGACCGAATTGCAGCCGTGCGCAATATTCGCAAACGGCCCGCCATGCATGAGTGCCGGGTTGTTCTCGATGGTTTGCACCAGGTTGGGTTGCAGGGCGTCGAGCAACAGCGCCGTCATCGCACCCTGTGCATTGAGCTGCCGCACGGTAACCGGCTCGTTGCTCCGCGTATAGCCGAGCACAATATTACCGAGCCGTTTTTCCAGGTCCGCGAGGTCCGTCGCCAGGCAAAAAATCGCC
>CAZHLE010000034.1:0-12437 GCA_964533065.1 uncultured Woeseiaceae bacterium | reverse complement strand
CTCGGAGGCGACCGTGATGTCAAAGCCCGCTTCGCGTACCACGCCATTGTGGTAACCGCCCAGGCCCGACGTTATCGAGCGTAGCGTGCGATCGTTCATGTCCAGCACGCGGCGCCAGGTGACCCGCCGCGGATCGATATTGAGCTCGTTCTCCCAGTGCATGTGGTTGTCGATCAATGCGGCCAGCAGGTTGTTCGCGGCACCGATGGCGTGGAAATCGCCGGTGAAATGCAGGTTGATGTCGGTCATTGGCACGACCTGGGCATAGCCGCCGCCCGCGGCACCGCCTTTCATGCCGAAACAGGGTCCAAGGCTTGGCTCGCGCAGGCAAATGAGCGCTTTCTTGCCAATCTTGTTTAGCCCGTCGCCAAGCCCGACCGTGGTCGTGGTCTTGCCCTCACCTGCCGGCGTCGGCGAAATCGCCGTTACCAGGACCAGTTTGCCATTCGGTTTGCCGTTCAGGGTGCGAATGAACTTCGCATTGATTTTCGCCTTGTCGTAGCCATAGGGAATCAGTGACTCCGGTGCGATACCAAGCTTTCCGGCAATTTCGGTAATCGGCCGAATACTCGCCGCCTGGGCAATTTCGATGTCACTTTTTGGGCTCACGTTCTGCATTCCTTGTGGTCGTTAAATAACCGGCGGATTCTATAGCAAAGTCGCTGCGCGACTGTACCGAAGTCGCCCTGGTGCAAATAATCTTCGTTTCTCCGACTGGTTCACGCTGATGTCGAGCCGATCGACATATACTGAAAACCTGTCGATAAACGCGAGAAAAATCGACATATTTCGCGGACCTGTCGATACAATCACCACGATGGGATCACTTGTCGATAAAATCCGTTTTTATCGACATGCATGCCCGAACTGTCGATGACATCGACCTGAATTGCCAGGAGTTATGTTAAGTGACTGACTTTGACCCCGCTCTGCCGAACAATTCCCTGCCAGACCTGCCGCCACCGATCGAACTCATCGAATCAACGGAAATTCTCAAAAAGTGCATCAACGCCCGCGTTGCGCTGGCGGAACTGAAGCAGGCCGCCGAACTGATCCCGAACGCTGCGGTCCTCGTCAATACCCTGCCCTTGCTCGAAGCCCGTGCGAGCTCGGAAATCGAAAACATTGTTACGACCACCGATAAATTGTTCGAATTTGCCGATATCGCCGAGGACCGTGCCGACGCAGCGACCAAGGAAGCGCTGCGCTACCGCACGGCCTTGTACGAGGGTACGAAGATGGTGCAGCGTGGCATGTTGACCACGGATATGGCCATACATATTTGCAGTACGATCAAAGGAGTAGAGCTCGATATTCGAGCAGAATCTGGGACGCGGCTGAAAAATCGCATGACCGGTGAGCTGATCTACACGCCCCCGATCGGCCAAAAACTGTTGATCGAGAAACTCGATAACTGGGCCAGTTTCATGCAGCACAGCACGGACATCGATCCCCTGGTGCGACTCGCCGTCCAGCACTACCAGTTCGAGGCCATACACCCCTTCGCGGATGGCAATGGCCGCACCGGCCGGATTCTCAATATCCTGTTCCTGGTGCAGCAGGGCCTGCTCGATACGCCAATCCTCTACCTGAGCCGTTACATCATCAGCCACAAGGCCGCCTATTATCGCCTGCTGCAGAATGTCACCCGCGAGCAGGCCTGGTCTCAGTGGATCATGTTCGTGCTCAATGGCGTCGAGGAGACCTGCACCTGGACGACCGAGAAAATCAAGGCGATTCGCGAACTAATGGAGCACACCGCGGAATTCGTGCAGTCGAAGTTGCCCAAGATTTATACCTGGGAACTCGTCGAGCTGTTGTTCAAACAGCCCTATTGCCGGATTGGCAACCTCGTCGACGCGGGCGTTGCAAAGCGGCAGACCGCTTCGGTCTACCTGAAACAACTCTGTGACGCCGGTGTCCTCAAGGAAATCAAGTCGGGCCGGGAAAATATTTTCGTGCATCCCAAGTACATCGAACTCCTGACGGGCGAGGAAAACGTCTGGGTTTTTTATGCCGGCATTGAGACAGAGACCGCGGTTCAAGACTAGAATCAGTCCTTTCGATAATGGATGACGCGTGTGACCCTGAGTCGCTGGCAGGTATTTCAGTTTTTCAAGTACTCGATTTACGCCCTCCTCACGCTCAACATTTTTTTGTTTTACTTCGAGGAGTCCGGCGCAGCAAAACTGCAGTTCGTCGGTGGCATCGCGCCGGGGCAGATCATCGAAGCCTATGCCGCGACCATAGACACTGTGGCCTGGGTGGTGCTGCTGCTGATGTTCGAACTCGAAACCTTCGTCCTCAAAGATCATCATTTTACGAAGCGGGTTGTCTGGACCCTGCAGATTTTTCGCGTCGTCGCGTACGCATTTATCGTCTATTCGTTCTTTGGTTACGTTGCCATGCTGGCGTTTTTTGATGGCGTTACGCCGTTGGCAGACATCAGCGATTTGTGCCTGCTTGGCAATGAATGGACGTATGCGACCGGACTCGACACATTCGTCGCGATCTCCAGCGAGACTTGTGCGACGTTCTCATCCGCCAGTTCGTTTTACCAGTTGCCCGGTATGTCGACTGTGGTTGATGCCGATGGACTTTCTGCCCTTGTGAAATTGGCCTGGGTCGACGTTATCAACTCCGGAGTCTGGCTGCTCGTCATAATGTTGCTTGAAATCGACGTCCGCCTGCAGGAGCACGATCAATATCGCGGCGCGGCGCTTATCGCAAGCAATGCGAGCAAGGTTGTGATGTACCTGGTATTGCTGCTGGCCGCCGTTTACTGGGGCCTGAAAGGCGACTTTGTGGATTTCTGGGATGCGTTCCTCTGGCTGGTCGCATTCTTTTTCATTGAACTCAACGTCATTAAGTGGCACCGCGAGTCGGATGCTGTGTCAGCCTAGGGTAGTACTTCGAGTTTTGCTTCGCCGTTCCGGCCCAGCAGGGCCGTATCCGAAATCTTCAGGTGCAAAAGCTCGAGCGATGCGTCCAGCGTCACCAGGTAAGGATGCCAAAGGTCCTGTGCGCTACGGCGATAAAAACCCGACACTTCCCATCCCCTGCCCGCCGGGTACACGTAAGCCTTACCGACGACGCGGTCCGGCTGCAGCGGGTCGACAAGCTCCAGCGGACCGATGTCGAGAGTCGATTGCAATACCGCGCGCGAAGCCAGCACCACGCGTTCCTGTTCCGCACGTTCGGAGCTTGGGCTCGTGTCCGCAACCCAGCGATACGCGAGGAACGCGAACAAAAATCCAACGGCAAAGCCAAAAACGAGTCGGCCGATACGATGATTCACGTGCCTACTCCCGGCGTTTCTTCGCGGCTTTCTCGAAATCGTTCAGATCCGGACCGCGGTGCGTAACCAGGTATTCACGCGACAGGTCTTCGCTGACCTGCCAAAGCCTGGCCGCCATGTCGGCATTATGCAGGTGACCTTCGCCGACTATGGTCACGGCGTTGCAGTCCTCGAAGTACTGGCCGCTGGTTGCGCCGAGAGCCGGGTTGGTCGCAACGTAACAACTGGTTGCCGCACCCTGAGCGACGGACTTGCCATAGCCGAGCATTGTCGCCGCGGCGAAACCGGCCTGCATGAAGCGACTCATATTGCGATCGATCTCGGTATTGATGACCCCGGGATGCAGGGCGTTGGCCGTGATTCGCGTACCGCGAAGCAGCGTTCCGAGCTGTAAGGCGAACAGCACGTTGGCGAGCTTGGAATGACCGTAAGCACGACGATCCTCGTAATCGCGGTGGCCATCGAGGTTGTCGAACTCGATACCTGCCGCGGGCGCCGCTGTATAGGCCGTGCGGCTGGCGACCACGACGATGCGACCCTGGTCTGCCATGTAGAGGCGCCCGAGCAATCGGTTGACAAACACGAAATGCCCGAGGTGGTTGATGGCGAAGTGTCGCTCGATGCCGTCAACCCGCTGCGGTGCGCCGCCGGCACCCAGGTAGCCGGCGTTGCAGATCAGGATGTCGAGCGGTGCATTGATCGAGCGAATGGCATTGGCACAATCAACTACAGACCTGAAGTCCGACAATTCCAGTTGCAGTGGTGTTGTCTGACCCGGTACCGCCTTGCAGGCAGCGGTGGCTGATTCAAGGCTGCGACTGGTGCCGACCAACCAGGCGCCGCGAGCGGCCAGCGCCCGCATCGTCTCAAAACCGATACCGGAGGTGCAGCCGGTAACGACGACCAGCTTGCCGGCGAGATCCACGCCAGCGAGCACCTCATCGGCCGTTGCATCCTCGTCAAACGTACTGCGCGGCACACCGGGCGTCGCAACTTTTTGCGGGCCTGCACAGGCCGGAAGACTGAGAGCGGCGGCAAGCATCAGAAAACGGCGGCGGTCAATCGGCATATCGGGCAGCACTCATTTGAATAAATCCTCCGCGGCCGATCGCGCTTCATCCGCGGCGTTCCTGCCGGCGACATCGAAGGCCGTCGCACTCGGCTTGAACCAGTCACAGAAATTCAGTCGCTCCTTTTCGCGCACCTCTTCGGCACCGTCTTCGCGGCATTGCCGCGGCACGCGCGCATCGAAGTACCGGCACATTCTGCAGACATGCAGATAGTTTTGACACTCGGGACACTCGTCCTGGCGTGAAAACGGCAATGACAGGGATGCCAACGATGCGCCACAGCGATAGCACGCGATGTTATGCGACATGGTGTGTCTCCGTATTGCCTCGTAGACCGCAGTATAGCCCGACGCGCGCATAACTTTACGCGCCGCGAGCCACAGGTTAAGGTGCGCGACAAGTCAGCCGCCAAAGCCACCATGCACCTGAATCCTGATGCTCCCGCCAGCATTGCCACGGCCCTCGACGCCTGCGCTGTAGAGCCCGAGTCCTTGAACAGCGAACGGATTGAACAACGCTTTGGCTCATTCGGTATCGATGTTATTGAATACCGAGCCGGCCTGAGACGGTCCAGCCTGTACAGTCTCGAAGGTCGTCGCAAGACCTGCCGCACATTCGCGGTCGTGCGATTTGATGAGCCGAAGGCGCCCGCATTAACGGCGGCACATGCCGACATCCTCGCAGGACATTCCATCGGCGCGACCCTGAAGTCAAGCGGCTATGAGATTCGCAAATCGACGCTGTACGTCGGCACGCTGGCGCTGGACACGACGGATCAAATGATCAATCGCCTGATGCAGATTGAAAAAACCGTCGAGTTGGCGATGCACGCGTACCGGCTCCGGTTGCAACAGGGCGCGGAATCTTTTGACTACGCGACCATTGTCGAAATCCATCACCCAGACTATCTTTCGCCGGGCGAACTTAAAAGCCTGTATGACAGCGATGTGCAACGCCCGATCGGTGTAGCCGACGTCAACCAACTTCGATCGTTGGCGCTGGGTACCATTTAGACACGAATTCGTTTGTCGCGCCTCGGCGATGCGACTAAACTCTGCACTCCTGCTGGCGTCTCGGTTTGGGGTCTGACAATGAACGCACTCGAAAATCTCAGGTTTGCAATCGCTGCATCTCTCCTGGTTCTTCTCGGCACTGCCAATGCGCAAGATCCGGCCGGCGGATTCGACGATGCGACCAACGTCTGGATCGTGGTCGAGGCGCAGTGGGAGGCCGAGAAAGACGGCGACAAGGACTGGATCGATCGCATGCTCGCCGACGGCTTCCATGGCTGGGGCAAGGACTCACCGGCACCACGCTCAAAATCGTCCACCCAGATGTGGGACCGGTTCGCAGATGAACAGGGTAACCTCGTCGCGCACGAACTGTACCCGCTCGAAATCGTTATCCACGAAGATACCGCGGTTGTGCACTACCTCTACAGCAGCGCCTACCAGGACAAGGAGGGCAAGGTCAAAACCAACAATGGCCGGTATACCGACGTCCTCGTGCGTACGGCCGATGGCTGGAAGTTCATTGGCTGGCACGGCGGAGATGACTGACGGTTAAGCGTCGGTTCAGCTTGACAGGGTTAGTCTTGGCCTCGAATCAACAAATCCGGCACACATACCCGGATTCGGAGGCGAAAATGGACAGGCAAGCGCTCAGGAAATCAGGTTTTGCGGGCTCGCTTTTTGCGTTGTTGCTGTCCGTGCCGGCGATCAGCACCGCCCAGGTGCCGGTAGACGATGCCGGACAAAGCATCGCCAGCGCTGCAACTGAGGAAATACCGCTGTTGTCTGGCACCGAGTTGGCGGATCTCGTCGGGCCGATTGCCCTTTATCCGGACGATTTGCTGGCGATCGTTCTGCCGGCGACCACCTACCCACTACAGCTGGTGCAGGCGCAACGCTTTCTCGAGGACCTGAAGAACGACGCTTCACTCAAGCCTGACGAAGACTGGGACGATTCGGTGGTGGCGCTGCTCAATTACCCGGAATTCATCGAATTGCTGACCGATGAACTCGACCAGACCTGGAGACTCGGCGAAGCCGTTGTCGCCCAGCAGGCCGATGTCATTGCCGCCGTGGAATCGTTCCGTGATCGTGCCTACGCGGCGGGCAACCTGCAAAGCGATTCGCGCCAGACAGTTACGCAGAACGACGGCGTAATTGAGATCAAGCCGGTCGCCGAAGACGTCATCTACGTGCCGTATTACGAGCCGGAGCGAGTCGTGGTTTACCAGCCGCGGCCGGCCTACTATTACTATCCGCGCCCCTATCCCGTGTATTACTACCCGTACCCGTATGGCTATGCGTTCCGCCATGGCTATTTCTGGGGTGTAACAACGGCGTTTACCCTCGGCTGGTACACCAGCAGTTTGCATGTCTACCACCACAGCTATTACGGGCATCCGTACTACGGCCATCACTACTATCACAATCACTGGTATCGCCATCCCAATGTGCACGTGCACAACAACTATTACTATGGCGGCCACTCCGGTCATCATGGCAACCACTGGTACCCGCACTCCCGCAGCACTGTCAGTCATCACGACCAGCGCGTGACACGCAGCCGCCAGTACCCGGGTAAGGCAACACGCTCGAGTGCTTACCAGCCGTCTGCGTCGCGTCAGTCTGTATCGGGCCAGTCAGCGTCGCGTCAGGCCGTTGCCAGGCAGCCCGTAGACAAACGGTCCGATATCCAGTTTCAGGAGCGTGATGCCGTCAGGACGACTCAGTCGCGCACTGTGAGTACGGCGCGTACCAGCAGCAAGGCGATCACGAGCACGTCGGATATCCGTTTTCGCGAGCGCTCGGGCGAGGCGCGGTCGGCGCAACGGCAAGTGAACGAAAGCAAGCCTGTGGCGACGAACCCGCGGCAGACCCAGGTGCGCTCGACGCAGGCGTCGCGCCCGAGCCCGGAACGCTCTTACTCGAGTGAAGCGACGCGCCCGAGCCAGGAACGAACTTACGCCAGCCAGGCATCACGCCCGAGCCCGGAACGAACTTTTTCGGCCCCGCCGTCACGCTCCAGCCAGGTCGCGCCGCGCTCAGGCCCGGAACGCTCTTACTCGAGTCAGCCCTCGCGCGCCAGCCAGCCACACGCAACTACGAGCTCTCGCTCCGCGTCGTCCGGCAAGGAAGCAAGTCCCTCGCGAGGCAAGGCGGATGGCGGTACCCGGAGCCGGCACTAAGATTCAGGGATCAGCGGTCGCCGGGGTCGTCTTTGTCAGAGGACAACTCCCAGGCAATGTAGGCGATGCAGGCGGCGATAAAGATCGCCAGGAACACCAGCACATACGGCACGAAGCTCTGCATGCCGCCGATTCTAGCACTGCGGCCGCCTACTCCTCCTTGTCCGCGACGGCTTTCGGCAATCGGCCCGCCTTGCGCAGGGCCTCGCGAAGCACGAACTCGATCTGCGCATTGAGACTACGCAGATCGTCGTTCGCCCAGCGCTGCACCGCGTCCAGAGTCTTGTTATCGATTCGCAGTGCAAACGCTTTACGTGCTGCCATTCCGGGATCCTGTGTGGCTCACGGCATTCGCACTCAGCTGTACAGGGAGCCGGTATTGACGACCGGCTTGGCCGATTCCTCACCGCAGAGCACGACCAGCAAATTGCTGACCATGGCGGCCTTGCGCTCTTCATCAAGATCCACGATCTGGCCTTTCTTGAGCTCCTCGAGCGCCATTTCGACCATGCCGACCGCACCGAGTACCAGTTGCCGGCGCGCGGCAATAATGGCCGAAGCCTGCTGCCGGCGCAGCATCGCGCTGGCAATTTCTGGCGAATACGCGAGGTGGCTGATGCGTGCCTCGATGACCGTGACACCGGCAGTTTCGAGACGATCCTGGATCTCGCCGCGCAAGGCCTGTGCTATCTCCGCCGGATGGCTGCGCAGTGCCGTCCCCTCGCCTTCGTGTGGTTCGTAGGGATACGAGGTCGACAGATTGCGCAGCGCCGACTCGCTCTGTATGTGCACGAATTCCTCGTAGTCATCGACCTCGAACAACGCCTCCGCGGTATCGAATACTTTCCACACAACCACCGCAGCAATTTCAATCGGGCTGCCGCGCGAGTCATTCACTTTCAATTTGCCGCTCTCGAAGTTGCGCACCCGGGTTGAGACTGCAGTTTTGGAAAAAAACGGATTGGCCCATTTGAGCCCGGCATCGTGCACGGTGCCCGAGTATTTGCCGAACAGCTGCAGTACCTTGGCCTCATTCGGGTGCACCATGAAAAAGCCAGCCCAGCAGATTGCCGTGATGACCAGCGCGATTGCCGCGACGATGATGCCGGTCACCGATGCTGCGACTGCCGCCTTGTAGATCGCAAAGCACAATCCGATCTGCAGAACGGCCAGTACCACCAGCATGAGGTAGCCCGACGATACTTTTCTAACGATCTCACGAATCATTTCCGTCTCCTGACAGCGTTTCAATTTGATATCATTTTGATATTAATCGAATGCAAAATCAATACAGCCGGACTCGCTGACCGCAAGCTATTGTTTAGATGGGTGTTTTGGCTGCCGCGAGGCAGCTAATGTTAAATCAGACCTTGGTTAAATCAGACCTTGACCTTGCCAAGCACAATGGCCAACAGCGTCACCGCAATCATCGCGGTCGAGGCGACACCGATAAACATGCAAATAATGAAAATGGTTTGTTCCATGTCGACTCTCCGTTACAGGTACCTGTTGCGCAGGCCATCGTGCCGGTTCGGCGGGAATTCCGCAACAATCAGGTCGCGAAGTTTTCGCCGTGCCACGAGCACGAGGTCATCGGCAACCTTCTGCAACATGCGGGCGTCCTGCATGGCCTCGTCGGCAGCCTTCAGCCGCGTGGGTCTGACCGCTCCTTCCCGGCCTTTGAGGCTCGCGAACCGTTGCCTCGCGTGCTCGAATTTCCGCTCGGCACGCAGCGCTGCTCGTTTTTTCCGGTGAAGCTCCCGGGCCAGGTTGTGCAGCCGGCCGCGGGGCGAGTCGGCATACAGGCGGTACAGCACAAACAGCAGCACGGCCACGCCGAGCAGGCTTGCGAGGATGAGCGCCCAGTAACGAATGGCGAAGTCGAGGGTCATGAGACTTACGCTAGCCCATTGGGCCGCCACTTGCCGTGGCCGGGCGCACATTCGGTGCCGGAAAGACAAAATGCGTTACATTCATAATACATATAAATTACAATGCGACGCATGGCCAAAACCAAGATATCCACCCTGAACTTGCGCATCCATCCCGCCATTAAAGAAGCCGTGCGGGAAGCTGCTGCGATCGAGCATCGCAGTGTCGCGAACATGGTGGAAGTCCTGATTCGCCGCCATTGCGATGAGCAGGGCATTCCTATCCCCGAACAAGCGGACTTTTTCCCGAGGACCGAGCATGGATGAGAGACTGTTGAGGGCCATGGTCGCCGCAGGCGCCATCAAGAAGATTAATATTATTGCCAGCGGTGCCCGCTTCCACATCGAAGCCAACACGGCGAATGGCGCGATTACCGCCGAGACCCAGAAAGGCAAGGTCAAGACCTGGGTCTCGCTGGATGCGGCAGCGCGCTGGGTCCGGGGGCTCGGCATGGGTGCCGCACAGATCAACCTGGCCCACTGGCAGCCGGCACAACGCGAACTCTCTGTCTAGGCGCTGATCACATCGAGCAATACGTAGCGCAACAGAAACTCATAACTGTGCCGGTCGAGCCTCATGCCCTCGGGAATCTTTTGGGTGTGCAGCGGCAAACCGTCGGGTTCGCGTATCTCCTGGAAGATCCCCGCGCTGTCTCGATAGACGCGGTATTCCACGTCACGTTGTTCCTGATATTTCAACAATACCGTGCTGCTGGTCCAATCCTGGATAATGCTCGTCGCCATGATCCTCTCCGTGCTTCGTGGCTGATACAAGCCGTATTGCAAACCCTGTGCCAATAGTGGCAGCTGCGGCGGTTTGCCCGGTAATCCACTTACAATCAGAGAGTTAGGGGTTCACGTGACGCGGATTGTTGCGCAAGAACGCCACCAAACCTGTCAGTTTCTGACCCGGTTTTCAGGCTAACGGCGACAGGGCCTTGACATATTGCGTGACCAAACTGTGCCTAGTCCAGGGCATCCGCCCAGGGATCGATGGCGAGCACGTCGACCGGGTAGCCGGTATCGGCATGCACGATCATGGTTCCGTCACCACTGCGTGCGCGTATCGGCAGATAGACGTAGTCACCAATGGGTGCTCCCTGTCGTTCCATCCAACGCCGGACCACTACAGCGTGTTCGTCGCTCATCGTCAGCAACCGGGCCAGGGGCTGTGCGGCCGCACGCAGTGTGCCAATGCCCGCGGGATACGGTTTCCAGAACTCCGGGCGTCGATCAATGTCCGGCTGTCCCCCAAACACGGTTTCGTCAATCAAGCGGTTCATGGTCTCGCCATCCGTCGGTAATTCGGCGTACATAAGCTCTGGTCCGAAGCCCCGCAATTTCGCCTGCAAGTCGGCACTGACCGACATCGCGTCAATTTCGGCGTATGGCAAAAGCTCGAATCGATCCACGGCAAACACGACTATCGCAGGGCGGCGCGAGTCGATTTCCAGCATCGCCCAGCCGAGAATGCCGATCTCCAGCACCGCCAGCACCACGAGGTCGAACTTGAGGCCACGCTTGCCCGGCCGATAGACCAGGGCCGAGAGAACCGGCCCCGCAATCACGATGACTCCCAGCAGTACCAGCAGCAACCTGCCGATACCGGACAGCGCAAAATACCCGTCGGGGAACCAAAGAAATCGAAGCAACAGGTACACGATCAGCAGCGCGACAGCGGTCGCGAGCAGTCGGATCAGAAACAACTGGGTTCTGGACATCATATTTCCGGCTCGAAGGCGCCCCGCATGATAAGCGGAATCCGCCGCGAAATCGCTGGTTTACGGGCGTTTGCGCTGCTATTATCCGCGCCCGAAAGCCCACCCAGCCTGCTATGTACGAACATCTGGGCACCGGCAGGGATTAACGCATCCTCATTGTTTGACGGCCCGATCCGCTCCCGCCAGCGCGCGAGTTCGCGGCTTCGTACTGGCAAACACCCAGGATATTGAAAAGACGACGACTGAGCTCATGACATGACAGACCTGACCAAGTACCGAAATATCGGCATTTTTGCCCACGTTGACGCGGGCAAGACCACGACCACGGAGCGCATCCTTAAACTCACAGGCAAGATCCACAAGATCGGTGAGGTTCACGATGGCGCTGCAACGACGGATTTCATGGAGCAGGAACAGGAACGCGGCATTACGATTCAGTCGGCCGCGACCAGCTGCTACTGGGACGATCATCGACTGAACATCATTGATACCCCGGGGCACGTCGACTTCACGATCGAGGTGTATCGTTCGCTCAAGGTGCTCGATGGTGGCATCGGCGTATTTTGTGGCTCGGGCGGCGTCGAGCCGCAATCTGAGACCAACTGGCGTTATGCGAATGACTCCGAAGTTGCGCGCGTCATATTTGTTAACAAGCTCGACCGCATCGGCGCGGACTTTTTTATGGTCGTCAAGCAGATCAAGGACATCCTCGCGGCCACGCCGCTGGTCATGACCCTGCCGATCGGCGTCGAGGACGATTTCAAAGGCGTCGTCGACCTCGTAACGCAAAAGGCCTGGATCTGGAAATCCTCGGACGATCCGCTCGTTTACGAAATTACCGACGTACCGCCGGACATGCTGAAGCAGGTCGCCGAATGGCGTGAAAAACTGATCGAGACGGCGGTCGAAGAGGACGATGAGCTACTCGAGCAATACCTGGAAGGCAATATGCCTTCGGAAGCCGATCTCAAGCGCTGCATTCGCAAGGGTACGATCGCGTTACACTTCTTCCCGACCTTCTGTGGCTCTGCCTTTAAAAACAAGGGAATACAGAATGTTCTTAATGGAGTAGTTGACTATCTGCCGAACCCGATGGAAGTCGTGCCGCAGCCCGAAGTTGACCTCGAAGGCAACGAAACAGGCGGTGTCGCCATTGTCGACCCGGACAGGCCCCTGCGCGCACTCGCGTTCAAGATCATGGACGATCGTTACGGTGCATTG
>CAZHLE010000033.1:11682-23469 GCA_964533065.1 uncultured Woeseiaceae bacterium | reverse complement strand
GATACCTGGTGGCAGACCGAAACGGGTGGCATCCTGATCAGCCCGCTGCCGGGTGCGACGGCGTTAAAGCCCGGCTCGGCGAGCAAGCCGCTGTTCGGCATACAGCCCGCGATCGTCGATGGCGAAGGCAAGATGCTGTCGGGCGCGGCCAGCGGCGTATTGATCCTGCGCGACAGCTGGCCGGGCCAGATGCGTACGATCTACGGCGATCACCAGCGCTTCTTCGACACGTATTTCTCGACCTTCGAAGGCGCGTATTTCACTGGTGATGGCGCGCGTCGCGATGCCGACGGCTACTACTGGATCACAGGACGTGTCGATGATGTGCTGAATGTTTCCGGACATCGCATGGGCACCGCCGAAGTCGAGAGCGCGCTGGTGGCGCACAAGGATGTCGCCGAGGCGGCGGTTGTCGGTTACCCGCATGACATCAAGGGGCAGGGCATCTACGCCTACGTGACCCTGATGCAGGGCGTGACGGCCAGCGATGCATTACGCGCTGAATTGCAGCAATGGGTGCGCAAGGAAATCGGGCCGATCGCCAAGCCGGACCTGATTCAATGGGCGCCCGGTTTGCCGAAGACGCGCTCGGGGAAGATTATGCGACGAATCTTGCGCAAGATAGCGGCGGATGATTTTGCGGAGCTTGGCGACACATCGACGCTGGCCGATCCGGCAGTCGTTGAAAGCCTGATCGCGAATCGCCAGAACCGCACCGGCTAGTTGTCGGCTTCCTCGGCCTGGTCGTCACTGGCTGCCGCCAAAGGATTGTAGTGCTGCTTGTCGAGCACCACGGTCGCTTTCAGATGTTCGTCAAGGCCTCCAAGACGCTTGAACTCGGCAATCTGTCGCTCGTAGGCACGCACAAATTCCTCAGCGTACATTTGCGGAAAGCGGCCGCCGCCTTTCTCGGTCAGGATAGGGTACAGGTCGCCGTACAACGCCCAGTACCGGTACTTGTTAGTGAGTTTTGCCCATATGCCGGTGCCGAGCGTGCGATCAAACACGACCTGCAATTCTTCCGGGTCGAAGCGATCGGAGAATTCGAGAAACGCATTGTTCATCGCATCGAGAAACGCGTCCTGGTGAAACAGCAGGTCGCGGCAAACTTCCCGCACCGAGTCGCGCGGGCCGAGGTATTCGCCTTCCTTGCCGACCAGCAGTTGCATGATCGAGTCGGCCGTGTTGGCTGACAGTTTCAACGCGTTGTTTTGCCTCGGCAGGACGGTGGTCTGGTCGAGGCGAAAGGCATTCTTGAGATTGGCGCGGCTCGCGAGCAATTGTGTTGCGCCTTCAACGAATTCGCGCAATACCTCACCGGCATTGCGCATGACTTCAATGAGATCCGCCGACGCTTGTAATTCGCGACGGTTGAGTCCCAGCCCGTCGAGAAACGCGTCGATCAGTTCGCGAGACTCAAGATCGCTGGACGGCGGCGGCGCGATGGGGCGGGGTCTTGCGGTTGGCTGAGCATTCGCTGCGGCTTCGGCTACCCCGGTCTCTGTGTGGCTGCCGAACAGTGCCGACTGGAACGCCGCATCGCCGGTCAGCGCATCCTCATCGAGGAGCATCATGCCGGTCTTTAGCGGATCCAGGTCCACCAGCGAGCCACTGTGGTCGGTCACATCGGAAGACGGTTTGTGCAACGGAATAACCAGGCTTTCGCCTTCGTCAACCGAGACATTGATGACAAAGTCACCGAGACGGATGACGTCGCCGTTGAACAGCCGGCGTGGATTGCCTTTGCCCAGCGGTTCGCAGTCGCCGTTGATATAGACGCCATTGGAACTGGTGTCGGCAAGGTAATAGACGCCGCCCTTGAAATCGATCGTGGCATGGCGTGCGGAAATGAATCGATCCGGGTCCGGCAATATCCAGTCGTTCTGCAGCGAGCGGCCGATGGTGCCGCCTTGCTCGCGAAACACGCGCACGGCGTCGTCGCCGACCAGGTCGCGGTGTTCGCTGACGATTTCGAGTTGCAGTGCCATGACAGACGGATATTGGAGAGAAACAAGGTGTTACGCTGCGGCGTAGTTCACATAATCAACGACTTCGGCCGGACCGGGTTTCCAAATATGAGAAAAAAAGCCCACATTCGAACCGATTCTTCGAATTCCAGAATGCCGGGCCAAGTTTCATGGTTTTCGTTAAACTACGCGGCCTTCAAGGTGGGCATAGTGACCAAGCAAAATCTTTACAGGGTTGTGTTCATGAGCCAGGGGCAGGTCTACGAGATCTACGCCCGCGACGTCAGCCATGGCGATCTGTTTGGCTTCGTGTCGGTAGAAAAGCTCGTTTTCGGCGAGCGCACGACCGTGGTGCTGGATCCCAGCGAAGAAAGGATCAAATCCGAGTTTGCACACGTCAAGCGCACTTACCTGCCGATGCACTCGGTGATTCGCATCGATCTCGTCGACAAACAGGGCGCCAGCAAGATTTCCAAACTGGAGGGCAACGTCGCCCAGTTTCCCGTCCCGATTTACACGCCGAGAGACAACAACTCTTAATGCTTGAGCTGGCCGGGCAGCCTGCGCTGTCAGATTTTCGACTCGCGAAATTACTTGGGACTTTGCTGCAGGCGGAGCCGCGCGTTCGCTCCGTGGTCGCACGTTATTGCTATTTTGTCGGCCTGCATTCAAACCTGAGTGCCGAGCTCAAGCAACGTCTCAATGCCCTGCTGCTGTCGGATGAAAAGGCTGGCAACCTTGGCAAGGGCGCGACCACGCTTTACGTTCTGCCGCGCGCCGGCACCATATCACCCTGGTCCAGCAAGGCGACCGATATCGCGCACGCCTGCAAGCTGGACTCCGTTGCTCGCATCGAACGTGGCATTTGTTACGGATTGCAATTCAAAACGGCCGTGTCTGACGGTGATCTCGGCGCGCTGGCGGCGCTGTTGCACGATCGTATGACCGAGGACGTATTCCTGAATGGCGAAGATGCGGCGGCATTGTTTGCCGCACGTGACGCAACTCCGGTGGCAACGATCGCGCTGTCGAAGGCTGGCAAAAGCGCATTGCTGAACGCCAACATCGATCTTGGCCTTGCATTGACCGCGCAGGAAATCGACTACCTCGCTGACAACTACAGCAAGCTCGGGCGCGATCCCACCGATGCCGAGTTGATGATGTTCGCGCAGGCCAATTCAGAACACTGCCGACACAAGATTTTCAATGCAGACTGGATTATTGACGGCGAGCCGCAGAAAGAGCGCCTGTTCGGCATGATTCGTTCGACCACCGAGGCCAGTCCTGCCGGTATCATCTCTGCGTACTCTGACAACGCAGCCGTTATCGAAGGTGCAGAAGCCGCGCGCCTCATGCCGGCCGATAACGATCGTGAGTACTACTACTCCGATGAGCCGGTGCAGATTCTTATGAAGGTGGAGACGCACAATCACCCGACCGCGATATCACCTTTTCCGGGCGCAGCGACCGGTTCTGGTGGTGAAATTCGTGATGAAGGGGCGACTGGCCTCGGCGCCAAACCCAAGGCGGGCCTCACCGGATTCACCGTTTCGCATTTGCGCATCCCGGGTTTCGCGCAGCCCTGGGAATTCGATTTCCCCCACCCAGAGCGCATGGCGTCGCCGCTCAACATCATGATCGAGGGCCCGCTTGGCGGCGCGGCATTCAACAACGAATTCGGCCGGCCAAACCTGCTCGGCTATTTCAGGAGTTATGAAAGTCGCGTGCCGGGACTTCCGGATAACGAGATTCGCGGCTATCACAAACCGATCATGATTGCCGGCGGCCTCGGCAATGTGCGTGCCGAGCACGCGCGCAAAATCGATGTTCCCGTGGGCGCGAAGCTCGTGGTCATTGGCGGACCGGCCATGCTGATCGGACTCGGCGGCGGCGCCGCATCCAGCCTGGCCAACGGCAGCAGCAGCGAAGACCTGGATTTTGCCTCGGTACAACGTGGAAATCCGGAAATGCAGCGACGTGCGCAGGAAGTCATCGATCGCTGCTGGCAAAAAGGCGCGTCGAATCCGATCCTGTTGATTCACGACGTGGGCGCGGGCGGTTTATCGAATGCGGTGCCGGAGGCGGTCAATCACAGCCAGCACGGCGCAGAGATCGAGCTGCGCGATATTGCGAATGCCGAGCCTGGCATGTCGCCCATGGGCATCTGGTGCAACGAAGCGCAGGAGCGCTATGTGCTGGTCATCGCCGCGGACCGGGTCGACGCCTTCAAGGAAATCTGTGCGCGCGAGCGTTGCCCGGTGTCGGTCATTGGTACGCTGACTGACGACCAGATACTGCGCGTGAACGATCGCGAGTTCAGCAATCAACCGGTCGCGATGCCGATGTCGATGTTGCTAGGGAATCCGCCGAAAATGACTCGCGACGTGCGTCGCGAGCCACGCACGATCGGCCAGCTCGATCTGTCGGGTATCGATTTCCAGGAAGCTGTCAATCGTGTCTTGCGCTTTCCTGCAGTGGCTGACAAGTCTTTCCTGATTCATATCGGCGATCGAACCGTGGGTGGCTTGAGCGTTCGCGACCAGATGGTCGGTCCGTGGCAGGTCCCGGTCAGCGATGTCGCGATAACCGCCACCACTTATACCGGCTATACGGGCGAAGCCATGGCGATGGGTGAGCGCTCGCCGCTGGCGGTCCTGAACGCGCCGGCGTCGGGCCGCATGGCCGTCACCGAGGCGATTACCAACATCGCCGCGGCTCCGATCGCCGATATCAGCAAGATCAGGCTGTCCGCCAACTGGATGGCGGCCGCCGGACATGCCGGAGAGGATGCGCAGCTGTTTGATACGGTCAAGGCGGTCGGCGACAGGTTCTGCCGCGAACTTGGTGTCGCGATTCCGGTTGGCAAGGATTCGCTGTCTTTGCAGGCGCGCTGGATACACGGTGAGCAGGAATACGCTGTCGTTGCGCCGGTGTCGCTCATCGTAACCGCCTTCGCGCCGGTCATCGATGTGCGCAGGCATCTGATTCCGGAACTGCAACGTGTGGATGGTTCGAGTTACCTGTTGTTGCTGGATCTCGGTCAGGGCAGGAATCGCATGGGCGGCTCATGCCTCGCGCAGGTGTACCAGCGTAGCGGCGGCGAGACGCCGGATCTCGATGATTCTAAGTTGCTGAAGAATTTCTTCGCTGCAATTCAGGAGTTGATTGGTCGCGGCATGCTGCTGGCCTATCACGATCGCAGCGACGGCGGACTGCTCGCGACACTCGCGGAAATGATGTTTGCCAGCCGTCTCGGCATTGATTTGCAGCTGTCCGGGTCCGACCAGCAGCTGTTGTGCCAACTCTTCAACGAGGAGGCGGGTGCCGTGGTCCAGGTGGAAAAAACCAAGCTTACGCAAGTGCAGATGGTGCTGGATCGGACCGGCGCCAGCGCCACGGCGATTGGTCGTGTCGACAACAGCCGACAATCGCTGACCGTGCGTCGCGACAATGAAATATTACTGCAACTGGATCGTGCAGAGATGCAGCGGCAATGGTCGGCAACGAGCTCCCGGATTCAGGCCTTGCGTGATAATCCGGTGACCGCAAAGCAGGAATACGAACGCATACTCGATGACAAGGATCCGGGTCTGCACGCTGCGCTGACATTCGATCCGGCCGACGATATCGCACGGCCGTACCGGGCGGCCGGCGGTCCGCGCGTTGCCATATTGCGCGAGCAGGGAGTGAACAGTCAGTATGAAATGGCCGCCGCCTTCATGCGCGCGGGCTTTATCGCCGTCGACGTGCACATGAGCGACTTGCAGCAGGGGCGCGACAACCTCGCGAATTACCATGGTCTGGTCGCCTGTGGTGGCTTCTCCTTCGGTGACGTACTGGGTGCGGGCGGTGGCTGGGCAAAGTCCATTCTGTACCAGGATCAGATGCGTGATCAGTTCGCCGAGTTCTTTTTTCGCGACGATACGTTTGCACTGGGAGTGTGCAACGGCTGCCAGATGCTGGCGCAGATTAATGAACTGATTCCGGGCGCGCGCCACTGGCCACGATTTCACCGCAACAAGTCGGAGCAGTTTGAGGCGCGCCTGAGCCTGGTCGAAATTTTGCAGAGCCCATCGATTTTCCTCGACGGCATGGCGGGTTCGCGCTTGCCGATCGCGACCGCACACGGTGAAGGTCGCGTCGTCTTCGCCGATGACTCGGATCGTTACGCTGCGTCACACCTGATCGCCGCCCGCTACGTGGATAACTACGGCAACGTTGCGGACCATTATCCGGCGAATCCGAACGGTTCCCCGGACGGCATCTGTGCTCTGTCGAACGAGGATGGTCGTGTCACGATCATCATGCCGCACCCGGAGCGCGTCGCGCGGACCATACAGAATTCCTGGCATCCCGCCGGCTGGGGTGAAGATGGCCCATGGCTGCGCATGTTCCGCAACGCGCGGGTCGCGATCGGCTAACCCCCAAAAGGGGTCAGAGCCCTTTCTCGACCATATGTGGCAGGCCGTATTTGGGAAAAAAAGGGCTCTGACCCCTTTTTGTCAGGCGGAGGTAGCGAGATCGGACTGGCTTTCCTCGACGAAGAATCGCCGCACCTTGATGGCGCGCGTCAGTTTGCCGCGCCGCACGAAGCACTGGTAGAACATATCCTTCATCACTTCAAGCAGGATGCCGGCCTCTGCGCGGTTCAGCAGCGGCAAATCGTGTTCTTCACTGGCTTCAAACAGCACGATCTTGATCGGCGCAAAGCAATCATCGTCGATGCCCGCGATCTGTTGCGCGGTTATGACTTCGTCGAACGCGTGCATTTTGCCGCCTTCGCCCAGCGCCGCGAAGGCGCTGGCAGCCGAGCGGCGACACATGGAAGCGAATGCATTGAAACTGTTGGTCGAATAGCAGGCCAGGGCTTCGCGAAACAGTACCTCGGTGTGCTTGGGAAGATAGGAGAACGCGAAGCGCTCTTTCGGCCTTTCGAGCTCGACGAAATGCCGGTACAGCTCGACCTGGTTTGCCGTGTAATTGCGAACTGCAAAGCGCAGGAAAACGGGCGCCTTGCAGGCATCGCACTGAAACACCAGCCCAACGTGTTTCGGCTGGTCCCGCAGTAGCTCATCGACGGCCGGTATGGACTGTGGGCTCATATGCGCAAACACGCCGCAGTACGGACATTCGAGCCCCAGCCGCTCGCCGTCTTCGACCTGCAGCCCCTGATCCCTGTCCAGAACGTGTGTCATAGTCGCTCGTCGTTGATGCTTGCCAATTCCATCAGTTAAATCAACCAGCTAGCCGAGTATGCCCGATGCGCTGGATTGCATTTGACGGCATTAACATAATCCCGGAATCATTCCTGTTTCTGGCCCCAGTCGCCGATGGCTTCGCGAGCCGGCTCGTTCACGGCGCGGGCGATCAATGCGTCGCGACTCAACGTGACCCGAAAGCGCGCGCCGTCCGCCATGGGCAGGTAAGTCGCCGTACCGTAGTACGCATCCATGCCCGGTGTGAATGCCGGAAAATTGCGAGCGAGGCTCCACAGGTCGAGCGGCCGCTCTTCAGCCAGCGAGTGCACGGTGCGCGGCGCGCTGCGTTCGCGATCGACCGATGTATAACGCCCGCTGAGTCGTTCCAGCTGGTAGACGGGTTCGAGGCCGAGAACCGTTGCGGGCGGTTTCCAGGTCAGCACGCGTGCGTCGAGTTGCCACTCGTCGCCGGAGAGCGGCAACAGTCGATCGATTTGACCGTCAATCATGAGTCGCGCCGTGTATTCCTCAGCGCCGGATTGTACGAACTCGATTTCCGCCACCATTTGTTCGGCCGTGAGCCGCTGGTAGCCGAGGTAACTGACATACAGCATCACCCCGGCGGTCCCGATCGCGGCGGTTGCCGCACACAGTGCCGCGGAACCACCAGCGCGCAATACGCGACCGCGACGGATCTCGCGCAGCATTGCGCGCAGGAACAGCAACGCGATTAGTGCGAAGACGGCGCTGGCAACCAGGAGATTCATCGGCGCTGCTAGCCCTCCAGCCGTTTGTACTTGATGCGATGCGGATTGTCCGCATCGTCACCGAGACGGCGTTTTCGGTCGGCTTCGTAATCCGCATAGTTGCCGGCGAACCAGTTCACGACCGAGTCTCCCTCGAACGCCAGGATATGGGTGCAAATTCGATCCAGAAACCATCGATCGTGTGAGATCACGACTGCGGAGCCCGGAAACTCAAGCAGCGCTTCTTCGAGTGCACGCAATGTTTCGACGTCGAGATCGTTGGTCGGCTCGTCGAGCAACAACAGGTTGCCGCCGGACTTCAGCATCTTGGCGAGGTGCACGCGATTGCGTTCACCTCCCGACAGGATGCCGATCTTTTTCTGCTGTTCGGCGCCACGGAAATTAAACCTGCCGACGTATTGTCGCGACGGCGTTTCATAATTGCCTACTTTGATCAGGTCGAGTCCGTCGGAGATTTCCTCCCAGACGGTCTTGCTGTCGTCGAGGCTGTCGCGAGACTGATCAACGCTGGAAAGCTGCACGGTATCTCCGAGCCGGATGCTGCCGGCGTCGGGTTTCTCGGCGCCGGTGATCATGCGGAACAGGGTCGTTTTGCCGGCACCATTCGGGCCGATGACACCAACGATGCCGCCGGCCGGCAACTGAAAACTAAGGTCGTCGATCAGCAAACGGTCGCCGAAACCTTTCTTCAGGCCGCTGACTTCGATAACGACGTCGCCAAGTCGCGGACCGGGCGGAATGTAGATTTCATTGGTTTCGTTGCGCTTCTGGTAATTGACCGACGAAATTTCCTCGAACTGCCGTAACCGCGCCTTGGACTTGGCCTGGCGTCCCTTCGGGTTCGAGCGCACCCACTCGAGCTCGGTCTGCATGGCTTTCTGGCGCGCTTTTTCACCGGCCTCTTCATTCGCGAGACGGTTGCTCTTTTGCTCCAGCCACGAGGAGTAGTTGCCCTGCCATGGAATACCCTGGCCGCGGTCGAGTTCGAGAATCCAGCCAGCCACGTTATCGAGGAAATAGCGGTCGTGGGTGACCGCGATCACGGTGCTCGGGTATTCATGCAGAAAGCGTTCCAGCCAGGCGACTGACTCGGCATCGAGATGATTGGTCGGCTCATCCAGCAGCAGCATGTCCGGCTGAGACAGCAACAGTCGACAAAGAGCAACGCGGCGTTTTTCGCCGCCGGATATTTTGCCGACATCCGCGTCCCAGGGTGGCAGCCGCAGCGCATCGGCGGCGATTTCAAGCTTTCGGTCCAGTTCCCACGCGCCGGCCGTCTCGATAGCGTCCTGTAGTTTGCCTTGTTCCTCCAGAAGCGCGTTCATTTCATCATCGCTCATCGGCTCGGCGAACTTCATTGCGATCTCATCAAAGCGAGTTAGCAAGGCCTTGGTCTCCGCCACACCTTCCTCGACATTGCCACGCACGTCCTTACTGGTATCGAGCTCGGGCTCCTGCGGCAAATAGCCAATCCGGATGCCGGGCTGCGGTCGCGCTTCGCCTTCGAATTCGGCGTCCAGGCCAGCCATGATGCGAAGTACGGTCGACTTGCCCGAACCGTTAAGCCCGAGCACGCCGATCTTGGCGCCCGGGAAAAATGACAGGGAAATATTCTTAATAATGAATCGCTTCGGCGGGACAACCTTGGCCACGCGATTCATGGTGTAGATGTATTGCGCCATTTCAGTCCGTAGATAGTTATGCAAGGCGCATTATCCGGTATGCTGCGCCGATAGCAAACAACAAGAAGTCGCACGCAATGAGCGATTCGGTGCTTGTCTACAAGGGAAGTGCGCTGGCCAATTATGGATTTGGCGATCCGCACCCTTTTGGTCTCGACCGGCACGATGTATTCCAGAATGAGCTGGCCAATGCCGGGCTCGGCGATGCAATCCGTTATGGGCGCCCGAATCGTGCCACGGTTGACGAGTTGTTGCTGTTCCACACGGCTCAATACATCAACCTGGTGTCGCTGAAGTCCGAGCAGGGGCATGGCTATATCGACCAGGGCGATACGCCGGCCATCGCCGGAATATTTGATGCGGCCTCGGATGTCGTGGGGACCACGCTGGCAGCGGTCGATGCCGTGATGCAGGGCAGCTGCAAGCGCGCCTTTGTGCCCATCGCCGGCCTGCATCATGCGGCGCGCGATCGGGCCGCCGGGTTTTGTGTATTCAACGATTGTGGTGTGGCCGTTGAGTACCTGCGCCGCAAGTATGGCCTGCAACGCATCGCCTACGTCGATATCGATGCGCATCATGGCGATGGCATGTTTTACGGCTTCGAAGATGATCCAGACCTCTTATTCGCTGACATTCACGAAGATGGCCGCTTCCTGTATCCGGGTACGGGTGCGGCAGAGGAGACCGGCACGGGCAGGGCGCGCGGCACCAAGCTCAATATCCCCATGGCGCCCGGCGCCGGGGATGTGGAGTTCAATCGCGAATGGGCGCGTGTCGAGAGCTACCTCGAGGAAGCGAAGCCTGAATTCATACTTTTTCAGTGCGGTGCGGACAGCCTTGAGGGCGACCCGATAACCCATCTTTGCTATACGGAACAGGCGCATGCTAACGCCGCGGCAGCGCTGTGCCGCATTGCCGACCGGCATTGCGGCGGCAGGATTGTCGGCACCGGCGGCGGCGGTTACAACCGGCGGAACCTGGCGAGGGCCTGGACACGTGTCGTGCAGTCTTTCGTCGCGGCCGACCAGGCAGTAACATCGCGTCCTCGCAACGCCTCGCCCCGGAGCCTCCTACCTGATGTTTGATACATACACGTCCCTCGACACCTTTGATCCCGAAGTAGCACGAGCCATGGCCGATGAAAACCGGCGCCAGGAGGAGCACATCGAGCTGATCGCGTCCGAGAATTACGCCAGTCCCCGCGTGATGGCCGCGCAGGGGTCCGTGTTGACCAACAAATATGCGGAAGGTTATCCGGGCAAGCGCTATTACGGTGGTTGCGAATTCGTCGACGTCGTCGAATCGCTGGCGATCGAACGTGCCAAAAAACTGTTCGCGGCAGATTACGCGAACGTGCAACCACATTCCGGATCCCAGGCCAACGCGGCCGCCTACATGGCGCTGCTGGATGCCGGTGATACCGTGCTGGGCATGAGCCTGGCCGAGGGCGGGCATCTCACGCATGGCAGCAAGGTCAATTTCTCGGGCAAGCTCTACAACGCTTATCAGTACGGGCTGGTGGCCAAAACCGGCGAAATCGACTACGACCAGGTGCAGCAGCTCGCGACCGAGCACAAGCCGCGCATGATCGTGGCCGGTTTCTCGGCTTACTCGCGTGTCGTCGACTGGCAACGATTCCGGAAAATTGCCGACAGCGTCGGTGCCTACCTGATGGTGGACATGGCGCACGTCGCGGGGCTGGTAGCGACCGGCCATTACCCGAGTCCGATTGCGGTCGCCGATGTCGTTACCACAACGACGCACAAGACCTTGCGCGGCCCGCGCGGCGGCTTAATCCTGGCGCGCAAGAACGACGCGTTAACAAAAAAATTCGATTCGCTCGTGTTCCCGGGAACTCAGGGCGGACCGCTGATGCACGTCATTGCCGCCAAGGCTGTGGCGCTGAAAGAGGCGATGTCGCCTGAGTTCAAGGACTACCAGACGAAGGTTTGCGCGAATGCGAAAGTCATGGCCGCCACACTTGCTGAACGCCGCTACCCGATCGTTTCCGGCGGGACTGACAATCACCTGATGCTGGTCAGCCTGATCGACAAGGGCATCACGGGCAAAGCGGCCGATGCAGCTCTTGGCAGGGCCAATATCACGGTGAACAAGAACGCGGTGCCGAATGACCCGCAATCGCCGTTTGTCACCAGCGGTCTCCGTCTTGGCA